>NZ_JADLQN010000001.1:2850766-3167518 GCF_015477835.1 Nocardia higoensis | reverse complement strand
TCATCCTGGTCGACGAGCCGGACTCGGGTCTGGATCCGGTGCGTACTTCGTATCTGTCGCAGTTGTTGATCGATATCAACGCTCAGATCGACGCGACGATCCTGATCGTGACCCACAACATCAACCTCGCGCGGACGGTGCCGGACAACATCGGCATGTTGTTCCGCCGTCAGTTGGTGATGTTCGGTCCGCGGGAGGTGTTGCTGACCTCGGAGGAGCCGGTGGTCAAGCAGTTCCTCAACGGCCGGATGATCGGCCCGATCGGTATGTCGGAGGAGAAGGACGAGGCGCAGATGGCGCGCGAGCAGGCGATGGTCGATGCCGGGCACCATCACGGCGGCGCCGAGGAGGTCGAGGGCATCATTCCGCAGATGCGCGCCACTCCCGGTATGCCGGTCCGCCAGGCCGTCGGACGCCGGCAGGCGCGGGTCCGCGAGATCATGCACACCCTGCCCCCGGCCGCCCAGGCCGCCATCCGCGAGTCGCTGGACAGCAGCGACGACACCCAGATCCTGCCCGCCTACTCCGACAACTCCTACGACACCACCGTCCGCCGGGACATGTCCAAGAGCTGACCGCCCGCCGGGACAGTACCCGAATGCCGTGTGCCGGTGCGATTTCCGAAATCGCACCGGCATTTCGTCGTCGTGGGCGGACGCGGGCACGCTGTCGCGGCCGGGGTGCGGCAGCGGACCGGCGTACCCCAGGTGACCTGCGAATTCATACTCCCGCAGTCGTTCTCGGCGGGCACCGGTCGCTCCTGCCACTTGACGAGTTTCGCCCGACCCGTCACGCTATTGGACAACAGTGAGAGCTGTCAGAGGCGGTCCGACCGACTCCGTAGCTCCCGGCGCAGCCAGCGTTACGGGGAGCGGAGAAGGCTCGGCGCGCCGCGGGCTCGCTGGATCACACGGATGGTACTTTGACATGTCCGTGCCCAGGGGTGTAAGTTTGGACGTTGCGCTGGCTGCCTCCTGTCCATACCTCGATTCGCACACGTGAGTTCCACCCTTCCGGTGTTGCTTCCGTCGTTGCCTGTTCGAGTTTCGTTCGGGTTGTGACCAGCGGAATTCGTAGCAGAAGCAAGCGACGGTCGCGGACCACCACGCGACGCGCGTGAGGTGCTGGAAGGACGCATCTTGGCAGTCTCCACCCAGACCAAGGCAGTTGCCGGAATCCCCGGAGCCCCGAAGCGGGTGTCTTTCGCGAAGATCCGTGAACCCTTGGAGGTGCCCGGTCTTCTCGATCTACAAACGGAATCGTTCGCCTGGTTGATCGGTTCGCCGGATTGGCGTGAGCGGGCCGCCGCTCGCGGCGACGTCGGACTGGTCGGTGGACTGGAGGAGGTGCTCGAGGAGCTCTCGCCGATCGAGGACTTCTCCGGCTCCATGTCCCTGTCCTTCTCCGATCCTCGCTTCGAAGAGGTCAAGGCCTCGATCGACGAGTGCAAAGAAAAGGACATGACCTACGCAGCTCCGCTGTTCGTCACCGCGGAGTTCATCAACAACAACACCGGTGAGATCAAGAGCCAGACGGTCTTCATGGGTGACTTCCCGATGATGACCGACAAGGGCACGTTCATCATCAACGGCACCGAGCGCGTGGTCGTCTCGCAGCTGGTCCGCTCGCCGGGCGTCTACTTCGACCACAGCATCGACAAGGGCACCGAGAAGGATCTGCACAGCGTGCGCGTGATCCCCTCGCGCGGCGCCTGGCTCGAGTTCGACGTCGACAAGCGCGACACCGTCGGCGTGCGCATCGATCGCAAGCGTCGTCAGCCGGTCACCGTGCTGCTCAAGGCGCTGGGCTGGAGCACCGAGGAGATCGCCGAGCGCTTCGGTTTCTCCGAGATCATGATGTCCACCCTGGAGAAGGACAACACCGCCGGTCAGGACGAGGCGCTGCTGGACATCTACCGCAAGCTGCGTCCGGGCGAGCCGCCGACCAAGGAGTCCGCGCAGACCCTGCTGGAGAACCTGTTCTTCAAGGAGAAGCGCTACGACCTGGCGCGCGTCGGTCGTTACAAGATCAACAAGAAGCTCGGCATCAACCTGGGTGTCCCGGTCACCGGCTCGGTGCTGACCAAGGACGACATCGTCACCACGATCGAGTACCTGGTCCGCCTGCACGCGGGTGACAAGGTGATGACCGCGCCCGGCGGCGAAGAGGTGCCCGTCGAGGTCGACGACATCGACCACTTCGGCAACCGTCGCCTGCGCACCGTCGGCGAGCTGATCCAGAACCAGATCCGGGTCGGCCTCTCCCGTATGGAGCGCGTGGTCCGCGAGCGGATGACCACCCAGGACGTCGAGGCCATCACGCCGCAGACCCTGATCAACATCCGCCCGGTCGTCGCCGCGATCAAGGAGTTCTTCGGAACCTCCCAGCTGTCGCAGTTCATGGACCAGAACAACCCGCTGTCGGGCCTGACCCACAAGCGCCGCCTGTCGGCGCTCGGCCCCGGCGGTCTGTCCCGTGAGCGCGCCGGCCTGGAAGTGCGCGACGTGCACCCCTCGCACTACGGCCGCATGTGCCCGATCGAGACCCCGGAAGGCCCGAACATCGGCCTGATCGGCTCGCTGTCGGTGTACGCGCGGGTCAACCCGTTCGGCTTCATCGAGACCCCGTACCGCCGGGTCGAGAACGGCCGGGTCACCGACGAGGTCGTCTACCTCACCGCCGACGAAGAGGACCGGCACGTGCGTGCCCAGGCCAACTCGCCGGTCGGCCCCGACGGCACCTTCCTCGACGACCGGGTGCTGTGCCGCCGCGGCAACGAGGAGATGGAGTACGTCGCGGCCTCCGAGGTCGACTTCATGGACGTCTCGCCGCGCCAGATGGTCTCGGTCGCGACCGCGATGATCCCGTTCCTCGAGCACGACGACGCCAACCGTGCCCTCATGGGCGCGAACATGCAGCGTCAGGCCGTGCCGCTGATCCGTTCCGAGGCTCCGATCGTGGGCACCGGCATGGAGCTGCGCGCCGCGGTCGACGCCGGCGACGTGGTGGTGAACGAGAAAGCGGGCGTGGTCGAGGAGGTCTCGGCCGACTACGTCACCGTGATGGCCGACGACGGCAGCCGCAAGAGCTACCGCATGCGCAAGTTCAACCGCTCCAACCAGGGCACCTGCTCGAACCAGCGTCCGATCGTGGACGAGGGACAGCGCGTGGAGCAGGGCCAGGTCCTGGCCGACGGGCCGTGCACCGAGAACGGTGAGATGGCCCTGGGCAAGAACCTGCTCGTGGCGATCATGCCGTGGGAAGGCCACAACTACGAGGACGCGATCATCCTGTCGCAGCGCCTCGTGGAGGACGACGTGCTCACCTCGATCCACATCGAGGAGCACGAGATCGACGCGCGCGACACCAAGCTGGGCGCCGAGGAGATCACCCGGGACATCCCGAACGTCTCCGACGAGGTGCTGGCCGATCTCGACGAGCGCGGCATCGTCCGCATCGGCGCCGAGGTCCGCGACGGCGACATCCTGGTCGGCAAGGTGACCCCGAAGGGCGAGACCGAGCTGACCCCCGAGGAGCGGCTGCTGCGTGCGATCTTCGGCGAGAAGGCCCGCGAGGTCCGCGACACCTCGCTGAAGGTGCCGCACGGCGAGTCCGGCAAGGTCATCGGCATCCGCGTGTTCTCCCGCGAGGACGACGACGATCTGCCTCCGGGCGTCAACGAGCTGGTCCGGGTGTACGTGGCGCAGAAGCGCAAGATCCAGGACGGCGACAAGCTGGCCGGCCGTCACGGCAACAAGGGCGTCATCGGCAAGATCCTCCCCACCGAGGACATGCCGTTCCTGCCCGACGGCACCCCGGTCGACATCATCCTGAACACCCACGGTGTGCCGCGTCGTATGAACATCGGCCAGATCCTGGAGACCCATCTGGGCTGGATCGGCAAGGCGGGCTGGCAGGTCGAGGGCAACCCCGAGTGGGCCTCGGCGCTGCCGGAGGAGATGTGGGGAGCCCCGCAGAACTCCAACATCGCCACCCCGGTGTTCGACGGTGCCCGCGAGGAAGAGCTCACCGGTCTGCTCGGCTCGACGCTGCCCAACCGCGACGGCGAGCGGATGGTCGACGACAACGGCAAGGCGGTGCTGTTCGACGGTCGTTCCGGCGAACCGTTCCCGTACCCGGTGGCCGTCGGCTACATGTACATCCTCAAACTGCACCACCTGGTCGACGACAAGATTCACGCCCGCTCGACCGGCCCGTACTCGATGATCACCCAGCAGCCGCTCGGTGGTAAGGCACAGTTCGGTGGTCAGCGCTTCGGTGAGATGGAGTGCTGGGCGATGCAGGCCTACGGCGCCGCCTACACCCTGCAGGAACTGCTGACCATCAAGTCCGACGACGTGGTCGGCCGTGTGAAGGTCTACGAGGCGATCGTCAAGGGCGAGAACATTCCGGAGCCGGGCATCCCGGAATCGTTCAAGGTGCTCCTCAAGGAACTCCAGTCGCTGTGCCTCAACGTCGAGGTGCTGTCCTCGGACGGCGCCGCGATCGAGTTGCGCGAAGGCGAGGACGAGGATCTGGAGCGCGCCGCGGCGAACCTGGGCATCAACCTGTCCAGGAACGAAGCGGCCACCGTCGACGATCTGGCGAACTAGGCGGACGGGGCGGACGCCGACATCGCGCGTCCGCCCGCCCGCGCTCGATACGAGTTCGGCCGGGGAACCCGGCCGGACCTCACTAGTGAACTCTTGCTCGAATTCGACCCGCACAGGGGAAAGGAAGTTACGTGCTAGACGTCAACTTCTTCGATGAACTCCGGATCGGCCTGGCCACCGCCGACGACATCCGCCAGTGGTCCTACGGCGAGGTGAAGAAGCCGGAGACCATCAACTACCGCACGCTCAAGCCGGAGAAGGACGGCCTGTTCTGCGAGAAGATCTTCGGTCCCACCCGGGACTGGGAGTGCTACTGCGGCAAGTACAAGCGGGTGCGCTTCAAGGGCATCATCTGTGAGCGCTGTGGCGTCGAGGTGACTCGCGCCAAGGTGCGCCGTGAGCGGATGGGCCACATCGAGCTGGCCGCTCCGGTCACCCACATCTGGTACTTCAAGGGCGTGCCCTCACGCCTGGGCTACCTGCTCGACCTGGCGCCGAAGGATCTCGAGAAGATCATCTACTTCGCCGCCTACGTGATCGTCGCCGTCGACGAGGAACTGCGCCACAACGAGCTGTCCACGCTCGAAGCCGAGATGGAGGTCGAGAAGAAGGCCGTCGCCGATCAGCGCGACGCCGACCTCGAGGCCCGCGCGCAGAAGCTGGAAGCCGACCTGGCCGAGCTGGAGGCCGAGGGCGCCAAGTCCGACGTCCGTCGCAAGGTCAAGGACGGCGGCGAGCGCGAGATGCGTCAGTTGCGCGATCGCGCCCAGCGTGAGCTGGACCGGCTCGACGAGATCTGGACCACCTTCACCAAGCTGTCGGTCAAGCAGCTCATCGTGGACGAGGTCCTCTACCGCGAGCTGGTCGACCGCTACGGCGAGTACTTCACCGGCGCGATGGGCGCGGAGTCCATCCAGAAGCTGATGGAGAACTTCGACATCGACGCCGAGGCCGAGTCGCTGCGCGAGACCATTCGCTCCGGCAAGGGCCAGAAGAAGCTGCGCGCGCTCAAGCGCCTGAAGGTCGTCGCGGCCTTCCAGGCCAACGGCAACTCGCCGATGGGCATGGTGCTCGACGCCGTTCCGGTGATCCCGCCGGAGCTGCGCCCGATGGTTCAGCTCGACGGTGGCCGTTTCGCCACCTCCGACCTGAACGACCTGTACCGCCGCGTGATCAACCGCAACAACCGCCTCAAGCGACTGATCGACCTCGGCGCGCCCGAGATCATCGTCAACAACGAGAAGCGGATGCTGCAGGAGTCCGTGGACGCGCTGTTCGACAACGGCCGTCGCGGCCGTCCGGTGACCGGTCCGGGCAACCGCCCGCTCAAGTCGCTGTCGGATCTGCTCAAGGGCAAGCAGGGCCGGTTCCGCCAGAACCTGCTCGGCAAGCGCGTCGACTACTCGGGTCGTTCCGTCATCGTCGTCGGTCCGCAGCTCAAGCTGCACCAGTGCGGTCTGCCCAAGCTGATGGCGCTGGAGCTGTTCAAGCCGTTCGTGATGAAGCGCCTGGTGGATCTGAACCACGCGCAGAACATCAAGTCCGCCAAGCGGATGGTGGAGCGGCAGCGCCCGCAGGTGTGGGACGTCCTCGAAGAGGTCATCGCCGAGCACCCCGTGCTGCTCAACCGTGCGCCCACCCTGCACCGCCTGGGCATCCAGGCCTTCGAGCCGCAGCTGGTGGAAGGCAAGGCCATCCAGCTGCACCCGCTGGTGTGTGAGGCCTTCAACGCCGACTTCGACGGTGACCAGATGGCCGTCCATCTGCCGCTGTCGGCCGAGGCACAGGCCGAGGCGCGCATCCTGATGCTGTCGTCGAACAACATCCTCTCGCCCGCCTCGGGTCGCCCGCTGGCCATGCCGCGTCTGGACATGGTCACCGGTCTGTACTACCTGACCCGCCTGGACGAGAAGGCCCCCGGCCAGTACCGGCCCGCCACCGCGGACTCCCCGGAATTCGGCGTCTACTCCTCGCCCGCCGAGGCGCAGATGGCCGTCGACCGTGGCGAGCTGACCGTGCGCTCGATGATCAAGGTCCGTCTGACCACGCAGCGTCCGCCCAAGGACGTCGAGGCCGAGCTGTTCCCCGAGGGCTGGCAGCGCGGCGACGCGTGGACCGTCCAGACCACGCTGGGCCGGGTGCTGTTCAACGAACTGCTGCCCGCGGACTACGCGTTCATCAACGAGCCGATGCCCAAGAAGCGGCAGGCGGCGATCATCAACGATCTCGCCGAGCGCTACCCGATGATCGTGGTCGCCCAGACCGTCGACAAGCTCAAGGACGCCGGCTTCTACTGGGCCACGCGTTCGGGTGTCACCGTCTCCATGTCGGACGTGCTCGTTCCGCCGGAGAAGGCGGCGATCATGGAGCGCTACGAGGCGCAGTCGGATCAGATCGAGAAGAAGTACCAGCGTGGTGCGCTCGATCACCAGGAGCGCAACAACGCCCTGGTCAAGATCTGGCAGGAGGCGACCGAGGAGGTCGGTAAGGCGCTGCGCGCGCACTACCCGGCCGACAACCCGATCATCACGATCGTCGACTCGGGCGCCACGGGTAACTTCACCCAGACCCGTACCCTCGCCGGTATGAAGGGCCTGGTGACGAACCCGAAGGGTGAGTTCATCCCGCGGCCGATCAAGTCCTCCTTCCGTGAGGGCCTGACGGTTCTGGAGTACTTCATCAACACCCACGGCGCGCGCAAGGGTCTGGCCGACACCGCGCTTCGCACCGCCGACTCGGGTTACCTGACCCGTCGTCTGGTGGACGTCTCGCAGGACGTGATCGTGCGCGAGCACGACTGCGGCACCGAGCGCGGCATCGTGGTGCCGATCGCGGAGCGTCAGCCCGACGGCTCGATCATCCGCGACGCGCATGTCGAGACCTCGACCTACGCCCGTACGCTGGCCGCGGACGCGCTCGACTCGTCGGGCAACGTCATCGTGGCCAAGGGTGCCGATCTCGGCGACCCGGCGCTGGAGGCGCTGCTCGAGGCCGGTATCACCGAGGTGAAGGTCCGCTCCGTGCTGACCTGCACCACCGGCACCGGCGTCTGCGCCACCTGCTACGGCCGCTCGATGGCCACCGGCAAGCTGGTCGACATCGGCGAGGCCGTCGGCATCGTCGCCGCCCAGTCCATCGGTGAGCCGGGTACCCAGCTGACCATGCGTACGTTCCACCAGGGTGGTGTCGCCGGCGACGACATCACCGGTGGTCTGCCCCGTGTCACCGAACTGTTCGAGGCTCGTGTCCCCAAGGGCAAGGCCCCGATCGCGGAGATCTCCGGCCGGGTGCGGCTCGAGGACGACGACCGCTTCTACAAGATCACCATCATCCCGGACGACGGGAGCGAGGAAGTCGTCTACGACAAGCTCTCGAAGCGTCAGCGTCTGCGTGTGTTCAAGCACGAGGACGGCTCCGAGCGCCTGCTCTCCGATGGTGACCACGTGGAGGTCGGTCAGCAGCTGCTCGAGGGCGCTGCCGATCCGCACGAGGTGCTGCGCGTGATGGGTCCGCGTCAGGTGCAGATCCACCTGGTCCACGAGGTCCAGGAGGTCTACCGCAGCCAGGGTGTGTCGATCCACGACAAGCACATCGAGGTCATCGTGCGGCAGATGCTGCGTCGCGTGACGATCATCGATTCGGGCGCCACGGAGTTCCTGCCCGGCTCGCTCACCGAGCGTGCCGAGTTCGAGGCCTCGAACCGTCGTGTGGTGGCCGAGGGCGGCGAGCCCGCCGCGGGTCGTCCGGTGCTGATGGGTATCACCAAGGCGTCGCTGGCCACCGATTCGTGGCTGTCGGCGGCGTCGTTCCAGGAGACCACTCGCGTGCTGACGGACGCGGCGATCAACTGCCGCTCCGACAAGCTGATCGGTCTCAAGGAGAACGTGATCATCGGCAAGCTGATCCCGGCCGGTACCGGCATCAACCGTTACCGCAACATCCAGGTGCAGCCGACCGAAGAGGCTCGTGCCGCGGCGTACGCGGTGCCGTCCTACGACGACACCTACTACAGCCCGGACAGCTTCGGCGCGTCCACCGGCGCCGCGGTGCCGCTGGACGACTACGGCTTCAGCGACTACCGCTGAGCCGCTAGGGCATGAAGACTTCGGCCCCCGCTCCGAATCCGGAGCGGGGGCCGAAGTGCGTTTCTCGCCTGCGGTGTGATCAGCCGACGGCGACGCCGCCGTTGTTGCTCTGCGAGCCGGCCGAACCGGTGATGAAGGCGCTGAGGAAGTTGTTGACCAGCACGTTGCTGTCGACCGAGTTGGCGGTGGCGGAGTCGATGAGGGCGATGAAGTTGAGCATGCTGCGTGTCCTCTTGCTTAAGGCGGATCGCGACGATCCGAGTGCCTGTGGAGTGTCCGGAAGCCCGGTCTGATGCGTTGACGCAATCGGAACAGCAGCTTAGTCACATTTCCGTGAGTGTGACTAGAGTTTGTTTCGGATTGGTACGGCCGTGCTGGAGTGCGTCGTGGTGGCGGGTCTCAGGGTTGGCCGGTCAGATACGCGACCGCCGCGTCCACGGCGGGTTGCCCGCCGCTGTTGTAGAGCCCGACGAAGGCGCCCGCCACACCGCCGATCACCGCGCCCAGCGGCACCGTGACGATGTCGAAGACGAACAACCCGAGCGGGAAGCCCAGCAGAGCGCCGATAGCCGCGCCGATGCCCGCCGCGGCGGTGATCTCGGGCATCGCGCGCTGGGTCACCTCGTGGAATCGGTCGTAGGAGCTGATGTCGCGCAACGGGTTCGGCGCCGGGTCGGCCGGGGCGAGGGTGAGCCGGGTGCCCGCCTCGTCGATGGTCGGGAGGAGAGCGACGTCGTGGTCCTGGATGTGCAAGGTCATCGGCAGGGCGGCCAGCACGTGGCCGTCGGTGTCGGTGACGGTGACGATCCGATCGTCGTGGACGAGTTCGAAACGGCCGCCGCTGATTTCGGTGACGGTGGCACGGTGGCCCTCGGTCACCGACATCCGGTAGTCCACGCCACCGGCGCTGCCCCGCAGGTCGGGAGTCTGCGCCGGGGTGCTCTGGGCGGGCCGGTCCGGTGCGGGTTCGGCGTGCGCGCCCGCCGAGGTGAGGCCGATGGCTGCCGCGGCCAGCGCCGTCGTCACTGTCATGGTCATCGCGCTGCTTCGCATGTGTCTTCCTGTCGAGCTGCCGGGCATACCGGTTTCCGTATTGTCGGGATTGTCGGTCAAGGTACCGGGTGAGCTCGGGCTCGGGAAGCGAACGGCGCCGGGTCAGTCCCGCGCGGCGTCGCCGATGCGGCGTATACGCGGTCGCAGAGTCACCGGAGGCATCGGCGGCGCCGGAATGCGCTGCTGCGGAGTGTGTCCCGCGATGTCGGAGAACCACGTGGTATCGCGGTTCTCCCATGCGGTGCGCGCCGCCACGATCTCCTCGTGGGTGCGGCCGACGAAGTTCCACCACATCACCAGCTCCTCACCGAAGGGCTCCCCGCCGATCAGGACCAGATGCGCGCCGGTGGCACTGCTCAGCCGCAGTTCGGAGCGGTCACTGCCCAGGTACAGCAGCGGTCCGGGCCGTACCGACGTCGCCGCCACCGTAACCTCGCCTGCCACGGCCAGTACCGCGTGCTCGAAGCTCGGATCGATCGGCAGCGCGACATCCGCGCCCGGCGCGATGCGGATGTCGGCGCCCACGATCGGGGTGTAGGTCGTCGCGGGGGAGGTATGGCCCGCCAGCGTTCCGGTGAGCACGATCGCCCGCAGTCCCGGCGCCTCGTGGACGGGCAGGTCGCGGTGTTGCTCGAAATGCGGTGCGACCCCGGCGCTGTGGCCGGGCAGCGCGATCCACAGTTGCAGACCCTCGCTCGCGGGCGCGTCGGTGGCGTAGTACTCCGAGTGCGCGATGCCGCGTCCGGAGGTCATCAGGTTCAGCTGGCCCGGCTCGATCTCCACATCGGAGCCGACCGAGTCCCTGTGCCGGATGCGGCCGACGAACGGCCAGGTGACCGTCTGCAGCCCGATGTGCGGATGCGGTTCGATGTTCGAGGGCGCGTCGGTCCGGGTGACCGTCGGCGCGCCGAAATGATCGAGAAAGCACCAGGCGCCGACGGTGGGGAGATCCCGCTGCGGCAGAACACGTTCCACGTAGACACCGCGAACGCCCCCGAGTGGCACCTCCCGCGCGGTAAAGAACTCCGTCACCGGGCCGGGCCCGGGAGCCGGGGTGCACAGCGCCTCGGCGGGACGCGAATCCAGATCGCTCATCGCTGTTCGCCCCGCTCCTAACCCACCAGGTTCGGGGCGTACTCGGGGTGCTTGTCGACGTAGCCCCTGATGAACGAACAGGTCGCGACGATGCGCTTGCCACGGGCGATCGCGTCGTCGAGCGCGCCCTTCGCCAGCGCGCCGCCCAGACCCTTACCGCCGAAGGCGTCGTCGATCTCGGTGTGGAAGAAATCGGCCCGATCGCCGTTCTCCTCGTATTCGGCGAAACCGGCGAGCTCGCCGCCGTAGAAGATCTCGTAGCGGCTCTTGTCCCCGTTCCGGGTGACCGTGGTTTCCTTCGCCTGAACGGACATGGCCGGCTCTCCTTTCGGCTGCGCGGCGCCTGCGCGATGCACAGCGTGTACACGGGTGGAACGCGGCGATCGCCCGTGGCGACCGGATGACCGTCGATACCTCGGGCAACTGCCGCTTCGCCCGAGAGTACTCACGGCGTTCGGGTGGGTCGAGGGCGCGGGCTCAGCGCGGCACGTGGAAGGTGACCAGTTCGCCGACGCCCTCCCCGATCTGGGCCCACGGCCGGTCGAAGGTGAGCACCGCCAGCGCCGAGGTGGGGAACTTGCGGCTCAGTTCCATGGCGGCGTCGCTGTCGCGGTTGCCCGCGAGCTCCCACGCGGTCCAGGGCATCCCCGGCGCGTGGCCGATGAACATCAGCGTCGAGACGTCGTCGTCGGAAAGCTGGATCAGCTCGATCAGTGTGCGCGGGGAGGCATCGTAGATGCCCCGCTCGTAGACGACGGGTGCGGTGATGCCGGTGGCGTCGAGCGTCTGGCGGGTTCGGGTGGCCGTGGAGCAGCGCACCGCGTCCACGGCGGGCTGGGTGTCGCGCAGCCAGTCGCCCGCGAGCGCGGCTTCGCGCCGTCCGCGCGGGGCGAGCGGACGCTCGTGGTCGTCGACGCCCGCGGGATAGCCGGACTTGCCGTGCCGCATGAGGATCAGAGTCCACACCATGTCGCCACGGTAATTCGTCACTGTTGTCAGGTGACGGAGTGGGGTTGTCAGGGGCCGGAGTGTGGCAGTCGGCCGCGCCGCGGGCGCGATTGTGGTACTCAGGAGGGGTTCCGAGGAGAGGTGCTCACCACTCTCGAGGCACACTGAAAGCGGGGTCACATTTCGCTGTGCGTTCCATGTGGTCCCGCTGTCCACCTCCGACCCGCGGGTGGCGCACAGCCCCACGTACGTTTCGAGGATCTGCACACTATGGCCTACGTAATCACGCAGCGTTGTTGCAATGACGCCAGCTGCGTCTCCGAGTGCCCGGTCGATTGCATTCGTCCCAACCCGGACGATCCCAATTTCGCGACCACCGAGATGCTCTACATCGACCCGGACACCTGCATCGACTGCGGTGCGTGTGTGGATGCCTGCCCCGTGGAGGCCATCTTCTCCGAGGACGACCTGAGCGCATCGCTCGCCCGGTTCAAGGACGTCAACGCGGCCTATTTCCAGCGCCACCCGCTGGAACCGAACTTCGATCCGATCGTGGCGCCGGCGCGTCCGCCGAAGGAACTCGGCACCCTGCGCGTCGCGATCGTCGGCGCGGGCCCGGCCGCCTGCTACGCGGCCGAGGAACTGCTGCGGCGCTGCGACGTCGAGGTCGAGATGTTCGACCGCCTGCCCACCCCGTGGGGCCTGGTCCGCGCGGGCGTGGCGCCCGACCACCCCGGCACCAAGACCATCTCGGCCATGTTCGAGTCGGCCTTCCGTCGCGAGACGCTGCAGTACTACCTCAACGTCGAGATCGGCACGCATCTCAGCCACGAGGAACTGCTGGCCCACCACCACGCGGTGATCTACGCGGTCGGCGCCGCGGCCGATCGCCGGATGAACGTCCCCGGCGAGGATCTGCCCGGCAGCCACTCCGCGACCGAGTTCGTGGCGTGGTACAACGGCCATCCCGATTTCGCCGAGCGCGGCTTCGACCTGTCGGGTGAGCGCGCGGTCATCGTCGGCAACGGCAATGTCGCCCTCGACGTGGCCCGGGTGCTCACCGTCGATCCCGACGAACTGGCCAAGACCGACATCGCCGACCACGCGCTGGCCGCCCTGCGCGAGTCCAATATCCGCGAAGTGGTCGTGCTCGGCCGTCGCGGCCCCCTGCAGGCCGCGTACACCAGCCCCGAGTTCATGGCGCTGACCCATCTGAAGGGCGTCGACGTCGTCATCGACGATGCCGAACTCGAGCTCGATCACGCCAGCCGGGCGCTGCTCGACGATCCCGAGGTGGAACCGTCGTTGCAGCTGAAATACACCCTGGCGCAGGAGTACGCGGCGGCCACGCCGAACCCGGACAACAAGCGCATCGTCTTCCGCTACCTCGCTTCCCCGACCGCGGTCCTGGGCGAGGACAAGGTCGAGGGCATCGAGGTCGGCCGCAACGAACTCGTCGAGCTGGACGGCCAGCTGGTGGCCCAGCCGACCGGCGAGACCGACCGGCTGGATGCCTCACTGGTGCTCCGGTCCATCGGCTACCGGGGCGAACCGGTGGCGGACCTGCCCTTCGACGAGAGCCGCGCCGTGGTGCCCAACCAGAAGGGCAGGGTGATCGCCGACGGCCAGGTGCTGCCCGGCGTGTATGTCAGTGGCTGGATCAAGCGCGGTCCGCGCGGCGTGATCGGCTCGAACCGGGTCGACTCGCAGGAAACCGTCGAGCAGTTGATCGCCGACTTCGTCGCGGGCGCGCTGCCCGCCCCCAGCGCGGACCGGGCGGCGCTGCAGGCGCTGGTCGCCGAACGTCAGGCCGAGCTGGTGGACCGGCAGGGCTGGAAGAACATCGACACCGCGGAGAAGAGCGCGGGCCGGGGCGCGGGGCGCCCGCGGGTCAAGTTCACCTCGCGCGAGGATCTGCTCAAGGCCGCGCGCGGCTGAGGTTCCACGGCCGTGCGCGGCTGAGTTCGAGCGGCCGTGCGCGGCTGAAGTCGAGCGGCCGTGCGCGGCTGAAGTCGAGCGGCCGTGCGCGGCAGGGACCGATATGCGACATTCGGCGGGCGTCACCGTGACGGGGCGTCCGTCGCGTCGTCTCGGTCGGCCCTCGCGTGTCCGGTGTGGGGTCACCCGCCGGTGGGAACGGCACTGCGAACCGGAACTGCGACCGCAGGACAGCGTCGCCCGCCGGAGTCGCCCCCGCGGTCCGCAACTCGGCCCGCGACCCACCTGTGCACCTGCGGCCGGAACTGCTCGACGGCCGGAACCGGGCTCACGGCGGGAGGTCGACGGCGACGACGCGCACGCGATCACCGGCATGCGGCGGGCGGTCGTGAGCGCGGGCGCGGGTCAGCCGGGCAGCGGCATGATGCGCACGACCGTGGTGGTCGCCCCGCCCACCATGAACCACAGTCGCAGCACCGGACGCCCGGTGGTGCGATCCTCCGGTTCGAAGCGGCTGCGCACCGTGATGTGTTGACGCGCCAGGACCGGCGCGACGTACTCGACGATCGCCCGATGCGGTCCGGCGACGAGCTTGGGGTACTCGGCCACGAAGTGCTCGACCGCCTGCCAGTAGCAGGCGTTGTTCACGTGGTTGTACTGGTCGATGTCGGTCACCCGCACCGGGAACGGCAGGTCGGTGTCGGATTCCGGGGGCGCGGTGTCGGTGAGATAGGGCCGCCAGCGCAGGCGGTGCTCGTCGGTGCTCCTGGCCAGGTAGGCCAGCCCCTCGTCGCTGATCCGGGCGGGCATGCCGGTGGACTCGCTGATGTTGATCCAGAAACCCTCGGTCTCGATCAGCCCGCCGTTGGCACTGGTGATCCGCACCCGCATGTTCGTCCAGCGCGTGCTCATGCTCGAGCACCACCGCAGCAACTGCACGTCGTCGGGCCACAGCACCGGCCGCACGACGTCGATGACGGTGCGTCGCACGATCCAGTTGGGATCGCTGCGCGCCAGGAAGGTCTGATGCAACTGCTCCCAGGCGATATCCTGCAGATACCGCGCGACCGCGTCGAAACGCAGCCGGTTGTAGGGGTCCACATCGCCAGCCCGGACGGGCCACGCCGAATCGAAGCCCATGCCCTGTTCGGGAACCGGGGCGAGTGGCTGATCGAGTGACACTGGTGCTCCTCGCGCTGCACGTTGTGCCGCGGTGTTTCTTACGGTGCTGCTTCTTGTGGTGCTTGCTGTGAGACGACTTTACGGGTCGGTCGCCCTACCCTCGTTTCGAGCCGACTGTACTCACAGGTAGAGGTCCGGTGTAGCCCCACCGCTACCCATTGTCGCAATGAATCCGGGACAGAGCACCCGGTGCGTCCGACGGGGTGTACCCCGGCGTCCGGCTTGTGTGCTCGTCAGTAGCCCTGGTAGGTGCCGCCCGAGTTCACCCCGGCGACGCCGGGCACGGCGGACAGCGAACCGTAACGGTCGATGGCGTATCTGGTGGCGGCGACGATGTTGTCCACCGGGTTCCAGATATCGGTGTGACCGGGGGCGGCGTAGGCGTCGAACGTGCTGTCGATGGTCTGCATGATGCCCTTGGACGGGTGCCCGGCGAGCCAGTTGCTGTCCCAGCGGTTCTCCGCGTAGGGATTGCCGCCGGATTCGTGCTGGATGATCAGCGCGAGGGCCCGCTCGTCGATGTCCTCGGGCGCGTAGCCCATCTCGATCAGGATTTTCTTGGCGTCCTCGATCCACTTCGCCACATCGCCGGTCGGCATCGGCCCGGTGGGTGCGCTCGAGCCCGGACCGGCCGACGATCCCGAACTCCCCGAATATCCCGAGTTGCCCGACGACGGAGTGGACCCGCTGCTCCCGGACATGACGTAATTCGGCTGGCCCCCGCCGACCGGCGTCGCGGCGGGCGTGGTGGCCGCGGGCGCGGTGTCGGTGGGCGCCCCGAGTTTCGGATCGCCGAGCACGCCGAAGGCCTGTTCGAGCGCGGCGTTGGCGGCCTCGACCGCTGTGGTCGCGGCGGCGGCCGCGTCCTCTGCGGCCTTCAGCGCCAGCCGGAGATCCAGGGTGCGCTGGGCGGCCGCGGTCTCCTCGGCCAGGACCAGGCCGGTGACATCGGCGCCGCCCGCGTTGTCGCGGATGCGCTGGATCCGGGTGGCCGCGGTGACCAGTCCGTCGGCGGCCACCTCGAAGCCGACCGGCGCTTCGTCGACGTATTGGTTGCGCAGTCGCACGACGGCGTCCTCGGCGCCGGTGAGGATGCCCGCCTGCGTGCGGTACGCCGTCTCCAGCGCGAGGAGCGCGGCGCCGACGACGGAGGCCCGGGTCTTCTCGGTCTCCATGCGAGTGGTGGCGGCGGCTCCCGCGACACCCGACCAGGCTTTCGAGTCGGTCAGCCCCTGGGTGTCGGTCATGGCCGCGCCGACGATGCGGTCCAGGCCCTCGTGGATGGTCTTCGCGTGCTCGGCGGCGGCGGTCAGCTGTTCGGGCTGCCAGGCGATGACATCGTCGACGGTCAGGGTCATGGCAGCCGCAGTCCAATAGTGGCGAGGGTCCGGGCGAACTCGGCCTCGGTGAGTTCGAAGACGCCCGCGGCATTGTCCATATTGTCGGCGACGGTGGTCAGTCGTTCGCCCATCCGGGACAGGCAGCGGCCGACGATGTCGTCGGATTGTCGTGCGGCGGCACCGAATTCCGTGCCGGGTAGCGCACTCGCGGCGGTGGTGAAGGCGTCCCCCGCCCCGAGGGCGCTCAGTTCCCCGGCTTCGGTGCCCAGCTGGTTCGCGAATGTCCGGAGCGCTTCCGGATCCACCCGCAGTTGATCCTCGGACACGATGTATCCCCCTCCTGAGTCCCCAACCCTCGAAGCCCGGCAAGCATAACAATTCGGCGGCTGGTCAGCGGGGGTGTTCGCGGGCAGGGGCGATGTGCGCCGCGCGGTGCGAGAGACCGTTCGTTATGTTGGTCACGGTGTCTTCGGCGGCGACCGGTGTCGCCGGATCGCCACCCGTGGAACAGGACAGAGAGGTCGGCCCATGCGCGCAGCTCAGGTCAGCAAGTTGGAAGGACCGGAAGCGGTCGAGATCGTCGATATTCCCGAGCCTGCCGCGATCCCCGGCGGCGTGGTCATCGACGTGCACGCGGCGGGCATCGCCTTCCCGGACGTGCTGATGTCGCGCGGGCTCTACCAGATGAAGCCGCAGTTGCCGTTCGTGGTGGGCGGCGAGGTCGCCGGCGTGGTGCGCGAGGCTCCCGAGGGCGCGCACGTACAGCCGGGTGACCGGGTGCTGGCGCTGACCATGCTCGGTGGCGCGACGGCCGAGGTCGCGGTGACCCTGCCGGATCTGGTGTTCAAGCTGCCCGACAACATCTCGATGGCGGCGGGCGCGGGGATCCTGTTCAACGACCTGACCGTGCACTTCTGCCTGCGCAATCGAGGCAGGCTGGCCGAGGGGGAGACCGTGCTGGTGCACGGCGCCGCGGGCGGCATCGGCACCTCCACCCTGCGGATGGCGCAGGCGCTCGGCGCGAGCCGGGTGATCGCGGTGGTCAGCACGCAGGAGAAGGCCGAGGTCGCCAAGGCCAACGGGGCCACCGACGTGGTGCTGACCGACAACTGGCTGGCCGAGGTCAAGGAGCTGACCGGCGGTCGCGGCGTGGACATCGTGCTCGACCCGGTCGGTGGTGACCGGTTCACCGACAGCATCCGCTCGCTCGCCCAGGGCGGCAGGTTGCTGGTCGTCGGCTTCACCGCGGGCGAGATTCCCACGGTCAAGGTCAACCGGCTGCTGCTCAAGAACGTCGAGGTGGTCGGCGCCGCGTGGGGCGAGTGGTTCATGTCGAACCCGGGCTACGTGGTCGAACAGTGGGCGGAGGTGGGCCCGCTGCTGGCGAGCGGGGCGATCCCGGCGCCGGAACCGGTGACCTACCCGCTGGAGAAGACCGCCGAGGCGGTCGCTTCGCTGGAGAACCGCACCGCCACCGGCAAGGTGGTCGTCACCGTCCGCTGAGCCGCCCCCGGCCACCCGCACCGGTCGTCGAGGGCGTCATCGTTCGAGCGCGTCTACCTGCGCCGATCGTGACGGGCCGAGGTGCTTCCCGGCAAACCAGTAGAGTGCCAGGCATGCGGATACCGTCGGCGCTGTTCACCGGTCTCGCCTTGGTCGTGACGCTGTCTGCCTGCGGTTCCGGGGGAGGATCGGACACCGGCGAGCCGCTGCGCCCGCCGCCGAAAGTGGCCTCGCTCGGCCCGTTCGTAGGCGAATGCGGGCATGTCCGCGACGACGAGGTGCGTGAGATCGCCGGGATGTCGCAGTTGTCCCAGGTGTTCAAGAACGCGGTCGGCTGCAACTATCAGGCCGCCGGACTCGGTTCGATCAGTGTCACTTTCGCCTCCTATCGCGGCAGCCCGATCGACCGCGAGAAGGCGTGGGTGAGCAATGTCGGTCGTGAACCGGACAAGATCGAGGTGGCGGGCAAACCCGGCTTCGCGGCCCTGGACCCCACCGGCACGGTGTGCGACCTGGCGGTCCAACTCGACGACGATTTCTTCGAATGGTCCATGTCCTACGGCCTGTTCGGTCCGACCGGCAACCCGTGCGACTCGACCAGGAAACTGGCCGAACTCACCGTCTCTCGGCTGAAATGAGGACACTGATGACGGGGCCGGGGAAGCAGGCCGCGGTAGGGCGAGCCCGTCGTGCGCTGGCGTTGTGCTCGATGCTGGCCGCGGTCTCCGCCGCCGCGGGCTGCGGGCAGACCATCGAGGGCTCCGCGCATCCGGCCGGCGGCAGCCAGGAGATCAACACCAACTTCGACAAACTGATGCGCGAGTGCGATGTCGTGGAGCCGGCGAAGATCGGCGAAGCGCTCGGCGGCGCCCAGTACGTGACCGGTTCGTTCAACGGCGCGGTGTGTATGTGGGACGTCGAGGACGCTCCGGGCGGGCTGGCGATGGTGACGCTGAACTGGTACGAGATCGGGTCGCTGAACAACGAGAAGGCCACCGCCGACAAGCTGGGCTACAGTCACGAGACGGTGACCGTGCAGGGCACCCGCGCCCTGCAGATGCGCAGGCCGAACGACCCGGACTCGTGCGGGGTCACGGCCTCGGCGGCCGATACCGGCGTGGTCGGCTGGTGGGTCAACTACCGGGCCGGTTCGGCTCATCCCGATCCGTGCGCAGCTGCCAAGACGCTGCTGGAGCTGACCTTGAACCTGGCCAGATGAGCGGGCGCCCGCGGTGCCGGCGTGGTGGCCACGGGGGCCCACTTTGACCGTCGGTGCAGGCCGCGAGTATCGTGGACCGCTGTGCCCGACAGCATGCGGGCAAGTTCGTGCGTAGAAGTAGGCCAGCGAGAGCGGCTGACCTCTCCGGCGTGCCCGGATTCCGGGCTCCACCCCGCGCGCGACACGCCCGACCTCGGGACGCGAGAAACGTGGTTGGACGTGCGAGGACCGCTCGAAAACCAGCCATGTAGTTCGTGAAACACATTCCCGACACCGCGTAAACAACAAGGAAAGCCGGTCTATGCCAACCATCAACCAGCTGGTCCGCAAGGGTCGCCGCGACAAGGTCTCCAAGACCAAGACCGCGGCCCTCAAGGGGAGCCCGCAGCGTCGTGGCGTGTGCACCCGCGTGTACACCACGACCCCGAAGAAGCCGAACTCCGCGCTGCGCAAGGTCGCGCGTGTTCGCCTGACCAGCGCGGTCGAGGTCACGGCTTACATCCCCGGTGAAGGCCACAACCTGCAGGAGCACTCGATGGTGCTCGTCCGCGGCGGTCGTGTGAAGGACCTCCCCGGTGTGCGCTACAAGATCATCCGCGGCTCGCTCGACACCCAGGGCGTGAAGAACCGCAAGCAGGCCCGCAGCCGCTACGGCGCCAAGAAGGAGAAGAGCTGATATGCCTCGCAAGGGCCCCGCTCCCAAGCGTCCGTTGATCAACGACCCGGTGTACGGGTCTCCGCTGGTCACCCAGCTGGTCAACAAGATCCTGCTGGACGGCAAGAAGTCCACCGCCGAGCGCATCGTCTACGGCGCGCTCGAGCAGGCGCGCGAGAAGACCGGCACCGATCCGGTCGTCACTCTCAAGCGCGCGCTGGACAACGTCAAGCCCGCCCTCGAGGTCAAGCCCCGTCGCGTCGGCGGCGCCACCTATCAGGTGCCGGTCGAGGTTCGTCCGGGCCGCGCCAACACCCTGGCGCTGCGCTGGCTGGTCAACTTCTCGCGCGCTCGTCGTGAGAAGACCATGGTCGAGCGTCTCGCCAACGAGCTCCTCGATGCCAGCAACGGCCTCGGCGCGTCGGTGAAGCGTCGCGAGGACACCCACAAGATGGCCGAATCCAACCGGGCCTTCGCGCACTACCGCTGGTGAGAGCCGCCCGGCCCGTCGCTCGTGTCGGCGCCGGAAGGCCTCACGGTCGGGAGGGCACTATGGTGCCCCTTCCGGCGTTGACATAGTGATGACCCGAACAGGGTCGCAACTCGAGATCCCAAAGCAATCGCTGACAGAGCAGAGCGGGGAAGATTTCCGTGGCACAGGACGTGCTCACCGACCTGAAGAAGGTCCGCAACATCGGCATCATGGCCCACATCGATGCCGGTAAGACCACCACAACCGAACGTATTCTCTTCTACACCGGTGTCAACTACAAGATCGGTGAAACGCACGACGGCGCGTCGACCACCGACTGGATGGAGCAGGAGCAGGAGCGCGGCATCACCATCACCTCCGCCGCGGTGACCTGTTTCTGGAACCAGAACCAGATCAACATCATCGACACCCCCGGCCACGTGGACTTCACCGTCGAGGTGGAACGGTCGCTGCGCGTTCTCGACGGCGCGGTCGCGGTCTTCGACGGCAAAGAGGGCGTTGAGCCGCAGTCGGAGCAGGTGTGGCGTCAGGCCGACAAGTACGACGTGCCGCGCGTGTGCTTCGTCAACAAGATGGACAAGCTGGGCGCCGACTTCTACTTCACGGTGCAGACCATCAAGGACCGCCTCGGCGCGCGTCCGCTGGTGATCCAGCTGCCCATCGGCGCCGAGGACACCTTCGAGGGCATCGTCGACCTGGTCGAGATGAACGCCAAGGTGTGGACCGGTGAGACCAAGCTCGGTGAGAAGTACGAGGTCAAGGAAATCCCGGCCGAGCTGGCCGAGAAGGCCGAGCAGTACCGTCAGGAACTGCTCGAGGCCGTCGCGGAGTCCGACGAGGCGCTGCTGGAGAAGTTCTTCGGCGGCGAGGAGCTCACGATCGACGAGATCAAGGGCGCCATCCGCAAGATGACGGTCAGCTCCGAGGCCTACCCCGTGCTCTGCGGCTCGGCGTTCAAGAACAAGGGCGTGCAGCCCATGCTCGACGCCGTCATCGACTACCTGCCGTCCCCGCTGGACGTGGAGAGCGTCGAAGGCCACGTGCCCGGCAAGGAGGACGAGGTCATCACCCGTCGTCCGAGCGCCGACGAGCCGTTCGCGGCGCTGGCGTTCAAGATCGCGGTGCACCCGTTCTTCGGCAAGCTGACCTACATCCGCGTGTACTCGGGCAAGGTCGACTCCGGCGCCCAGGTCATCAACGCGACCAAGGGCAAGAAGGAGCGTCTGGGCAAGCTGTTCCAGATGCACGCCAACAAGGAGAACCCGGTTCCCGAGGTTTCCACGGGCCACATCTACGCGGTGATCGGCCTCAAGGACACCACCACCGGCGACACCCTGTGCGATCCGCAGAACCAGATCGTGCTCGAGTCCATGACCTTCCCGGACCCGGTCATCGAGGTCTCCATCGAGCCCAAGACCAAGTCCGACCAGGAGAAGCTGGGCACCGCGATCCAGAAGCTGGCCGAAGAGGATCCCACCTTCTCGGTCAAGCTGGACGCCGAGACCGGCCAGACCGTCATCGGCGGTATGGGCGAGCTCCACCTCGACATCCTCGTCGACCGCATGCGTCGCGAGTTCAAGGTCGAGGCGAACGTCGGCAAGCCGCAGGTGGCCTACCGCGAGACGATCACCAAGACCGTCGAGAAGCTCGAGTACACCCACAAGAAGCAGACCGGTGGCTCGGGCCAGTTCGCGAAGGTCATCATCGGCCTCGAGCCCTTCGTGGGCGAGGACGGCGCGAGCTACGAGTTCGAGAACAAGGTCACCGGTGGCCGCGTGCCGAGGGAGTACATCCCTTCGGTCGACGCGGGCGCCCAGGACGCCATGCAGTACGGCGTGCTCGCCGGCTACCCGCTGGTGAACCTGAAGGTGACCCTGATCGACGGCGCCTACCACGACGTCGACTCGTCGGAAATGGCGTTCAAGATCGCGGGTTCGCAGGCGCTCAAGGAAGCGGCCCGCAAGGCCGGTCCGGTGATCCTCGAACCGCTGATGGCGGTCGAGGTCATCACGCCCGAGGATTACATGGGCGACGTGATCGGCGACCTGAACTCCCGCCGTGGCCAGATCCAGGCCATGGAGGAACGCAGTGGTGCCCGTGTCGTCAAGGCGCTGGTTCCGCTCTCGGAGATGTTCGGCTACATCGGTGACCTGCGGTCGAAGACTCAGGGCCGGGCGAACTACTCCATGGTGTTCGATTCGTACGCGGAGGTTCCGGCCAACGTGTCGAAGGAGATCATCGCCAAGGCGACCGGGGAGTGATCGCATCCGGGGCAGGTGGCACACTTGCCCCGGACACTCCCGGGGCGTCTGTACGACCCGAAAGTTCCCTGCATCCGCAGGGATGACCCCCGCACTGCTGCAACTGCAGGAACCAACAAGTCCAGGAGGACCACACAGTGGCGAAGGCGAAGTTCGAGCGGACGAAGCCGCACGTCAACATCGGCACCATCGGTCACGTCGACCACGGCAAGACCACGCTGACCGCGGCGATCACCAAGGTGCTGGCTGACAAGTACCCCGATCTGAACGAGAGCTTCGCGTTCGATCAGATCGACAAGGCGCCCGAAGAGAAGGCGCGTGGCATCACGATCAACATCTCGCACGTCGAGTACCAGACCGAGAAGCGCCACTACGCCCACGTCGACGCGCCGGGTCACGCCGACTACATCAAGAACATGATCACCGGTGCGGCGCAGATGGATGGCGCCATCCTCGTGGTCGCCGCCACCGACGGCCCGATGCCGCAGACCCGCGAGCACGTGCTGCTCGCCCGTCAGGTCGGCGTGCCCTACATCCTGGTCGCGCTGAACAAGTCGGACATGGTCGACGACGAGGAGATCCTCGAGCTCGTCGAGATGGAGGTCCGCGAACTGCTGGCCGCCCAGGACTTCGACGAGGACGCTCCGGTCGTGCGCGTCTCCGGTCTGAAGGCGCTCGAGGGCGACCCGAAGTGGACCGAGTCGGTGCTCGAGCTCATGAACGCCGTCGACGAGTCCATCCCGGACCCGGTGCGTGAGACCGACAAGCCGTTCCTGATGCCGGTGGAGGACGTCTTCACCATCACCGGTCGTGGCACCGTCGTCACCGGTCGCGTCGAGCGTGGCGTGATCAACGTGAACGAGGAAGTCGAGATCGTCGGCATCCGTCCGGAGAAGACCAAGACCACGGTCACCGGTATCGAGATGTTCCGCAAGCTGCTCGACCAGGGCCAGGCGGGCGACAACGTCGGTCTGCTGGTTCGTGGCATCAAGCGCGAGGATGTCGAGCGCGGCCAGGTCGTCGTGAAGCCGGGCACCACCACCCCGCACACCGAGTTCGAGGGCCAGGCGTACATCCTGTCCAAGGACGAGGGCGGCCGCCACACCCCGTTCTTCAACAACTACCGTCCGCAGTTCTACTTCCGTACCACGGACGTCACCGGCGTCGTGACCCTTCCCGAGGGTACCGAGATGGTCATGCCGGGTGACAACACCGAGATGACCGTCAAGCTGATCCAGCCGGTCGCCATGGATGAGGGCCTGCGCTTCGCGATCCGCGAGGGTGGCCGCACCGTCGGTGCCGGCCGCGTCACCAAGATCATCAAGTGATTCTGTCGAATCGCTGATCCGCGTCGACGGCGTCGCTCCTTCGGGAGCGGCGCCGTTCGGCGTTTCGTCGTCATCCGCCTGCACGAACAACGCTGGGAGGGATCGATGAGCTCCGCACCGAACATCGTCGGCCTCGACATCGCCGAGGGCACGCTGCCCATGGGACTGCCCTACCGCGCCCTGGGCTCCGGGCCGCCGCTGGTGGTCCTGCGCTGGTTGACTCCCGATCACGCCAATCCCACCGGCTTCATGCGCAAGGCGGAGATCGGCGCGCTGGCTCCGCTGGCCGTCCACAGGCGGGTGTACGCGATCAACCGGGCGCCGGGGATGCGGGCCGGTGTCGCCATGGCCGAGATCGCCGACGACCACGCCGCCGCGTTGCGCGCCACCTTCGGCGTCCCGGTCGACGTGCTCGGCATCTCCTCGGGCGGTTCGCTGGCCCTGCAGCTGGCGCTCGACCATCCGGACGTGGTGCGCAGATTGGTGGTGGCCTCCTCGGCGTCTCGGCTGGAGCCCCACGCCCGATCCGCACAGCTGCGATACGCCGAGGCAGCGGCTGCGGGCAAGCGCGGTCTGCACTACATGGCCGCCCATCCGCACACGGTGCGGGGCCGGATCGAGAAGGCGGTGATGTGGCTGCTCGATCCGCTGGTCCGTCCGCGCGACCCCGCCGACACCCTCGCGTTCGTGCTCGCCGAGGACCGTTTCGACGTCACGGACCGGCTGCCCGGCCTCACGGTGCCCACCCTGGTGATCGGCGGCGAGCAGGACGGCTTCTATTCGACGGAGTCCTTCCGGCGCACCGCCGACCGCATCCCGGACTCCCGGCTGGTCATCGTTCCCGGCGCCGGTCACACCGGCGCGATCAACCACCCGCGCTTCGCCGCCGAGGTGACCGCCTTCCTCGGCGGCTGAGCGATCGCCGGAAGGTCGCGGCTACCCGGACTGGGCCAACCCGGCCGCGACCACCTTGGCCATGCCGAGTATCTCGTCGGCGGCGGGCAGCGGCAGCTCGTCGAGCGCGTGCAGCCGGTCGGCGCCCACCACGGTGAACATGGCCGAGACCCAGGTGAGCGCGCAGGCGCGGATCGTGCCGGGCGCGACGGGCGCGGGCGCGCTGGCCTGCAGCACCCGGGCGGTCACCTCCAGCAGATGTTCGCGCAGGCGGCGAAGCTGTCTGCGCACATCGGGATGGGTGTCGGCCTCACGCCACAGGATCACGCGCAGCACCGAGGAGTGGTGGTCTCGCGGGCGCAGCGCGGAGTGCAGGTTCAGCAGGCTCGCCGCCGGGTCGCCGGGGGAGACGACGGCGGCGATGTCGGGCACCGGCTGGTCGGGCACCCGTTCGCTCATGAGCGCGGACAGTATCGCGTCCTTGGTGGGGAAGTAGTAGAAGAGCAGTCCTTTGGGGACGCCGGCCGCCGCGGCCACGGCGGAGGTCGGCGTCGCATCGAAACCTTGGGTGGCGAAAAGGTTCTCCGCCGCGTCGAGAATGAGTTCCCGGGCGTCGCCGTCGCGCTCGGCGTTGCGGCGGCGCCCGGTGCGGGGGGAGGGCCGAGTGCGCATGTCGGTGCGCCTCGTCATCGGACCGGCGTAGCCGGGTTCAGTGATGGGCGGCTGGGCGATGCATGCGGCCGGTGACGGCGGGCAGCGCCGCGAGGGCGACCACCACCGTGACCAGTCCGACCACCCACGAGGTCCAGGACGCGCCGCGGAACTCGGTGAAGTCCATGACCCACGGTGAGAGGAACAGCAGCGCGCCGAACAGCGCCATCGCGTAGTCGGCCATCGCCATCGCCGGACGCGCCATCTGGGCCAGGCCGGTGAGCGCGATGAGGACGCCGAGCACGATGAGTGTCCACATCGCCCGATCGCTGGTGTCCAGCCACAGCGGCGAGAGTGCGGTGAAGGCGCCGAGGACGACAGCGAGGAGATCCTGGGCGCGGGAATTGGTGAACATGGTTGTGCCTCCTGCGAAAAGTAGTCCTGACCTCGGTATAGACCTGATCGACCGCCCGGTCGACACCGGGACGGACACGATTGGGTGGCGTTTGCGGGCACAGTGCTCCCCCGGTGCGGGATGCCGAAAAATACCAAGCGATTGCTAGGCTCGGCCTGTCGTCTACGGAAGGACCGGGCTGAATGAACGCGCCGATCATCATCGTGGGAGCCGGTCTGGCCGGCCTGCGCACCGCCGAGGAATTGCGCAGGGCCGGGTACGAGGGCCCGCTGGTGCTGCTCGGCGACGAGTCGCGGCTGCCCTACGACCGCCCGCCGCTGTCGAAGCAGTTCGTGCGCGGTGAAACCGACGACACCACCCTGCGTCCGGCGGAATTCTTCGAGGAGAAGTCGATCGAGCTGCGCCTGGGCGTCGCCGCGAGCGGTGTGGACACCGCGAGCCGACGACTGCGCCTGGCCGATGGCGATGTCCTGGACTACAGCCACCTGATCATCGCCACCGGACTGCGGCCGCGCCGCCTGCCGGGCCTGCCGGACCTGGCGGGCGTGCACGTGCTGCGCGATCACGCCGACGCCGCCGGGTTGCGCGCCGACGTGACGCGGGCGAGCAAGGCGCTGGTGATCGGCGCGGGCTTCATCGGCTGCGAGGTGGCGGCCAGCTTCCGGGCGAGCGGGCTCGATGTGGTGCTGGTGGAACCTCAGCCCACGCCGCTGGCCTCGGTGCTGGGCGAGCAGGTGGGTGCGCTGGTCGCCCGGATGCATCGCGACGAGGGGGTGGATCTGCGCTGCGGCGTCGGGCTGGACACGTTGCTGGCCGACGTGGAAGGTCGAGTGGTGGGCGCGCGGCTCGCCGACGGTTCCGAGGTGTCCGCCGATCTGGTCGTCGTGGGTGTGGGCTCGCGCCCGGCGATCGACTGGCTCGCCGATTCCGGTGTGGCACTGGCCGATCCGGCCGAGGGCGGCGGTGTACTCGCCGACGAGGTGGGCCGGACCAGCGCCGAGAACGTGTGGGCCGTCGGCGACGTGGCGGCCTGGCGGCACGACACCGGCGAGCGGAGTCGCGTCGAGCACTGGACCAATGCGGGCGAGCAGGCCAAGCTCGTCGCCTGCGCACTGCTGGGCGCGCAGCCGCCCACCGCCGCGCGGGTGCCCTACTTCTGGAGCGACCAGTACAACGTCAAGATCCAGGCCCTCGGCACTCCGTCGGCCACCGACGACGTGGTCGTGGTCAGCGACGACGGCCGCAAGTTCCTGGCCTACTACTCCCGCGGGGGAATGCTCACCGGCGTGGTCGGCGCGGGAATGACCGCTCAGGTCATGAAGGCACGCGCGAAGGTCGCCGAGGCGGTTCCGGTCGCCGATCTGCTGGCGTCCACCTAGTCCGGTGCTCGCGAGGACAGGGAGTGCTCGAACGCCTCGGTTCCCCAGGCGATGTCGGGGCCGATTCGGGCTGTAATACGGTGGTCGGGTGATCGTCGCGCTCATCGATTCGGGTTTGGGGCTGCTGCCGACGGCCGCCTGGCTGCGCAAGTTGCGCCCGGATCTCGACCTGTTGCTGCAGCTGGACCCGGACGGCGCGCCGTGGGGACCGAAGCCGGAGCAGTGGACGATCGATCGGGTGGTCGGCGCGGCCCGCACCTCGCTGGAGTCGGGTGCGGAAGTCATCGTGCTGCCCTGCAATACCGCCAGCGTCACCGCCCTGGAACACGTGCGCGCCGATGTCGGACCCGAGGTACCGGTGGTCGGCACCGTGCCCGCCGTCAAACCGGCGGCGGCGGCCTGCCGATCGGTCGCCGTGTGGGCCACCGCCGCGACCACCGCCAGCCGCTACCAGGCCGAGCTGATCGCGAAGTTCGGCGGCGAGGCGGAGGTGACCGGGGTGGCCTGCCATGGCTTGGCCGACGCCATCGACCGTGGCGACCTCTCCGCGGCCACCGATGCCATTGCCCGCGCCGCCGAGCAGACGCCCGAGGGCACCGAGGGCGTGGTGCTCGGCTGCACCCACTACCCGCTGGTCGCCGACGCCATCCTGGCCACGCTGCCGGTGGGCGTCCGTCTGTTCGACAGTGCGCAGGCGGTCGCCGCGCAGGCCATCAGGAAGGTGGACGCGCTGGGCAGGCCCAGCACCGGCGAGGGCACGGTGCGCGTGCTGAACAGCGGCCGTCCCGGCGCACTGCCGCCGAGCGCGGCCGCCTACGAATCCGGGCGGATCCTCGGCGCCCGCCTCTGACCCGCGTCGGAATCCCGGTGTCACTCAGGCAGATCGGAGGTGTGCATGAGCGAGGCGGCGCAGGTGCGCGCGGCACTGGCCGAGGCGGCGGATCCCGCCGATGCCGCGCAGTCGCGGCGCTTCTTCAAGACCGGGCCGGGCGATTACGGTGACGGTGACGTCTTCCTCGGCGTCCGCGTGCCCGCCACCCGCGCCGTCGTGCGCCGGTTCGCCGATCTGCCCTTGGACGAGGTCGACATCCTGCTCGACAGCGCCGTCCACGAAGAACGTCTGGCCGGGCTGCTGATCCTGGCCGCGCGCTTCGATCGGGCGAGCAAGGCGCGCACTTACGACCAGGACGCGCGGGCGGAGGTGGTGCGGCGCTATCGGGCGGCGGTGCACCGGGGCCGGGTCGACAACTGGGATCTGGTGGACTCCTCCGCCGAATACATCCTCGGCCGCTGGCTGCTGGACCGCCCCCGCGACGAGCTGTTCGACCTGGCCGCGACCGAATCGCTGTGGCATCGGCGGGTGGCCCTGCTGAGCACCTTCGCCTTCATCAAATCCGGCGACGCGACAACCACGTTCGCCCTCTGTGAGCGCCTGGTGGACGACCGTCGTGACCTGATCCAGAAAGCCGTCGGCTGGATGCTGCGCGAAGTGGGCAAACGCGTCGACCGCGCCCTGCTCACCGATTTTCTGGACCGCCACGCGCCCGCGATGGGCCGCACCGCCCTGTCCTACGCCACCGAGCACCTCGATCCGGCCACGCGCGCGGCCTACCGCCGCGCCCGCTGATCTCCGGCCGCATGCCCGCCGCGTGGTGTGGCGGCGCGCGTCCGGGGCGGCCGTATCAGTCCACCGGGGATCGGCCGCTCGCCGCACCTCACCTCGGCGTCGAGGCCGTGCGCGCGGCGGCGGTTCGGCGTGGACGTGTCCGGATCGAGAGCGCCGCGCTCAGAATTGGATGCGGAGCCGATCGGTGACGGGGCGTGCCTGGCAGCCGAGGATGTAGCCGTTGGCGATGTCCTCGGGATCGAGGATCTCGGCGTTGTCCATCTCCACCTCGCCTTCGAGCACCGTGCACGCGCACGAGCCGCACTCGCCCTCCTGGCAGGAGTACGGCACGTCGATGCCCTTGGCGAGCATGATGTCGACCAGGGTCTGCTTGCGCGGCCAGTTCAGCTCGTGGATCTCGCCGTCGAGTTCTACCTCGACGGTGGCGGCGTCGGCGGCCTCCTCGTCGCTGATCTCGACCGGAGCCTGATCGGTGAAGGGGTCACCGGCCAGCGAGTTGAAGACCTCGGCGTGGACGCGGCTGCGGGGCATGCCGAGCCGGGCCAGTGCGTCGTGCACGCCGTCCATGAACGGCTTGGGACCGCACATGAACGCCTCGTACTCGCTGTAGGGACGGACCAGGGTGGCCAGCCCCTCGGCGGTGGGCAGACCCTGCAACGGTTCCAGCCAGTGGATCACGGCGAGCCGCCCGGCGTGCTGCGCCGCCAGTTCGCGCAGTTCGTCGGCGAAGATGACGTTGTCGGTGTCGCGGTTGGCGTAGACCAGCACCACCTTGCCCGTGCCGCGCGCCAGCGCCGATTTCAGGATCGACATCACCGGGGTGATGCCGCTGCCCGCGCCGAACAGCAACAGGTTCTCGTCCAGATCTCGGGGGGTGAACACGCCGGAGGGGGGCAGCACCTCGAGCTGGTCGCCGGGCTTGACGTTGTCGCAGACCCAGTTGGACCCGTAGCCGCCCTCGGTGCGCTTGACGGTCACCTTCGGCTTGTCGTCGGTGTGCGGCGAGCTGGCCAGCGAATAGCATCGTGCCACCGAACCGGTCTGCTCGCTGGGGATTCGCAGCGTGAGGAACTGGCCGGGGCGGTAGGCGAACTTGTCGCTCAACTCCTCGGGCACGTCGAAGACCAGCGAGCGGCTGTCGGCCGTCTCGGTGATCACCGCGGCGACCCGCAGCACGACCGAGCGTGAACCGTGTGGAACCTCGACGGTGGTCATGTCGTCCTCTCGAACCCGAAAACTAGAACGTGTTTCAATTTCATCGTACGTCGCGGTCCGCTCCCGCGACAAGCCGGGCTTCCAAGCCCGCGATGAGCACGTCCATGCCGAAGTCGTAGGTGTAGCGGCCGCGCAGGTCGGGCATGTGCGCGGTGGCGCGGGCGACCACATCGGGCAGATCCACCCCGGTCAGCGGCGCGGGCTCGCGGGGATTCACCCGGCGACGGCCGAACAGGTAGGTGTGCACGGTCGCGTACGCGGACAGGATGTCGCGGTCGGCGAACCCGGCGTCGGCCAGGATGCTCATGACCCCGGCGATCAGGTCGAGCTGCTTGCCGAGCATCTGCTCGATGAGCACATCGCCCAATCCCGGATGCCTGCGCAGTTTCTCGTCGATCTGGTCGACGAGCTCGCGCAGCCGCTGCTGCCACGGACCCGAGTCGCGCGGCGGCGTGCGGACTCCGGTCAGTGCGGCGCCCGCCACCAGATCGAGCAGTTCGCGCTTGTCGGCGACGTAGTAGTACGGCGCCATGGGGGAGACACCCAGCTCGCGCGACAATCGCCGCATCGAGAGTTTCTCGACCCCGTCCTCGCGGACCACCCGCAGTGCCGCCTCGACGATCTCGGCCTCCGACAGCGTGCTGCCGCCCCCGTTGGTCTGTATGCGTCCGACTCCCATGCCACCTCTACCGCCGCGGGCATGTGTTGCCCATCACAATCTGTTCAGCTGATGTCCATTCGAAGTCTAGAGGCCACCGATACCGGTGGGGGCCGCGACGTGGGACGGCGGGCTCATCGGAGCCGCGCGGCCGGGCCGCGGGGAACCGAGGGCCCCCGAAAAGAGGCATGGTCGCGGACCATACCGGTTTGCCCTCCCGTTGCGGTTCCCGCCGTCGCATCGCGGGGCGCCCCCGTCGGTACCCGCGTCGACCGCGACACGCCGTCGTTCCGGATCGCCGGGCGTGCGCGGGCGATTCCGGGCGTTTCGCAGCGATTTCGCGCACCGATGGTGCTCGAACGAGCGAGATTGCCTAGCATGCGAGGGATGCGCCACGATCGATTGCCGGACGGCTTCGGGGTACGGATCGATTCACGGGTACGCGCATACTCCGGGGGTCGCGTCCTCGTCGGCGGCACACCCGCTCGCGTGCTGCGGCTCGCGCCGGAGGCCGCCGAGATGATCGGCGACGGGTACCTGGAGGTCTCCGGGCCCAAGTCCGCCGTCGTCGCCCGCAGGCTCCTCGATTCCGGAGTCGCCAACCCGCGCCCTCGTCTGCTGCCCTCCACCGAGGACGTCACCATCGTCGTCCCGCTGCGCAACAACGCCGAGGGCCTGGCCCGCATGCTGGCGGTGCTGCGCGGCCACCACGTCATCGTCGTCGACGACGGCTCCGATCAACCGGTCGAGGTGCCACGCGAGCGGGGCCCGCGTTGCCGGGTGACGGTGCTGCGTCACGACCGGGCCAAGGGGCCGGCGGCCGCGCGCAACGCCGGGCTGCGGGCGGCGACAACCGAATTCGTCGCCTTCCTGGATTCGGACGTGGTCCCGCGCAGCGGCTGGCTGGAAGTCGTGCTCGGGCATTTCAGCGACCCCGAGGTCGCGCTGGTGGCACCGCGGGTCACCGCCCTCGACGCGGAATCCAACGCGCTGGCCCGCTACGAGCACACCAGATCCTCACTGGATCTGGGCAGGCGCGAGGCGGCGGTGCATTCGGGCGGGCGGATCTCCTACGTGCCCAGCGCGGCCCTGCTGGTGCGCAGGCAGGCGTTGCTCGAGGTCGGCGGGTTCGACGAATCCCTGCACGTCGCCGAGGACGTGGACCTGTGCTGGCGGCTGGAGCGCGCGGGCAGGCGGTTGCGCTACGAGCCCGCCGCGCACGTCGCCCACGACCATCGTGTCCGTTTCCGCGCCTGGTTCGGCCGCAGGTTGTTCTACGGCACCGGTGCCGCCCCGCTCGCCGAACGCCACGACCCGCGGATGGTCTCCCCACTGACGGTGCCGTCCTGGACCGTGCTGGCCGCCGTGCTGTTCGCCACCCTCACCCGCTGGGGCGTGTTCGGCGGCCTGGTCACCCTCGGCGCCGCGCTGCTGCGCCTGCGCCGGGTCTTCGCCGGCCTCGACAATCCGACCAGGATCGCCTCGCTGTACCTGGCCCGCGGATTCTTCGCGGGACTGTGGCGGCTGGCCTCGGCCATGTGCAGACACTATTGGCCGGTCACCGTGCTGGCGACGCTGCTGTCGCGGCGCGTGCGCCGGATCGCGGTGACCATGGCTGTCGCCGACGGCCTGGCCGACTGGTTCACCCATCGCGAAGCCGGCGGCCTCGACCCGGTCCGCTACCTGGCCTACAAGCGCCTCGACGATGTCGCCTACGGAACCGGTCTGTGGGTCGGCGCGTTCCGTGCCCGCAGCCTGGCCGCTCTGCGCCCGACCCTGGCTCGCCGCTGAAGCGGATGCGCGTCCCGCGGGGAAATCGATGACCGACACCCTGATCGTCGGCGGCGGAACCGCGGGCTGTGTCCTGGCCGCGCGCCTGTCCGAGGATCCCTCGCACACGGTCGTGATGCTGGAAGCCGGTCAGGTCTGGCTGGATCCCGCCGCGTTCCCCGAAGCGCTGCGCGACGCGACCCGAATGCCGCTGGACCCGGACGCGCCTTGGCTCTGGCGCTACCGCTCGATCCTTTCCGCCGGTGGCGACTCGGCCGAGGACGCGAGAGTCGCTGTCGGCGGGGTCGACACGCGCGGCGGAGCCGACCTCGGGCGCGACGCCGGTCTCGCGCGGGAGGACGCGGTGTCCGGTGGCGCGCCGCGGGCATGGGGACGCTCGGGCCGCCCCGAGGGTGCTCCGGTGCCGGGCGAGTTGGTGCGCGGGCGGGTGCTCGGCGGGTCGAGTTCGGTGAACGGCAGCTACTTCGGACGGGCGCGAGCCGCGGACTTCGCGGCGTGGGACGACATCGCGGGCGGCCCCGGCTGGGACTTCGACGCCGTGCTCGACGGCTACCGCCGCAGTGAATGCGACAAGGACTTCGGCGACCGCCCCGGCCACGGCCGGACCGGCCCGATCCCGGTGGTCCGCACCGCGCACCCGGCGCCGATCAGTCGCGAGTTCGCCGCCGCCGCACGCGCGCTCGGCCTGCCCGAACGCGACGATCTCAATGCCCTGCCCGGCGACGGTCCGCAGACCGGCCTGGCGCGGGTGCCCTGCAATGTCGACCGCGGCAACCGGATCGGTACTGCCACGGCCTACCTGCTGCCCGCCGCCCACCGGCCGAATCTGCGAGTGGAGGGTGCGGCCACGGTGTCGCGGGTGCTCGTCCGCCACGGCCGGGCCGTCGGGGTCGAATATCGGCGCGACGGCACGATCCAGACCGCGTGGGCCGACCACATCGTGCTGTGCGCGGGGGCGGTGGAAACCGCTGCGCTGTTGCTGCGTTCGGGAATCGGCCCGGCCGCGCTGCCCGCCGAGACCGGCATACCGCTGGTGCATCCGGCCCCGGTGGGGCAGTGGTTCACCGACCACCCGGAGATCGGGCTGGAGTACCGCGTCGGTTCGGAACCGGGCGAGGATCCGCCCGCCACGGTCCCACTGGAGTACGTCGTCGATCTGGACGACATCGAATTGCGCCCCTACACCGTCGAATTCACCCCGGGCACCCGCCGTCTCGGGGTCGCGCTCATGCGACCGCGCGGGTGGGGCGTGCTGGGGCTGTCCGCCGGCGACCCGGCGGCGCGGCCGGTGATCGCGCACCGCTACCTGTCCGAGGCGGCCGACCGGGCGCGGTTGCTGGAAGCCGCGTCGCTGGCGGAAGAATTGCTGTCGCGGATTCCCGGTGCGCGGCTCCTCACGAGAGTCCCGCCCGCGACGCACCCGCGGTCCCCGGCATGGCTGCGTGAACGGCTCGCCACCTCCCAGCACCTGGCGGGCACCTGCCGGATGGGCGCCGCGCACGACGAGCGCGCCGTGGTCGACCATCGCCTGCGAGTGCACGGTGTGCCGGGGCTGTCGGTGGTGGATCTGTCGGTGCCGCCGGTGCCGCTGAGCCGCGGTCCGCACGCCAGTGCGGTGATGATCGCCGAGCGCGCGGCCGATCTGCCGAGGTGAGCGACCGCCCCGGGCGATCTATCCGAAAGACAAGTGAGTCACAATTCGCTGAGGAGTCGCTGTGGTGTGACCTGTCGGACAAACCGCAGATCCTTCCCGCGTCGGGAATGGCGCGCCGGTAAGGTTTGGAGCGGAAAGAAAGGCAAATGGTCAGCAATCTCGCAGGTGGGCGGCCCCCACGGCACCGCGTCGAGCCAGGCACGCAGCTCGGCGCACTGGAAGCCTATGCCGCACAAGCTCACGGATATCTCGGTGCGGGCGGCGAACAGCTTTCGCAGCTGGCCGGTCTGCTGCGCCCTCTCGTGCTGGATTCCTGGCTGCGCAGCCTGCGTAGCGGCGTCGATCCGATGGATGTGCTCAGCGAGCGCGGCCTGCGCGGCGCGGATCTGCAGCGCTACCGCGATGCCCACGCGCTGGCCCCACTGATGCCGCTGATCGACAAACTGCTCGTCCAGGACGCCGCCCGCGCCGGCCTCGTGGTCGCTCTCGCCGACCAGTTCGGCCGGGTGCTCTCGGTATACGGCAACCCCGACCGGGTGTCCGCCGCCGCCGAGGTCGGGTTGCGCGCGGGCGACGACCTCAGTGAGCGCCGCATCGGCACCAATGCCGCCGGTCTGGTGGTACGCACCGGACGGGCGGCCTGGATCCACGGCCCCGAGCACTTCCTGCACCGGATGCATCAGATCACCTGCGCGGCCGCGCCCGTGCACGATCCGGACGGCAGGCTCGTCGGCGTCCTGATGGTCGCCGGCGGCGTGCGGGTCGCCCGGCCCGAGATTCTGGCGCTGGTCAAGGCGACGGCCACGGCCGCCGAAATGGAGCTGGTGCTGACCGCGATGCGCTCGGGCCGGGCCGACGCGGGTGCGCAGAACGTATCCGCCCGGCCCGAAGCGCGTGCGCTCGGCCTCGAGGTGCTGGGGCAGGGGCAGCCGCAGCTGACCATCGCGGGGGATCGGGTGCCGCTGTCGCAACGGCACGCCGAGATCCTGCTGCTGCTCGCCGAGCATCCCGAAGGGCTCGGCGCCGACCATCTCGCGCTGCTGCTCGACGACACCGATCTGGACAACGGCACCATCCGCGCCGCGGTCTCGCGACTGCGTTCGGTGGTCGGCCCGACGGTGTTCGGTTCGCGTCCCTACCGTCTGCGGGTTCCGGTCGCAACCGATGTGGAGGCGCTGCGCGCCGCCCTCGACTCCGGTGATGTGGAATCCGCATTACGGCTCTACGCCGGCCCGGTGCTGCCGCGCTCCACCGCGCCCGGCATCGTCGACATCCGCGACGAGCTGCGGGTGCGCCTGCGTACCGCGGTGCTCGCCTCCCATGACAGTGGGGTCTTGCGTCGCTGGACTTCGAGTGCGGAGGGGCGTGACGACGCCGCCGCCTGGGCTGTGTATCGCGCCTCGGTCGATCGTGATTCGCCACTGTATGCGCAGATCGAGGCCAAGATCCGGGTACTCGACCGCAGGTTGGGCGCGGATGCAACGCGGATGCAACGTTTCGGCTCATAGTCTGCACACCTGACAGTGTGATAGCTCACTACGTGGACGCCCCCGGCTCCGCGCGATAGCCGCTGTCCTCGGGTTTCTACCCTGTAAGACAATCTGGACACGTGATCAAAATTATTTAGTGGAACCTGTTACATTTTATTCATCGACCGCCTAATGTTCGCAGTGCACGCAACGATCGTGTGACGCAGAGAACACGGCAGGGTCTCGATCGCAGACCCCAGGCGGCGAAAGTTGGAGGAACGATCACAAGCTAGGCACACCCGAAGCGGAATCTTCTCCGCCACGGTTGGCGGGCCCCGAGCCCGCCGCTCGTTCAACGCAATCTGTCGGATCCCGCGCGGGTGACATCGTCACCGATCGCGCTCTCCCCGAAAAACGCCCGTGGGGGCATGCCGCCCGCCCGCGTCCGGTCGTCACGACCGGTAGCCGGGCTGATCGGTGCTGCCCGAAATCGGCTCGGGCAGTGGTTCTTTCACCGGTCAAGGAGGCTCTGGTGCACGGTACGGAGTTGGATGGGTTCGGCGCTCGGCCCGGCGAGAACGCCCTCGACCGGCGCGATGCCCAGCACTTCCCGCTCTCGCCCGCGCAACTGGGCGTCTGGTACGCGCAGTTGCTCGATCCGCAGACCCCCATCAACATCGCCCAGTACGTCGACCTGCGTGGCGACCTCGATGTCGGGTTGCTGCAGGAAGTGACGCCGCGGGCCGCGCTGGACTACGGCTCCGGCTTCGTGCGGCTGGGCGAGATCGACGGCGTGCCGCATCAGCGCGTCGACCCCGAACTCTCCAGCGACCTGACTGTTCTGGACTTCCGCACCCACGCCGACCCGGTGGCCGCGGCGACCGAATGGATGCGCGCCGACGCCGCCGCGCCGGTGGACCTGCTGCGCGATCGCCTGACCCGCGGCGCGGTGCTGCGCATCGGCGACCGCCGCTGGTTCTGGTACCTGCGCGCGCACCACATCGTGCTCGACGGCTACGCCGCACTGATCAACACCCAGCGCGTCGCCGAGCTCTACACCGCGCGGGTTCGCGGCGACCAGCCCGCCGACGTGCGCCCCGCCTCGCTGACCGAGCTGGTCGCGGGCGAGCAGACCTACCGCGCGAGCGGTCGTTTCACTTCCGACCGCGCGCACTGGGCCGAGCGGGTGGCCGGCCTGGACAGCGTGACCAGCCTGGACGGTCGCACCGCCGCGCGCGCCGCGAGCAACCTGGTGGTCGGACGGCCGCTGCCGCAGTCACTGGTCGAGCGGATGAACACCATCGCGGCCGATCAGGACTCGACCGTCGCCGCGGTGCTGATCGCGGCGTTCGCCGGCTACCTCGGCAGGCTCACCGACCGGTCCGACGTGGTGCTGAGTCTGCCGGTCACCGCGCGCACCACCGCCGCCATGCGCCGCTCGACGGGCATGCTGTCCAATATCGTGCCGCTGCGGCTCCCGGTCGGCCGGATCGGCTGGGCCGCCCTGCTGCGGGCGACCCGCGTCGAGCTGGCCGGGGCGCTGCGTCACCAGCGCTACCGGCACGAGGACATCCGTCGCGACGCCGAGCACGACGGCCGTCCCGCGCACCGTGCGCTGTTCGGTCCGCTGGCCAACATCATGCTGTTCGGCCGTGACCTGCGCCTGGGCGACACCGTCGGGCGCTACCACGTGCTGTCGACCGGTCCGGTCGAGGACCTGAGCATGAACGTCTACTACGGCGAGCGCGACAGCGTGCACGTCGATTTCGAGGCGAACCCGAATCTCTACCGCGCCGACGACCTGGCCCGCCACCACGCCCGCTTCCTGGGCTACCTGACCCGCCTGGTCGACGCCGGCCCCGAGGACGATCTGTCGCGCATCCCGGTCACCACCGACCTGGAGCTCGAGGTCACCACCAAGATCTGGAACGCCACCGGCTTCGATGTGCGCGCCGCCTGCGGGATCGGCGGCCCGGCCCAGTCACCGACGCTGGTCTCGATGTTCGCGGCCCAAGCCGCCCGCACCCCCGACGCGCCCGCCCTGCGCTACGCGGGCGGTCACGGACAGGACGATCAGGGCACGCTCACCTACCGAGCCCTCGACGCGCGCGTCAACCGGCTGGCCCGGTACCTCATCGAGCGCGGCGTCGGGCCCGACAGCCTGGTCGCGCTGCACCTGCGTCGTTCGCCCGAACTGGTGATCGCCATGTACGCGGTCCTGACCGCCGGTGGCGCCTACGTCCCGCTCGACCCCGATCACCCTGCCGAGCGCACCGCCCACATCCTGCGCACGGCCGCCCCGATGTACGTGCTGACGACCGGCGACATCGAGCTGCCCGAGGTCGCGGCGCCGGTGCTGCGCCTGGACGAACTCGATCCGACCGATCACCCCGACGGGCCGGTGTGGGACCGCGAGCGTCGCAGCGCGCTGACCCCGCGCCACCTCGCCTACGTCATCTTCACCTCCGGCTCGACCGGCCTGCCCAAGGGCGTGGCCGTCACCCACGAAGCGATCGTGAACCGGCTGGTGTGGATGCAGCAGACCTACCGGCTCACCGATGCCGACGTGGTGTTGCAGAAGACCCCGGCCACCTTCGACGTGTCGGTGTGGGAATTCTTCTGGCCGCTGCAGACGGGCGCGCAGCTGGTGCTCGCCGGTCCCGACGACCACCGCGATCCGGCCGCGTTGCGCCGAATCATCGCCGAATACGGCGTGACCACAGCCCATTTCGTCCCCTCCATGCTCGAGGCCTTCCTCGCGCAGCGCGACGGCGGCACCCGCGAGCCCGGCGAAGCCGACGCGGTCGAGGAGATCGCCGATTCGCTGCGCCAGGTGTTCGCCTCCGGCGAGGCGCTGCCCGCCACGCTGGCCCAGCGCCTGCGGGTACTCACGGGGGTGCGGCTGCACAACCTCTACGGACCGACCGAAGCGGCGGTCGACGTCACCTTCCACGAGGTGACCGACACCGACATCGCGACGGTTCCGATCGGTGCGCCGGTCTTCAATACGCGGCTCTACGTGCTGGACTCGCGATTGCGGCCGGTCCCGGTCGGGGCGCCGGGTGAGCTGTATCTGTCGGGGGTACAGCTCGCCCGGGGTTACCTCGCGCGTCCCGGCCTGACCGCCGACCGGTTCGTCGCCGACCCGTTCGGCGCGGCGGGCGGGCCCGGCGCGGCCGGTGCGCGGATGTACCGCACGGGCGATCTGGTGCGCTGGACTACCGACGGCGAGCTGGAGTATCTGGGCCGCACCGACTTCCAGGTGAAGCTGCGTGGCCTGCGCATCGAGCTCGGCGAGATCGAGACGGTGCTGGCCACGGTGGACGGCGTGGTGCGCGCGGTCGTGGTGGTCCGCGACGACGCCGGTGTCGGCGAGCAACTGGTCGCGTATGTGGTCGAGGCCGAGCCGGGTGCGGTGCGGCCCGAGCAGCTGCGCGCCGCCGCGCTCAACGCCTTGCCCGCCTATATGGCCCCCGCGGCGTATGTGGTGCTCGACGCCCTGCCGGTCAATGCCTCCGGCAAGCTCGACCGGGCCGCGCTGCCCGCTCCCGAGCGCACGGTCACGGCCTACGCCGCGCCCGCGACGCCGGTGGAGGCGGCCGTCGCCCGCGCCTTCGCCGAAGCTCTGGGCAGCGGCGGCCGCGCCGACGGGGAACCGATCGGCCGCGACGACGACTTCTTCGCCCTCGGCGGTAACAGCCTGGTCGCCACGCAGGTGGCCGCCCGGCTGGCCGCCGACCTGAACTGCGCGCTCTCGGTTCGCGATATGTTCACCGCCACCACGGTGCGCGATCTCGCCGACCTGATCGAGCGCGCAGGCGGGACCGGCGGCGGCGCGAGCCGCCGGCTGCGGGTGGTTCCGCGGCCGCCGCTGGTCCCGCTCTCCCCGGCCCAGCAGCGGATCTGGTTCCTGAGCCGCTTCGACCAGGCCGGGATCAGCTATCACATGCCGTTCGTGCTCCGCCTGAGCGGCGCGCTCGATGTGGCCGCGCTGCACGCCGCGCTCAACGATGTGATCGACCGTCACGAAGTGCTGCGCACGGTGTTCCCCGTGGACGCGGACGGCTCCCCGCGCCAGGAGGTCCTGCCGGTCGCCGGTCTCCCGGTGGCGGTGGAGCTGGTCACCGCGGGCGAACTCGACGCCGCGGTGTCCGCGTTCGCCGCCCGGCCTTTCGCGCTGGAACGCGAGATCCCCTTCCGCGCCGCCCTTTTCCTTCTCGGCGCGGGCGAATACGCGCTGGCGATCGTGCTGCACCACATCGCCGCCGACGGTCTGTCGCTGCCGGTCCTGGCCGCCGACACCGTCACCGCCTACACCGCCCGGCGCGCCGGGCGGCCGCCGCACTGGGCGCCGCTACCGATGCAGTACGCCGACTACGCCGTGTGGCAGCGCGAACGGCTCGGGGACGCAACCGATCCGCAATCCCTGGCGGCCCGGCAGCTCGCCTTCTGGTCCGCCGAGCTCGCCGGTGCGCCCGATCATCTCGAATTGCCCACGGACCGGCCACGTCCCGCGGTCGCCGAAGGTGCGGGCGCCACCTACCGCATCGAGCTGCCCGCCGAATTGCACCGTCGCGCAGTTCAGCTCGCGCGAGACGAGGGTGTCTCCACCTTCATGGTGCTGCACGCGACACTCGCGGTGCTGCTGTCCCGCGTGTCCGGCACCGATGATGTGGTGATCGGGGCGCCCATCGGCGGTCGCGATACCGCGGGCCTGGACGCGCTGGTCGGCATGTTCGTCAACACGCTGCCCCTGCGCACCACGGTCGACGGCGCGGAAACCGTCCGTGACCTGCTGCGCAGGGTTCGCGATCGCGATCTGGCCGCCTTCTCCCACGCCGACGTGCCCTTCGAGCAGCTGGTCGACACGCTGCGTCCGACGCGCTCGCAGGCCTGGCATCCGGTCTTCCAGGTGGCGTTGTCGGCGGCGGTCACCGGCGACATGAGCGTGGACCTCCCCGAGGTTTCGGTCCGAACGAGTACGGTGAACACCGGGGTGGCCAAGTTCGACCTGTCGATCGAGGTCACCGAGCTCTTCGCCGGTGCCGATCTCGGGGAAGGATCGGCACCGGCGGGGATCGCCACGGAATTCGTCTACGCGACCGCGCTTTTCGATGCCGACACCGTCGCGTCGTTCGCTGCTCGCCTGTCGCGTCTGCTCGACGCGATCACCACCGATCCCGCCGCCCGCGTCGACGAGCTGCCGTTGCTCGACGAGGCCGAACTCGCCGCGCTCACCACCCGGGGCGTGGCGCCCGCCGCCACGACGACCCTGCTGCCCGAGCTGTTCGCGCGCGCCGCGGCCGCCGCGCCGGAGCGGATCGCGTTGTCCGCCGACGACCGTGAGCTGACCTACCGCGAACTCGACGCCGCCTCCGCGCGGATCGCGCGAGCGCTGATCGACCGCGGCATCGGTCCCGACGACATGGTCGCCCTCGCGATCCCGCGGTCGCCGGAGTTCGTCACCGCCGTGTGGGCGATCGCCAAGGCGGGCGCCGCCTGGGTACCGGTGGATCCCGCCTACCCGGCCGAGCGGATCGCGTACATGGTGCGCGACTGCGGCGCGCGACTCGGCATGACGGTCGACGCCGTGCGCGCCGACCTGCCCGACGCGACAGACGGTCCCACCTGGCTGGTGCTCGACGACGCCGAATTCGCCGTCGAATGCGCGCGATTCGACGCCGCGCCGATCCGGGACGACGAACGGGTGCGCCCGCTGCGCGCGTACAACCTGGCCTACGTCATCTACACCTCCGGCTCCACCGGTGCGCCCAAGGGGGTGCTGGTGAGCCAGACCGGTCTGGTCGGTCTGGCCACCGAACAGACCGCCCGTTACGCGGGTGATTCCGATGCCCGGGTGCTGCACGTCGGCTCGCCGTCGTTCGACATCTCCGTCGCCGAGATCCTGCTGGCCGCCGATTCGGCCGCCACCCTGGTGGTGGCGCCCGAAACCGCCCGCGTGGGGCGGGAGTTCGCGGATTTCGCGCGCGCCCGGCGGGTCACGCACGCCATCGTCACCCCCTCGGCCGCGATGTCGGTCGATCCCGCCGACGTGCCCGACCTGCGGGTGCTGGTCGTCGGCGGCGAGGCCTGCCCGCCGGAACTCGCGCGACGCTGGTCCGCGGCCGGGCGCAGCCTGGTCAACGCCTACGGTCCCACCGAGACCACGGTGATCGTGGACTCGACCACGTCCGGCGCGCTCGGCGAGCGCGTGACCATCGGCACCCCGTTGCGCGGTGCGCGGCAGTGGGTGCTCGACGCGCGGCTCGTGCCGGTGCCGGTCGGCGTGGCCGGTGAACTGTACGTGGCGGGTCCGCAGGTGGCGCGCGGCTACCACGGCAGAGGCGCGACCACCGCCGAGCGTTTCGTGGCCTGCCCCTGGGAGCCCGGACAGCGCATGTACCGCACCGGCGACCTGGTGCGCTGGACCCTGGCCTCCGCGGGACGCGAGCTGGAGTATCTGGGCCGCAACGACTCTCAGGTGAAGGTGCGCGGCTACCGGATCGAACTCGGCGAGATCGAGGCGGCGCTGTCCGCGCATCCGGGGGTGGCGCACGCGGTCGTCGTCGTGCACACCGACCAGCCCCGCGGCGATCAGCTCGTCGCCTACGTCGTGCCCGCGCCCGGCGTATCCGGTGCGGCCGGCATCGATCCCGACGAGCTGCGCACGGGCCTGCGCACCCGGTTGGCCGCGCACATGGTGCCCGCCGCGATCACGGTGATCGACGCGCTGCCCCTCACCCCGAACGGGAAGCTCGATCGGACCGCGCTGCCCGCACCGCGATTCGCGACCACGGCGTTCCGGGCGCCGGTCACCGGCGTCGAACGCAGCGTGGCCGCCGTGTTCGCCGAGGTGCTCGGAATCACCGCCGCGCCGGGCGTCGGGCTCGACGACGACTTCTTCGAGCTGGGCGGAAACTCGCTGGTCGCCACGCGTCTGGTCGCCCGCCTCGGCGCGGCACTGGACACGACCGTGCCGGTGCGGCTGGTCTTCGAGACCTCCACGGTCGCGGGCCTGGCCGCCGCGCTGGCCGCGCACGCGGGCTCGGGAGGTCGCGCCCCGCTGCTGGCTCGGTCACGCCCACAGCGCATTCCGCTGTCCTACGCCCAGCAGCGCATGTGGTTCCTCAACCGCTTCGACGCCGACTCCCTGGCCAACAACCTCACCACCGCCCTGCGCATCCGCGGGCCGCTCGACCACGGCGCGCTCGCCGCGGCCGTCACCGACCTGGTGACCAGGCACGAAGTGCTGCGCACCCGCTACCCCGCCGTCGACGGCGTCGCCCACCAGCAGGTGTGCGAGCCGGCGGAGGCGGGCGTCGCGCTCGTCGTCGAGGACGTCCTCCCGTACGACGCCGAAGACGGTGCCGGGGAAGCGATTTCGGCGCGGGTCCGCGAACTCGCGGCGCAATCCTTCGACGTGACCGTCCGCCCGCCGCTGCGCCTGACCCTGCTGCGCGCGAGCGCCGAGGTCCATGTGCTGGTGATCTCGCTGCACCACATCGCGGCCGACGGCTGGTCGGTCGCGCCGCTGGCCCGGGACCTGCTGGGAGCCTACGAAGCGCGCCGCCACGGCGCCGCACCGGACTGGTCGCCGCTGCCCGTGCAATACGCCGATTTCACCCTGTGGCAGCGCGACCTGCTCGGCGACGCCGCCGACCCCCAGTCCGTGCTGGCCCGCCAGCTCGCCTTCTGGTCGTCCGAACTGGCCGGGCTGCCGGAACTTCTCCCGCTGCCCAGCGACCGGCCACGCCCCGCGCAGGCCTCCGGACAGGGCGCCCGGCACCGGTTCCGCCTGCCCGCCGACACCGCGCGCGCACTGCGCGAGGTCGCCGAGACCACCGGCGCCTCGCTGTTCATGGTGCTGCACGCCGCGTTCGCCACCCTGCTGGCGAAACTCTCCGGTCAGCACGACATCGCCGTGGGCACCCCGGTCGCCGGACGCGGCGAGGCCGCCCTCGACGACCTCGTCGGCATGTTCGTCAACACCGTGGTCCTGCGCGCCGAGGTGCGGCCCGGCCAGAGCTTCACCGAGCTGGTCGGCGCTGTCCGCGACGCGGACCTGCGCGCCTTCGACCACGCCGAGGTCCCGTTCGAGCGACTGGTGGAGGCTCTCCAACCGCGGCGTTCGGCCGCGAGTCATCCGCTGTTCCAGGTCATGCTCGACCTCAACAACACCGCCGCCGCCCAGATCGAGACCGCCGGGCTGAGCGCGTCGGTCCTCGACCTCGACAGCGAGGCAGCGAAGTTCGATCTGCAATTGAGCCTGGTCGAGACCGCCGAGGGATTCGACGCGGTCTTCGAGTACGCCACCGACCTGTTCGACCCGATCACCATCGCCGGATTCGCCGCCCGGCTGCGGATCGTGCTGGACACGGTGTGCGCGGACCCCGGCGTCCGCATCGGCGACATCGACCTGCTCGCCGCGGGCGAACACGCCGCACTCGCCGCCCGCAACGCCACCGCCCGCGAACTCGGCCCGCCCGCCACCCTGATCTCGCTGTTCCAGGAGCAGGCCGCCCGCACACCGGAGGCCACGGCCCTGTCGTTCCAGGGCAGCCACCTCACCTACCGCGAGCTCTCGATCCGGGTGAACCGCCTCGCGCGGCTGCTGGTCTCCTTCGGCGCCGGCCCGGAACGCGCTGTCGCCCTGGGTATCGCGCGCTCGACCGATCTGGTGGTCGCCATGTACGCGGTTCTGGCCACCGGCGCGGCCTACATCCCGCTCGATCCGGAGCACCCGGCCGAGCGCCTCGACCACGTGCTGCGCACCGCCCGTCCGGTCTGCGTGCTCACCCGCGCGGGCGACGGCCTGGAACTGCCGGGCGGCGAGGACGCCCACCGTTGGCCGGTCCTGGACCTCGACCGTCTCGACACCACCGCCAATTCCGGCGCTGCGCTCACCGACGCCGAACGGCTCGCCCCGCTGCGCCCCGAGCACACCGCCTACGTCATCTTCACCTCGGGCTCCACCGGTCGTCCGAAGGGCGTCGCGGTCACCCACGCCGCCATCGTCAACCGCCTGCGCTGGATGCAGGCGCAGTACCGGCTCGACGGGACCGACGTGGTTCTGCAGAAGACACCCGCCACCTTCGACGTGTCGGTCTGGGAGTTCTTCTGGCCCTTGCAGATCGGTGCGCGCCTGGTCCTGGCCGCGCCCGGCGGTCACCGCGACCCCCGCTACCTGGCCGAGCTGATCGAGAGTGAGAGCGTCACTGTCGCGCACTTCGTGCCGTCGATGCTGGCGGTGTTCGTCGCCGAGTTGTCGACCGCCGAGTTGTCCACCGCTGAGATGTCCACCGCCCGACAGCCGCTCGCCTGTGCGTCGCTGCGTCAGGTGTTCTGCTCCGGCGAGGCGCTCACCCCCGCCCCGGCGCACCGACTGCGTGCCCTGACCGGCGCTCGCGTGCACAACCTCTACGGCCCCACCGAGGCCGCCGTCGACGTCACCTTCCACGAGGTCACCGACGCCGACACCCACACCGTGCCGATCGGCCTGCCGGTCGCCAACACCGCCGTCCACGTGCTCGACACCTGGCTGCGCCCGGTACCCGCGGGTGTCCCCGGCGAGTTGTACCTCTCCGGCGTCCAGCTCGCCCGCGGGTATGTCGCCCGCCCCGACCTGACCGCCGACCGCTTCGTCGCCGATCCCTTCCGCCCCGGCGCGCGGATGTACCGCACCGGCGACCTGGTCACCTGGTCGGCCACCGGCGAGCTGATCTATCTGGGCCGCACCGACTTCCAGGTGAAGGTGCGTGGCCTGCGCATCGAGCTCGGCGAGATCGAAGCCGCTCTCACCGATCTGGACGAGATCGCCCAGGCCGTCGTCGTCGCCCGCGGCGGCGACCAGCTGATCGCCTATGTGATCCCCGATGACCGGTCGGCACCGGCCGGCCCCGAGGTCACCCTCGACCTCGATGCCGTGCGCGCCGCGCTGGCCGCCCGCCTGCCCGCGTACATGCTGCCCGCCGCCTACGTGCCGCTGGCCGAGTTCCCGCTCAACGCCTCCGGCAAGCTCGACCGCCGCGCGCTGCCGGAACCGGTTTTCGCGGCCGCCGCCTACCGCGCCCCGGTCACCGCGACCGAGCAGGCCGTGGCCGCCGTGTTCGCGGGTCTACTGGGCACCGACCGGGCCGGTCTGGGTGATGGAGGCCGGGCCGGTCTGGGTGATGGAGGCCGGGCCGGTCTGGGTGATGGAGTCCGGGTCGGTCTCGACGACGATTTCTTCGCCCTTGGCGGCAACTCGTTGACCGCCACCCAGGCCGTCGCCCGCCTCGGCGCGGCTCTGGACGCCCAGATACCGGTTCGCCTCCTCTTCGAGGCTTCGACCGTGCGGGAGCTGGCCGAACGGGTGGAGCCGTTGCACGGCTCGGGCGCCCGCCCCGCCCTCACCGCTCGGCCTCGCCCGCATCGCATTCCGCTCTCGGCCGCCCAGCAGCGGATCTGGTTCCTCAACCGGTTCCTCGCCGACGCCGACGGACTCGGCGACGCGGTCAGCAACATCCCGGTCGCCCTTCGCCTGACCGGCGCGGTCGACGAGACCGCGCTCACCGTCGCGCTGCACGACGTGATCGCTCGCCACGAATCGCTGCGCACGGTTCACCCCGCCGACGCCGACGGACCGCACCAGGTGATCCTGCCCGCACCCGCACCGGGGGAGCGGGTGGCGAATCTGCGCGCCCGGCAGGTGGATCCGGCCGAGCTGCCCGCCCGGCTCGCCGCGAGCACCGCCGAGACCTTCGACCTCACCACCGACATCCCGGTCCGCGCTGAGCTGTTCGCCCTGTCCGGCGAGGAGTATGTGCTGCTGGTCGTGCTGCACCACATCTGCGCGGACGGGTTCTCCCTCGGCCCGCTGGCCGCCGACCTCATGACCGCCTACGCCGCGCGTCGCGCGGGCGCCGTCCCACCGTGGCGTCCGCTGCCGGTCCATTACGCCGACTACACCCTCTGGCAGGCCGACCTGCTCGGCGCCGACACCGATCCCGGCTCCCGCGCCCACCGCGAACTCGAGTTCTGGCGCACCACCCTGGACGGCCTGCCCGAACAGCTCGACCTGCCCACCGATCGCCCCCGCCCGGCGGTCTCCGGCAACCGGGGCGCCACCCACCGCCTGCGTGTCGACGCCGATCTTCACAGCGAGTTGCGCGAACTGGCCCGCAAACGCGAGGCCACCCTGTTCACCACCGTGCACGCCGCCCTCGCGGTGCTGCTGGCCCGCCTGTCCGGCACCGAGGACATCGCCATCGGCACCCCGGTCGCAGGACGCGGCGAACAGGGCCTGGACGGCATGGTCGGCATGTTCGTCAACACGCTGGTGCTGCGCAGCCACATCGATCCCCGCGCCAGGTTCGAGTCCGTCCTCGACGACACCCGCCGCCGCGACCTGGAAGCGCTGTCCCACCCGGATCTGCCCTTCGAGCGCCTGGTGGAGGTGCTCGCGCCCAGCCGCGCCCGCAACCGCCACCCGCTGTTCCAGGTGGCGCTGACCATGCAGAACTTCACCGTGCCCGAGGTGGAGCTGCCCGGCCTGCGGGTCGCGGAGCTGCCGCTGTCGGCCGTGGCCGCCGAGTTCGACCTCCAGTTCACCGTCCGCGAGGACACCGACGCCGACGGTCGCGCCGACGGCATGGACATCGAGATCGTCTACAGCACCGATCTTTTCGATGCCGCCTCGATCGCGGTGCTGGCCCGCCGTTTCACCCAGGTGCTCGACGGGGTGGCCGCCGACGCCACCGTGGTCGTCGGCGACATCCAATTGCTCTCCGCCGAGGAACAGCACCGCGCCCTGTACGAGTGGTCGAGCACCGGCCCCGACCGCGCCGCCGCCGGCACCCTGGCGGACCGTTTCGCCGCGGTCGCCCATCGCGACCCGGCCGCCGTCGCGGTGCGCGGCGGATCGACGGCGGGCGCGGTCGAGAGCCTCACCTACGGCGAACTCGACGCCAGGTCCAACCGGCTGGCCCGCCGCCTCGTCGCGGCGGGCGTCGGCCCGGAGACATTGGTCGCGGTCTCGATGGCCCGCACTCCCGACCTGGTCGTGGCGCTGCTGGCGGTGCTCAAGGCGGGCGGCGGCTACCTGCCTGTCGACCCGAACTACCCGGCCGACCGGATCGAGTACATGCTCGCCGACGCGCGCCCGGTGTGCGCGCTGACCGGCCCCGGCAGCCCGCGGACCCCCGGCTGGTTCGACGGCCCGGTCATCGACCTCACCCGCGACGTCGACGCGCGTTATCACTGTTCGGCGCCGCTCACCGACGCCGACCGCCGCGCCCCGATCCATCCGGCTCACCCGGCCTACGTCATCTACACCTCCGGCTCCACCGGCCGCCCCAAGGGTGTGGTGATCCCGCACCGCAATGTGCTGCGACTGCTCGACAATGCCGCAACCCTGTTCGATTTCGGGCCGGCGGACGTGTGGACGATGTTCCACTCCTACGCCTTCGACTTCTCGGTGTGGGAACTGTGGGGCGCGCTGCTCACCGGCGGTCGCGTGGTCCTGGTCGACTACTTCACCTCGCGCTCGCCCGAACAGTTCCGGCAGCTGCTCGTCGACGAGCGGGTGACCGTCCTGAACCAGACGCCCTCGGCCTTCTATCAGCTCGCCGCCGCCGACGCCGCGCGTGAGCCGGGTGACTACGCCTTGCGCTATGTCGTCTTCGGCGGCGAAGCGCTCGAGCCCCAGCGGCTCGGCGGCTGGCTGCGCCGTTACCCGCACGGCCCCCGGCTGGTGAACATGTACGGCATCACCGAGACCACCGTGCACGTCTCGCACCGCCCGATCGACCTGGTCGACCTGACCGGCGGGGCGACCGGCGTCATCGGCGGCCCGCTGCCCGGTCTCACCGTCCGGGTGCTCGACGCCCGCCTGCGCCCGGTTCCCGTCGGGGTGCCCGGCGAGATCTACGTCTCCGGCGGCCAATCGGCGCGCGGCTACCTGAACAGGCCCGATCTGACCGCGACCCGCTTCGTCGCCGACCCCTACGGCGATCCGGGCACGCTCGCCTACCGCTCCGGTGACCTGGCTCGCTGGACCGCCGACGGCGATCTCGAATATCTCGGTCGCGCGGACCAACAGGTCAACCTGCGTGGTTTCCGCATCGAACTCGGTGAGATCGAAGCCGCGCTGCTGGAGCAGCCCGAGGTCGCCGAAGCCGCGGTCGTCGTGCGCAACGACCAGGCCGAGGACCGCATCGTCGGCTACGTCGTCCCCGCTCGGGTCGACACCGCCGTCCGGGTCGGTACTGTCGCTCCGGCCGCGCTCGCTGACGCTGCCGCGCTGCCGGATGCTGCTGGTCGAGGGGACGCGACTGCCTCGGCCGTCCATGGTGCGCCGGTCGATACCGCCGCGCTGCGTGACCGGCTCGCCCGCCTCCTGCCCGAGCACATGGTCCCCGCGGCGCTGGTGCCCATCGACCGGATCCCGTTGACGGTCAACGGCAAACTCGATCGCGCCGCGCTGCCCGCTCCGGTGTTCACCGGCACTGTCTACCGTGCGCCCACCGGCCCGGTCGAGGAGATCATCGCCGGGGTCTACGCCGAAGTGCTCGGCATGTCCGCGGACGACCGGGTCGGCGCCGACGACGACTTCTTCGCCCTCGGCGGCAGCTCCCTGCTCGCCGCCAAGGCCGGCGCCCGCATCGGGGCCGCGCTGGACCGCCAGGTCTCGGTGCGCACCCTGTTCGAATCGCCGAGGGTCGCCGACCTGGCCGTCGTGGTCGCCGAAGCCGACGGCGCCACCCGCCCGCCGCTGGTCGCCGCCGCCCGCCCGGACCGCCTGCCGCTCTCGCCCGCCCAGCAGCGCATGTGGTTCCTCAACCGCTTCGACGCCGCCTCCACCGCCTACACCATCCCGATGGCCCTGCGTATGTCCGGCGACCTGGACGTGGCCGCCCTGCGGGCCGCCGTCGCCGATGTGGTGGCCAGGCACGAGTCGCTGCGCACCCGCTACCCCGAGGTCGACGGCGAGCCGGTCCAGCAGATTCTCTCGCCGAGCGAGGTCGCCCTGCGTCTCGAGCCGCAGGTCCTCGCCGAAGCCGAGCTTCCGCAGCGCATCCGCGAACTGGTCGAGATCCCGTTCGATGTCACCGCCGAGGTGCCCGTACGGCTGTGGCTGCTGCGCCCGGACGTCGCCGAATACGTGCTCGTCGGCGTGCTGCACCACATCGCCGCCGACGGCTCGTCCACCGTGCCGTTCGTCCGCGACCTGATGACCGCCTACTCCGCGCGCCGCGACGGCGCGGCCCCGGACTGGCGGCCCCTGCCCATCCAATACGCCGACTACGCGCTGTGGCAGCGCGATCTGCTCGGCGACGAGAACGACCCCGCCTCCCGCGCCGCCGAACAGCTCGCCTACTGGACCGAGACCCTGGCGGGTCTGCCCGATCAGCTCGCCCTGCCCACCGACCGGCCGCGACCGGCCAAGCAGAGCATGCGCGGCGGCTTGGTCCGCTTCGACCTCGACGCCGACCTGCACGCCCGCCTGGTCGCCGTGGGCCGCGACGCGGGCGCGACCCTGTTCATGGTCGTGCACGCGGCCTTCGCCACCCTGCTCTCGCGCCTGTCCGGTGGCGAGGACATCGCCGTCGGCACTCCCGTCGCCGGCCGCGGCGAAGCCGCACTCGACGACGTCATCGGCATGTTCGTCAACACGCTGGTGCTGCGCACCCGCGTCGACGCCGCCCAGCCCTTCACCGCCCTGCTCGACCAGGCCAAGGCCGCCGACATCGCCGCCTTCAGTCACGCCGACGTGCCCTTCGAGCGCCTGGTGGAAGTGCTCAACCCCGAGCGCTCCACCGCGCGCCACCCGCTGTTCCAGGTCGGCTACTCCTTCCAGAACCACGAACGCGGCACCCTGGAGCTGCCCGGCCTCACCGTCACCGACATCGAATTCGACAGCGGGGTCGCCCAATTCGACCTGCACCTGTTCGCCTTCGACGCCTACGGCTCCGGCGGCGCGCCCCAGGGCATCCGTGTGGTCCTCGGCTACGCCGAAGACCTGTTCGACGCGGAAACCGTGCACCGCTTCGCCACCCAGCTGCGCACCGTCCTCGACACCGTCGCCGCCCGGCCGCAGATCGAGGTCGGCGCGATCGACCTGCTCGGCGCCCAGCAGCGTCGCCGGATGCTCGTCGACTGGAACGCCACCGCCCACCCGCTCGCCCCCGCCACCCTCGCCGACCTCGGTGCGGAACAGGCCGCCCGCACCCCGGACGCCCTGGCCCTGGTGGGCGCCGCCCCGGTCGCCCCCGCCGTGACCGATCAGCTCGCACCGGCCACCGTGACCCAGCGCGATCCCGGGACGACCGCGCGTGGCCTCACTTACCGGGAGTTCGACGCCGAGGTCAATCGCCTGGCACGTGTACTGATCCGCGCGGGCGTCGGACCCGAGTCGACCGTGGTCCTGGCCATGCGCCGCTCGATCGAACTGGTGCTCGCCATGCACGCCGTGGTGCGCGCGGGCGGCGCGTACGTGCCGATCGACCCCGACCACCCGGCCGAGCGCATCGGCTACATCGTCGAGACGGCGGCCCCGATCTGTGTGCTGACCACCTCGGCCGACGGCATGCCGATCGCCACCGAGTTGCCTGTTCTCGAGATCGACCGCCTCCGGGCGGGGGCCGCATCGGACGCCGTGTCGACGACTGATGCCGTGTCGGCGACCGCAACGCCGATGGCGGCTGTGGCGTCGACGGCGGCAACGGCGCCGATCCGCGACGACGAACGCCTGCGCCCGCTGCGGCCCGAGCATCCCGCCTACGTCATCTTCACCTCCGGCTCCACCGGCCGTCCCAAGGGCGTGACCGTCCCGCACGCCGCCGTGGTCAACCAGATCCGTTGGCTGCGCGAGCGATACGCGCTCGACGCCACCACGGTGAGCCTGTTGAAGACCCCCGCCACCTTCGATCTGTCGGTCTGGGAGTTCTGGGGCCCGCTGCTGTCCGGCGGCAGCCTGGTCGTCACCGCCCCCGGCGCCGAGCGCGACCCCGATCAGCTGCGCGCGACCATGGACTCCCACGGCGTCACCGTGTTGTTCGCGGTCCCGTCCCTGGTCGCCATGCTGCTCGGCGCGGCCGCGGACCTGCCGCCCGCACTGCGCCACGTCCTGGCCATCGGCGAAGCGCTGCCCCCCGCCACCGCCACCGAGTTCCTCGACCGTGCCGCCCGCACCGGCGCGTCCCTGCACAACCTGTACGGCCCCACCGAAGCCGCCGTCTCCATCACCGCCCACGAAGTGCGCGAACGCCCGGCGCACACCGCGCCGATCGGCGCACCCGCCTGGAACAGCCGCGTCTATGTCCTCGACCGCCGCCTCCAGCCCGTCCCGGTCGGCGTCGCGGGTGAGCTCTACCTGGCGGGCGCCCAGCTCGCCCGCGGCTACCACGGCCGCGTCGACCTCACCGCCGAGCGCTTCGTCGCCGATCCCTTCGCCGCGCAGTTCTCCGCTGTCGAACCGTCCGCCGTCGAACCGTCCGGTGTTGATTCGTCCGGTGTCGCGCCGTCCGGTGTGGTGCCCGCCGGCGCCGTGTTCCGGGAAATCGACGGCGCGGCTTCCGCTTCGGCGAGCAGTGACCAGGCAGGCCGCCTGGCGGCTGTCGACGCGGCGGGCGTCGCCCCCTGTGGTCCCGGCGCGCGGATGTACCGCACCGGTGACATCGTCCGCCGACGCGCCGACGGCACCCTCGAGTACCTCGAGCGCGCCGACTTCCAGGTCAAGATCGGCGGCTTCCGTATCGAGCTCGCCGAAGTCGAATCCGCGCTGCTCGGCCTCCCCGGCGTCCGCGCGGCCGTCGCTCTGGCCCGCTCGGCGGGGGAGAACGCGGGCGAACGCCTCGTCGCCTACGTCGGCATGCCGGAAGCCGAGCCCGCGGCGGCGACTGTCGACGCTGCGGACGCCGTCGGCTCGCGGACCCGTCCGGCTACCGTCGGACAGTCGCTCGCCCCGGTGGCCGCCGGAGCGCGGCTCGCCCCGATGCCCGATGCGCTGTCGGCGGATTCGCGGGCCGCCGAGCTCTCCGCCCACCTGCGCGCGGAACTCGCGACCCGGCTGCCGGGCTACATGGTCCCCGCCGCGATCGTCGTCCTGCCGCGCCTGCCGCTCAATGCCAACGGCAAGGTCGACCGCGCGAAGCTGCCCGAGCCGGTGTTCGCCGAGGCGAACTCCGAGGAGCCCACGGGTGCGCTCGAGCGACTGGTGGCGGCGACCTTCGCCGAACTCACCGGCGTCCCGGCCGACCGCGTCGGCTCCGGCACCGACTTCTTCGCCCTCGGCGGCAACTCCCTGCTGGCCACCAAGCTGGCGGCCCGGCTGAGCGCCGCACTCGGCGTCCGCGTGCCGGTGGCCGAGGTCTTCGACGCCCCGACCGTCGCGCACCTGGCCCGCGGGCTCGGCGAACTCGACGACACCGGCGCGCGGCCCCCGCTGGTCCGCCGCACCGGCGAGGGCCCGGTCCCGCTGGCCCCCGCACAGCAGCGTATGTGGGTGGTCAACCGCCTCGCCCCGGATTCCGCGGCCTACAACATCCCGGCCGCCATCCGCCTGACCGGCGACCTCGACCACGCCGCCCTCACCGCCGCCGTCGCGGACCTGCTGGCCCGCCACGAGCCCCTGCGCACCCGCTACCCGGACACCCCCGAGGGTCCGGTCCAGGAAGTGCTACCGCTGGAGGCCGTCACCGTCGACCTCACGCCGATCACGGTCGACCGCGCCGAATTGTTCGCGCGCCTGGACGAATTCGTCGGCCGCGGCTTCGACATCGCCGCGGCGCCACCGGTCCGTGCGGCCCTGTTCCGTTGTGTCCCCGGGGCTCGCGGCCTCGCGGGGACGGAATCGGGCACCGCTGCGGAATCGGCGCCCGCCGGGGGATCCGGTGACGGCACGCGGTCCGACACCGCCTCGCCGTCCGCTGCTACGGGGCAGACCGCATCCGCCGCCGAGCACGTGCTCGTCGTGGTCGTCCACCACATCAGTGGTGACGGCTACTCCGTCGGGCCCCTCGCCCGTGATCTCGTGCGCGCTTACGTCGACCGCGCGGCCGGTCGCGCACCGGCCTGGGAGCCCCTGCCCATCGGCTACACCGACTACAGCGTCTGGCAGCACGAACTGCTCGGCCGCCCCGGCGACCCGGACTCCACCCACGAGCGTCAGCTCGCGTACTGGCGCCAGGAACTGGCGAACGCCCCGGAAGTCCTGGCCCTGCCCACCGACCGGCCCCGCCCGGCCCATCGCGACATGCGCGGCGAGACCGTCGTCACCGCCATCGACGTCGAGACCACCCGCGCACTGGACCGACTGGCCCGCGACCACGGCACCACCCTGTTCACGGTCCTGCACAGCGCCCTGGCGGTCCTGCTGGCCAAGCTCTCCGGCAGCACCGACATCACCGTCGGTGTCCCGGTCGCCGGTCGCGGCGTACGCGAGATCGACGACCTGATCGGTATGTTCGTCAACACGGTCGCCCTGCGCACCGAGATCGACACCCGCGCCACCTTCGCCGATCTGCTGCGGCAGGCCGGCGCGCGCAACCTGGCCGCGCTCTCGCACGCCGACGTGCCGTTCGACCAGGTCGTCGAGGCCATCGGGCGCACCAGGTCCAGCGCCTACACCCCGCTGTTCCAGGTCATGTTCGCCTTCCAGAACATGCCCCCCGGCACGGTCGAACTCCCCGGTCTGGCGGTCGAGGTCATCGACCCGGCCCCCGCGGAGGCCAAGTTCGACCTGCAATTGACCGGTATCGAGGAATTCGACGAGGCGGGTGAGCGGACCGGGTTGTCCCTGCGCCTGACCTACGCCGTCGACATCTTCGACGCAGACACCGTCCGCGACTGTGCCGAGCGCCTGCACCTGGTGCTGGCCGCCGTCGTGGCGGACCCGTCGACCGCCCTGCGCGCGATCGACATCAGGACCGAGGCCGAACGGCAGCCAGCCGCCCGGCACCCGGCGGGCACGAGCTCGGCCCCGGCCGTGCCGGGCACGGCATCCTCCCGCGCACCCGCCACCATGGCGGACCTGCCCGGATTGATCGCCGCCGCCGCCGAACTCGCACCGACGGCCGTCGCTTTCGCGCACGGCGAGCATCGGGTCACCTATGCCGAACTCCAGGCGAAACTGGCCGGCGTCGCGAAGGCGATGGGCGCCGCGGCCTCACCCGAAGCGCTCATCAACGTCGCCCTCGCCGGGCTGGTCCCCGGCATCCTCACGGCGCTCGGCGGCGCTGGTCTGGCCGCCGCGCTGAACACCCTTCTCGCCGAGACGAACTCCCTCGTCTCCGAAAGGAACAGCTGATGTCTCGAGCAGAATCGCTCACCCCCCGTGGACTCGGCGACAGCCCCGGCGCCGATCGGCACGCCGCCCTGCGTCGCGCCTACGGACTGGCGGATCTGCCCCGCCTGATCGAGACCGTCGCCGATTCCGAACCCGAGCGCGTGGCGCTGCGGAGCCCGGACGCCACGGTCGGTTACGCGGAACTGTCCGCCGAGATCAGCGCACTCGCCATCGCGATGGGCGGCGCGCTCAGCCCCGACGCCCTGATCTCGGTGGTCGTCTCCGGCCGGCTGCCCGACCTGGTGGAGGCGGGTGAGGGCGCGCTCGGTGAGGTGCTCGACGCGCTGCTCGACGACGCCCTGCTGGCCGCGGCCCCGACGCTGCCGGTGAGCTTCACGCCGGTGGAGACGCTGGTGACAGAGTTCGCCGAACAAGTCCGCCGCACTCCGGACGCGGTCGCGCTGGAATTCGAGGACACCGTCCTCACCTACGCCGAATTCGACGCCAGGACCGAGGCTCTGGCGCGGCACCTGGTGACCCTCGGCGTCGGTCCCGAGGCACTGGTCGGGCTGGCCGTGCGACGCTCGGTCGAGTTGCTGGTCGGCATGTACGCGGTGCTCAAGGCCGGTGGCGGGTACGTGCCGATCGACCCCGAGCACCCGGCCGAACGCATCGCCTACGTGCTCGAGACCGCCGCACCGGCGCTGGTGCTCACCACCACCGCCGACCAGCCCGCCGGACTCGCGGGCGTGCCGGTGCTGCGCGTCGACGAATTCGACTCCGAGCCCGCGCCGGCGCAGGAGCGGCTCGACCCCCTGCCCGGCCCCGGCCCGGACAATATCGCCTACGTCATCTTCACCTCCGGCTCCACCGGACGCCCCAAGGGCGTCGCGGTCTCGCACCGCTCGGTGATCGCCAACCTGCGCTGGCGGCAGCGCCTGCACCCGATGCTCGCCACCGATCGGGTGATCCAGAAGACTCCGTTCACCTTCGACGTGTCGGTGTGGGAGTTCTTCTGGCCGTTGCAGGTCGGCGCGCGGCTGGTGATCGCCCGCCCCGACGGGCACCGCGACCCCGCGTATCTCGTGCGCTTCATGGCCGAACGCGGTGTCACCATCGCCCATTTCGTGCCGTCCATGCTCTCGGTGTTCGTGGCCGAACTGGCCGGCGGCGGGGTGTCGCTGGACGCGCTGCGGATGGTGGTCTCCTCCGGCGAGGCCCTGCCCGCCGCGACCGCCGCGGCATTGCGCGATGTCAGCGGAGCCACCCTGCAGAACACCTACGGCCCGACCGAGGCCACCGTCGACGTGACCGCCCACGAGGTGACCGCCGCCGACAGCGTCACCGTCCCGATCGGCACCGTCGCCGACGACAACGAACTGCTCGTGCTGGACGAGGGCCTGCGCCCGGTGCCCACCGGCGTGGTCGGCGAGTTGTATCTGGCGGGCGTGCAGCTGGCCCGCGGTTACGTGGCCAGGCCCGGCCTGACCGCCGACCGGTTCGTCGCCAACCCGCACGGTGCGCCCGGCGATCGCATGTACCGCACGGGCGATCTGGTCCGCTGGGCAGGCGGCGGTGAGGGCGGCCCGCTGGAACTGGAGTACCTGGGCCGCACGGACTTCCAGGTCAAGCTGCGCGGCCTGCGCATCGAACTCGGCGAGGTCGAGGCCGCGCTGCTGCGGTCGGACGCCGTCGCCCAGGCGGCGGTGGTACTGGCCCGGCACGCGGGCGGCGACCACCTGGTGGGCTATGTGGTCCCCGCCCCCGACGTGCCGATGCTCGACACCGGCGCGGTGCTGGAGCTGGCCCGCGCATCCCTGCCCGAGTACATGGTGCCCTCGCTGCTGCAGGTGCTCGACGCGATGCCGGTCAACGCCAACGGAAAACTCGACCGGCGCGCCCTGCCCGAACCCGACTTCACCTCCGCCGCTGCCGAGTTCCGCGAACCGTCGACCGAAGCGGAACGCCTGGTCGCCGGAATCTTCGCCGATCTGCTCGGCACGGAGCGCGTCGGCGCGGACGACGACTTCTTCTCTCTCGGCGGCAATTCGCTGCTGGCCACCCGCGCCATCGCCCGCCTCACCGAGGCACTGGGGGTGGCCATCGACGTCAGGGACTTCTTCGACCGCCCGTCGGTGTCGGCCCTGGCCGCCCTCGGTGACACCGCCGATCGCGAGAGTGCCGCCGCCAGAACGCCGCTCGTCGCCGGGCCGCGCCCGGAACACATCCCGCTGTCGCCTGCCCAGCGCCGCATGTGGTTCCTCAACCGCCTCGGCACCGACTCCGGCCGGGACCCGGCGGCGGGCGCGGTCGACAACATCCCCGTCGCGCTGCGCCTGCGCGGCGACCTCGACCCCGGCGCCCTCGATGCCGCCCTGTCCGATCTGGTCGCCCGCCACGAGATCCTGCGCACCCTCTACCCGCAGACGGCGACCGGACCGGTGCAGGTCGTCCGCGCGGTGCACCCGGTGCCCGCGTTGACCGCCACCGATGTGCCGGAATCCGAACTGGTGCAGGCCGTGCGCGCCATCGCCGTCCGCGGTTTCGACGTCGCCGAGGAGGTGCCGCTACGGGTTCGGCTGCTGCGCAGCGGCCCCGAGGACCACACCCTGGTGTTCGTCGTGCACCACATCGCGGCCGACGGCGTCTCGATGGGTGTGCTGGTCCGCGACCTCATCACCGCCTACGCCGCTCGCCGCGCAGGTGCTGAGCCCGGTTGGTCCCCGTTGCAGATCCAGTACGCCGACTACGCCCTCTGGCAGCGCGAAGTGCTGGGCGAGGAGACCGATCCGGGCTCGGCGCTGTCCGCGCAGCTGGATTTCTGGCGCGCCGAACTGGCCGACCTGCCCGCCCAGCTCGACCTGCCCGCCGACCGGGCGAGGCCCGCGGTGTCGTCCTACCGCGGCGCCACGCACGCCTTCGCCATCGACGCCGAGTCGCGCGCCGCCGTCGACCGGATCGCGGCCCGCCACAACGCCACCCCGTTCATGGTCGTGCACGCCGCCCTGGCCGCACTGCTGGCGCGGCTGTCGGGCACCACCGACATCGCGATCGGCACCCCCGTCGCCGGCCGCGGCGAGGCCCAGCTCGACGACGTGGTCGGCATGTTCGTCAACACCCTCGTGCTGCGCACCGAGGTCGACGCCGGACGCGGCTTCGCCGATCTGCTCGCCCACGCCCGCGAACGCGACCTGCGCGCTTTCGCCCACCGCGACATCCCGTTCGAGCAGCTGGTCGAGGCCGTCAACCCGGCCCGCTCCCAGGGCAGGCACCCGCTGTTCCAGGTGGCGCTGTTCATGCAGAACATCGGCCCGATCGCCCTGGACCTGCCCGGCCTGCGCGCCGAACAGCTCGACTTCGACCCCGGCTTCGCCAAATTCGACCTGCAGCTGACCCTGTCCGAGCCGCTCGGCCGGACGGCGGTGGACGACCGCGGGGCGGTGGGGTACCGCGCCGAGATGACCTATGCCACCGATTTGTTCGACGGTCCGACGGCGGCCGAGTTCGCCGCGAAGTTCACCCGCCTGCTGCGCGCCGCGCTCGCCGACCCGGATCAGCCGGTCGGCGACATCGAACTGCTGGACGCGGGCGAACTCGACTACGTGGTGACCAGCTGGAACGCCAGCGGCCACAAAGTCGCCGAACGCTTCCTGCACGACGGCTTCGACATGCAGGTGCGCCGCACGCCCGAGGCGATCGCGCTGCGCACCGCCGACGGCGAATCGCTGACCTACTCCGAGCTGTCCGCCCGCGCCAACCGCCTGGCGCGGCTGCTCATCGCGACCGGCGTCGGCGCGGAAACCCTGGTGGTGCTGGCCATGCCGCGCTGCGCGGAACTCGTCGTCGCCATGTACGCGGTCCTGCGCGCGGGCGGCGCGTACGTGCCGGTGGATCCCGAGCACCCGGCCGAGCGCATCGGCCACATCATCGCCACCGCTGCCCCGCACACCATCCTCACCACCACGAACGCCGGTTTCACCGTGCCGGATTCGGTGCCCGCGCACGTCCGGATCGCGAACCTGGACGAGCTGGACCTGTCCGGTTACGCGCAGACCCGCATCACCGAGGCCGAACGCGGCCCGCTGCATCCGCAGAACCCGGCCTACGTCATCTTCACCTCCGGCTCCACCGGCCGCCCCAAAGGCGTGTCGATCAGCCACCACGCCATCGCCAACCAGCTCGTCTGGATGCACGCCGAGTACGGGGTGCGCGCGGGCGACGTCTATCTGCAGAAGACCGCGACGACCTTCGACGTATCGCTGTGGGGTTACTTCCTGCCGCTGCGCGCCGGCGCGACCCTGCTCCTTGCGACCCCGGACGGCCACCGCGATCCGCGCTATCTCGCCGAGACCATCGCCGCCGAGCGGGTCACCCTCACCGACTTCGTTCCTTCCATGCTCGCCGTGTTCGCCAACCACGCCGAGCCGGGCGAACTCGATTCGCTGCGCGATGTCTTCGTCATCGGCGAAGCACTGCCCCCGGAGACCGTCGCCGCCTTCGACGCGGTCGCCCCCGCCGCCCTGCACAACCTCTACGGCCCCACCGAGGCCGCCGTCTCGATCACCTACCGCGAGGTCACCGTCACCGACGGACCGCTGGTGCCGATCGGCGAACCGGAATGGAACAGCCAGGTCTACGTGCTGGATTCGCGTCTGCACCCCGCGCCGATCGGGGTGCCGGGCGAGCTGTATCTGGCCGGTGACCAGCTCGCCCGCGGATACCACGGCCGCGTCGACCTGACCGCCGACCGGTTCGTCGCCAACCCGTTCGGCTTCGCGGGCGAACGCATGTACCGCACGGGCGACCTGGTGCGCTGGAGTACCGACGGCGAACTGGTCTACCTGGGCCGGGTGGACTTCCAGGTGAAGTTCCGCGGCCAGCGCATCGAACTGGCCGAAATCGAGACCGCGCTGCTGGCCGAGGACACCGTCGCCCAGGCCGCGGCCCGGCTGTGGTCCGGCGAGCAGGGCGAGCACCTGATCGGCTACGTCGTCCCCGCGCCGGGCGCCGTCGTCGACACCGACGCCCTGCGCGCCGCGCTGACCCGCAGGCTGCCCGCCTACATGGTGCCGACAGCGTTGGTCGTGCTGTCGGAGTTCCCGCTCAACACCAGCGGCAAGCTCGATCGCCGCGCCCTGCCCGCGCCGACGCTGCGGGCCGCGGAGTTCCGCGCGCCCACCGACTCGGTGCAGGCTCTGGTCGCCGAGGTCTTCGCCGCGGTGCTCGGCGCCGAACGCGCCGGACTCGACGACGACTTCTTCGCCCACGGTGGCAGCTCGCTGGACGCCACGCAGGTCACCGCCCGCATCGGGGCGGCACTGGGCGGCGCCCGCGTCCCGGTGCGCACCCTGTTCGAGGCTCCCACGGTGGAGGCGTTCGCCGACGCCGTCCGCCCGCTCGCCGACCAGGCCGCGACCACGGCGGCGCGGCCCGCCGCGGCCCTGACCCGCCGCGAACGCCCGGCCCGCATCCCGCTCTCGCCCGCCCAGCAGCGTCTGTGGTTCCTCAACCGCGTGGAAGTCCAGGACAGCGCCGAGGTCGACGGCATCGGTGGCCAGGACGGCGCCGGGACGCGGGCGAGTACCGCGGGCGTCTACAACCTGCCCGTTGTCCTGCGCCTCACCGGTGACCTGGACGTCGCCGCGCTGGACCGCGCCGTGCTCGACCTGCTCGGCAGGCACGAGACCTTGCGCACCGTCTTCCCCCAGGACGCGGACGGCCCCTACCAGTCCGTGCGGCCCACCGCTGCCCTGGGTTTCGCGCTCGCCCGCATGACGGTCGACGAAGCGAATCTGGCCGCTACCGTCGCGACCCTCGTGCGCACCGGGTTCGACGTCACCACCGAACTACCCGCCCGCATCGCCCTGCTCGGCATCGAACCCGCCGAGCCCGGTGCGGCTCCCGACCATGTGCTGGTGTTCGTCGTCCACCACATCGCCGCCGACGCCCTGTCCATGCGCCCGCTGGTCTCCGACCTGATGCGCGCCTATGGCGCGCGCCTGCACGGCGAGGCTCCCGCGTGGGACGAACTGCCTGTCCAATACGTCGATTACAGCCTCTGGCAGCACGAACTGCTCGGCTCCACCGAACGCGCGGGCGACCTCGCCCACCAGCAGCTCGGCTTCTGGCGCGACACGCTGGCCGGGCTGCCCGCCCAGCTGACGCTGCCGACCGATCGTCCCCGACCCGCACGCCCCACCCTGCGCGGCGCCGCTGTCGACATCACCGTCGACGCGCAGACCACGGCGGGCCTGCGCGCCTTGGCCGCCCGTTCCGGCGCCACCCTGTTCATGGTTCTGCACGCCGCCTTCGCCGCTACTTTGTCGCGCCTGGGCGCGGGCACCGACATCGCCATCGGTTCGCCGGTCGGCGGCCGCGGTCACAGCGCGCTCGACGCCCTGGTCGGCATGTTCGTCAATACCGTTGTGTTGCGTACCGCCGTCGATCCGGCCGTGCCCTTGGACCGGCTGGTCGCCGAGGTGCGCGAGGCCGACCTGGCCGCCTTCGCCCACACCGAGCTGCCCTTCGAACGCGTCGTCGAGGAACTGGTCTCCGATCGCAGCGGCGGCGCGCACCCGCTGTTCCAGGTCATGCTCAGCTACGCGGCGGGGGAGCAGGCGCACGAGGCGCTGACCCTGCCCGGCCTCACCGTCGTGCCCGCGCCCGTCCCCGACGACGGCGCGAAGTTCGACCTGCACCTGATCCTGAACGAAAGCCCCGCCACCGGCGGTCTGACCGGCAGCCTGCGCTACGCCACCGACCTGTTCGACCACGCCACCGCCGCCGATGCCGCCACCCGGCTCACCCGCGTCCTGACCGCCGCGGCCACTGCCCCCGGCACCCGCGTCGGCGACGTGGAACTGCTCGACGCCACCGAACGCGCCCAGGTGCTGCGCGACTGGAACGACACGGCGCACCCGCTCGCCGCCACCGACACACTGGTCTCACTGTTCGAGCGTCAGGCCGCCCGCACCCCCGAGCGCCCCGCGCTGACCTTCGACGGCGTCACCCTCACCTACGGCGAATTCGCCGCCCGGGTGAACCGGCTGGCCCGGTGGCTGATCGACCGTGGCGTCGGGCCGGATTCCCTTGTCGCTCTGGGCATGCGCCGCTCCATCGACCTGGTGACCGGCATGTACGCCGTCGTCGTCGCCGGCGGCGGTTACGTCCCGCTCGATCCCGACCACCCGGCCGAGCGCATCGCTCATGTGCTCGACACCGCCCGCCCGATCGCGATCCTGACCTCGGGCGCGGACCTCGATCTTCCCGGCTTCCCGGTCGGTCGAGCTCATCTGGATCAGGCCGGGCGCGACCGGTCCGAGCACGCCGGGGGCGAGGGCGGCCGGGCTCGCGACGGCCTGGCCCAGGACAGCCGGCCCGGTATCGAGCAGATCCGTATCGACCTCGTCGACCTGAGCGGCTGGTCGGCGTCCGCCGTCACCGACGCCGACCGCCTGGCGCCGCTGCGTCCGCGACACACCGCCTACGTCATCTTCACTTCCGGCTCCACCGGCCGCCCCAAGGGCGTGGCGGTCGAACACGCGGCCGTCGTGAACCGCCTGTGCTGGATGCAGTCCGCCTACGTGTCGCTGAGCCCGGACGACGTCCTGCTGCAGAAGACCCCGGTCACCTTCGATGTGTCCGTGCCGGAGTTCTTCTGGCCCCTGCAGGTCGGCGCCCGCATGGTGCTGGCCGCCCCCGACGGCCACCGCGACTCGCGCTACCTGGCCGACCTCATCGCCGCCGAGCGTGTCACCGTCACCCACTTCGTGCCGTCCATGCTCGCGGTCTTCCTCGCCGAGGCGTTCCCGGCCGGCGACCCCGCGGCGACCACGCTGCGCCACGTGTTCTGCTCCGGTGAGGCGCTGCCCGCCGTGAGCGCGCGCAGGCTGCGCGAAATCACCGGCGCGCGGGTGCACAACCTCTACGGCCCCACCGAGGCCGCCGTCGAGGTGACCGCCCACGAGGTCACCGACGCCGACACCCACACCGTCGCCATGGGCCGCCCGGTCTGGAACACCCGCGTCTACGTGCTCGACGCCCGCCTGCGCCCCGTCCCCGTCGGTGTGTCCGGCGAGCTCTATCTGGCGGGTGCCCAGCTGGCCCGCGGCTACCTCGGCCGCACCGACCTCACAGCCGACCGCTTCGTCGCCGATCCGTACGGAGTCGCGGGCGAACGCATGTACCGCACCGGCGACCTGGTCCGCTGGACCCGCGCCGGTGAACTGGAATATCTGGGCCGCACCGACTTCCAGGTCAAGGTGCGCGGCCTGCGCATCGAACTGGGCGAGATCGAGACGGCGCTGCTGGACCTGCCCGGCGTCGACCGAGCCGCCGTCCTCGTCCGCGACGACCACGGCACCGGCGACCAACTGGTCGCCTACCTGGTCGCCGCGCGCGGCACCGGTGATACTGCCGCGCGCGGCACCGGTATGACTGCCGCGAGCGGCACCGGACTGCTCACCCTGGACACGGTGCGCGCCGCACTGGCCGACCGCCTGCCCGCCTACATGGTGCCCACCGCCGTGGTCACCCTGGACGCCTTCCCGGTCAACGCCTCCGGCAAGCTCGACCGCGCGGCCCTGCCCGCCCCTGCGCCGGTCACCGCCGACTTCCGTGCCCCCGCGACCGCCACCGAGATACTGGTGGCGGGTGTCTTCGCGGAACTGCTCGGCCACCGCGAGATCGGCGCGGGCGACGACTTCTTCGCCCTGGGAGGCAACTCCCTGGTCGCCACTCAGCTCGCCGCCCGGCTGACCGCCGCCTCCGGCGCGCGTGTGCCGGTGCGCGCGGTCTTCGACGCGCCGACCGTCGCCGAACTGGCGCGCGTGATCGACTCGGCCACCGGCGCCTCCGGCGGCGTGGAAGCCGCACTCCCGCCGCTGGTCGCGGGCGAACGCACCGAACCCGTCCCGCTGTCGATCGCCCAGCAGCGCATGTGGTTCCTCAACCGCTTCGACCTCGGCCACCCGGGCGGTGACGACACCGCCGGTGACAGCACCGGTGGCGGCGCCTACAACATCCCCTTCGCGCTGCGTCTGAGCGGCGAACTGGACGCGGCGGCACTGGAAGCCGCGATCGGCGACGTGGTCGCCAGGCACGAGACGCTGCGCACCGTCTACCCCGAACGTGACGGCGTGGCCCACCAGGTGGTCCTGCCGGTGGCCACGCACGCGCCGGACCTGACCACCCGTCCCGTGCGCGCGCGGGAACTGCCCGAGCTGATCACCGACGCCGCGACCACTGCTTTCGACGTCACCGCAGAAGTACCGGTCCGGGTGCGCCTGCTCCGGGTGAGCGACGCCGACGGACCCGAGCACGTGCTGCTGTTCGTCGTCCACCACATCGCCGCCGACGGCTGGTCCTTCGCTCCGCTGACCCGCGACCTGGCCGCCGCCTACGCCGCCCGCTGCGCCGGGGACTCCCCGACCTGGTCCCCGTTGCCGGTGCAGTACGCCGACTTCGCCTGCTGGCAGCGTCGCGCCCTCGGCGAGGCGGACGCGCCGGGATCGGTGCTGTCGCGTCAACTGCAGTACTGGACAACGCAACTGGACGGACTGCCGGAGGTCACCACGCTGCCCGCCGACCGCCCCCGCCCCGCCGTGGCGAGCGCTCGCGGTGGCGCGATCACCGGCAGGCTCGACGCCGACCTGCACCGCGGCATCCAGGATCTGGCCGCCGCCCACCGCGCGACCCCGTTCATGGTGCTGCACGCCGCCCTGGCCGCCCTGCTCAGCCGCCTGGCGGGCACCGACGACATCGTGATCGGAGCCCCGGTCGCGGGCCGGGGCGAGCAGGCACTCGACGAGCTGGTCGGCATGTTCGTCAACACCCTGGTGCTGCGCACGCGTATCCGTCCCGAGGCGACCCTGGCCGAGTTGATCGAGTCGGTACGCCGCACCGACGTGGCGGCTTTCGATCACGCGCTGGTGCCTTTCGAGCAACTGGTCGACGCGATCAATCCGGTCCGCTCACAGGCGCATTCGCCGCTCTATCAGGTCGCGCTGACGCTGCAGAACCAGGCCGCGCCCCAGGTCCGGCTGGACGAACTCGAGATCGGCGCCCTGGAGGTCGGGCCCGCGCCCATCCAGCTGGACATGGACTGGACGCTGACCGATCACCACGATGCCGACGGCGCCCCCGCGGGTATCGACATCTACCTGCACTATGCCCGCGACCTGTTCGACGAGCGCACCGTCACCGGTTTCCGCACCGGCTTCGAGCGCGTGCTGCGGGCGATGGTCCGCGACACCCGCACGGCGGTCGGCGATGTCGAACTCATGTCGGTGGCCGAACGCGGCCTGCTGCTCTCCGAACGCAATGCGACCGGGCGTCGCCTGCCCGAGGAAACCCTCGACGATCTGCTGACCGTCCGCGCGGACGCCGACCCGCACGGCCGCGCCGTCACCTTCGAAGGCTCGTGGTGCACCTACGCCGAGCTGGCCGAACGGGTGAACCGGTTGGCGCATCACCTGATCGAGGCGGGCGTCGGCCCGGAGAGCGTTGTCGGCCTGGCCGCCCTGCGCTCGATCGACATGCTCGTCGCCATGTACGCGATCGTGCGCGCGGGCGGCGCCTACCTTCCGCTCGACCCGGCGCATCCGGCCGACCGCCTGGCGCAGATCGTCGAGGAAGCCCGGCCCGCCCTCGTCCTCGTGGTCGGCGGCGCGGAACTGCCGTCGCTGCCCGGCGTGCGCGCGGTCGCCCTCGCGGATCTCGACCTGTCCGGCTACCCGGCCCGCCCGGTCGTCGACGAGGACCGCAGCGCCGCGCTGCGCCCGGACAACACCGCCTACATCCTGTTCACCTCGGGCTCCACCGGCCGCCCCAAGGGCGTCGCGGTGACCCACCGCGCCATCATGAACCAGCTGCGCTGGCTCGAGTACCGCTACCAGGTGACCGGCGCCGACCGCATCCTGCAGCGCGCCCCGCTCACCTTCGACGTCTCGGTCTGGGAATGCTTCCTGCCGATCGCGGTCGGCGCCCCGCTGGTGATCGCCGCGCCCGGCGGGCACCTGGACCTCACCTACTTCGCCGGCCTGCTGCGCGAACACCGCATCACTATCGCCGAATACGTGCCCTCGGTGCTGGCCGCGCTCATCGGCGAGGGCATGGGCGACGCCCTGTCCTCCTTCCGGCACCTGCACTGTGGCGGCGAGGCGCTCACCCCCGACCTGCTCACCGCCATCCGCGGGGTGTTCGACGGCGCGGTGCACAACGCCTACGGCCCCACCGAGGCCGCCATCTCGGCGGTCTACCACGAGTTCACCGACGCCGACCTGCCCGAGGAGGGCGCCGAGGCACGGGAACTGGCGATCGGGCGGCCCTGCTGGAACACCCGCGTCTACGTGCTCGACGCCCGGCTGCGGCCGGTGCCGACCGGTGTGGCAGGCGAGCTGTATCTGGCCGGTGATCAGCTGGCGCGCGGCTACCAGGGCCGTGCGGGGCTCACCGCTGAACGTTTCGTCGCCGACCCGTTCGGTGTGCCCGGGCGGCTCATGTACCGCACCGGCGACCTGGTCCGCTGGAACGCCGACGGTGATCTGGTCTATCTGGGCCGCAACGATTTCCAGATCAAGCTGCGCGGTCAGCGCATCGAACTCGGCGAGATCGAGGCCGCGCTGGCCGCCGTCCCCGGCGTGACCAACGCCGCCGTGCTGGTCGCCACCGACGCGGCGGGCCGTGACGCGCTCGTCGGCTACGTCAGCGGGGCGGACCTCACCGCCGAAGCCGTGCTCGACGCCGTGCGCGCGCACCTGCCCGGGTACATGGTGCCCGCCCACCTGGTCGTGCTGGAGGAGATGCCGCTGACCACGGTCGGCAAACTCGACCGCAAGGCGCTGCCGCCCGCCGAGTTCACCACCGCCACCACGCCCTTCCGTGCCCCGCGCCCGGGCGTCGAAACGATGCTCGCCGGCCTGATCGCGGACCTTTTGGGAGACGGTGCCGGCGGCGGCGGCGGTGTAGTCGTCGGGGCCGACGACGACTTCTTCGCCCTGGGTGGCAACTCGCTGCTGGCCATGCGACTGGTCGCCCGCGCCAATGCCGCGCTGGACACCGCCCTCACCGTCCGCGAGATCTTCCAGGCCCCCACCGTGGCCACGCTTGCGGCCCGCGTCCTGGCCGCCGGCTCGGCGGGCCCGCGTCCCGCGCTGGTCGCCGCGCCGCGCCCGGCGCGTATCCCGCTCTCGCACGCCCAGACCCGGATCTGGCTGCTCAACCGCCTCGACCCGGATTCGCCGGTCTACAACATCCCGCTCACCATCCGGCTGACCGGCGATCTCGACACCGCCGCACTGGAATCCGCGCTCGCCGACGTCCTCGCCCGGCACGAGTCGCTGAGGACGCTGTTCCCCGCCGATGCCGAAGGCCCGCACCAGGTGATCCAGGAGCGGGCCCCGCACCTGGACCTCACCCCGCTGGACCTGTCCGGCGCCGATGCCGTCGGCTCGGTCTCCGGGAGTTCGGTCTCGGGGAGTTCGAACGCCTTCGGGGCGGATGCCGAAAGTGCGAATGCCGCCGGGTCGAGCGCTGAAGGTTCGAGTGCTGACGGCGCGGAATCCCGCGACTCGGCCGCCGCCGACGCCAGGAGCGCCGTGCTCGCAATCCTCTCCGAGGGTTTCGATCTGCGCACCGTGTTGCCGGTGCGCGCGCGCTTGCTGCGCCTCGCCCCTCGCGAGCACGTTCTCGTCGTGGTCGTCCATCACATCGCCGCCGACGGTGTGTCCATCGCCCCGATGGCCCGCGACCTGATGACCGCCTACGCCGCCCGCGCGGCGGGTACACCCCCGCGGTGGCAGCCGCTGCCGGTGCAGTACGCCGACTTCGCGCTCTGGCAACACGCCGTGCTCGGCGACCCCGCCGATCCCGAGTCGCTGCTCGCGCGCCAGGCCGCGCACTGGCGCGGTGAACTCGCCGGTCTGGCCCCCGTCCTGGAGTTGCCCACCGACCGCCCCCGCCCGCCGGTGGCCTCCGGGCGCGGCGCGACGGTCGAATTCACCCTCTCCGCCGAACTGACCGCCGCCGTCGCCGAATTGGCCCGTGCGCAGCACGTCTCGTCGTTCATGGTGATGCACGCGGCCTACGCCGTGCTGCTCGCCCGCCTGGCCGGTACCGACGACATCGCCATCGGCACCCCCGTCGCGGGCCGCTCCGAACAGGCCCTCGACGACCTCGTCGGCATGTTCGTCAACACGGTCGTCCTGCGTACTCCCGTCCCCGCCGACCGCTCCTTCGCCGACCTGCTGGCCCGGGTCCGCGAGATCGACGTGCGTGCCTTCGCCCATGCCGACCTGCCCTTCGAGCGCGTCGTCGAGGCGCTGAATCCGGTCCGTTCGCAGGCGCATTCGCCGATCTTCCAGGCCTTGCTCACCTATGAGCACCGCGACGACACCGTCCTGCGCCTGCCCGGCCTCGAGGTCGCGCCGTACCCGCTGGACAACGGCATCGCCCAGTTCGATCTCGCCCTCGAACTGGCCGAGTACGGCGCCGAGGAGGGCGCCGCCACCGCCGTGCGCGCGGTCCTGCGGTACGCCACCGACCTGTTCGACGCGGCGACCGTCACCTCGTTCGGCGCGCGACTGGTCCGTCTGCTCGAATCCGCCGTGGCCGAACCGTCCCGCCTCGTCGGCGACATCGAACTGCTCGACCCCGCTGAACGCGCCCTGGTTGTGTCGCACTGGAACGACACCGCCCACCCGGTCGCCGCTCCCAGCGACACCCTCGCCTCGCTGTTCGAACGTCAGGTCACCCGCACCCCGTCCGCCGTGGCCCTCACCTTCGAGCCCACCGTCCTCGGCGACCGGGACCACACCCGCGCCGACCTCGCGCCTCTCGCTCCGGAGCACGGCGACGCCGCGCTCGCCGAGTCCGCTCGGGCCGAGCTGACCTATGCCGAACTCGCCCGGCGAGCGAGGCGACTCGCGCGTTGGCTCATCACCCAGGGCGTCGGCCCGGGCGCCTACGTCGCGCTGGGCATCCGCCGCTCGGCCGACCTGGTCACGGCCATGTACGCGGTCACGCTGACCGGTGGAGCGTACGTGCCGCTCGATCCGGAGCACCCGGCCGAACGCACCGAGTACGTCCTGCGGACCGCGCGACCGATCTGCGTGCTGACCGCGGGGGCGGACCTGCCCGTCAGCGCCGCGCCCCAGGTGCGCATCGACCGCCTGGACCTGAGCGGTATCGGCGACAGCCCGCTCACCGATGCCGACCGCACGGCGCCGCTGCGTCCGCAGCACCCCGCCTACGTCATCTTCACCTCCGGCTCGACCGGCAGGCCGAAGGGCGTGGCGGTCTCGCACGCCGCGATCGTCAACCGCCTGGTGTGGATGCAGGACCGTTACGGCCTGCGCCCGGACGACACGGTCCTGCAGAAGACCCCCGCCACCTTCGACGTGTCGGTGTGGGAATTCTTCTGGCCGTTGCAGGTCGGTGCCCGCCTGGTCCTGGCTCGTCACGACGGCCACCGCGACCCGGCCTACCTGGCCGGTCTCATCGCCGCCGAGTCGGTCACCACCGTGCACTTCGTGCCGTCGCTGCTCGCGGTCTTCCTCGCCGAACCGAGGGCGCGCGACTGCCGCGGCCTGCGCCGGGTGTTCGCCTCCGGCGAAGCGCTGCCCGCTCCCACCGCCCAGCGCGCCCGGTCGCTCCTGGGGACCCGTGTGCACAACCTCTACGGCCCCACCGAAGCCGCCGTCGACGTCACCTTCCACGAAGTCACCGACGCCGACGTCGACACTGTCCCGATCGGTCGCCCGGTCTTCAACACCCGCCTGCTCGTCCTCGACGCCCGCCTGCGCCCGGTGCCCGTCGGCGTCCCCGGCGAGCTCTATCTGGCAGGCGATCAGTTGGCCCTCGGCTACGTCGCCCGCCCCGAGCTGACCGCCGAGCGCTTCGTGGCCGACCCCTTCACGGCCGACGGTTCCGCCTCCGTGGGCGGACGCATGTACCGCACCGGCGACCTGGTCCGCTGGACCCCCGAAGGCGAATTGGACTATTTGGGCCGCACCGACTTCCAGGTGAAGCTGCGCGGCCTGCGGATCGAACTCGGCGAGATCGAGTCCGCGCTCACCGCCCTCCCCGGCATCGATCGCGCCGCCGTCGTCGTGCGCCGCTCCGCCGCGGGCGAAGACATGCTCGTCGCCTATGTGGTCGCCGCCGCGCCCCGCAATGCGCCGACCGCCACGATGGTGCCCGACCCGAGCCGCACTTTCGGCGAACTCGACGCGTCCTCGGCGTCAGCCGTCCACCCGGCATCGGCCGTCCAACCCGCACCGGTCGGTGAGATGGCACCGACTGTCGCCGCGTCGGCGCGGGATTCGGTGCTCGACATCGACGCGGTGCGCGCCGCGCTCGCCGCGCGCCTGCCCGCCTACATGGTCCCCGCGGCCTTCGTGACGCTCACCGAGTTCCCGCTGAACTCCTCCGGCAAGCTCGACCGAAAGGCCCTGCCGGAACCGGTGTTCGAGTCCGCCACCTACCGCGCCCCCGCCACCGATGCCGAACGCGCGGTCGCCGCCGTCTTCGCCGAGGTGCTCGGCCTCGACGACGTCGGCGCCGACGACGATTTCTTCGCTCTCGGCGGCAACTCCCTCAGCGCCACCAGGGTCCTCGCCCGCCTCGGTGCGCAACTGTCCGCCGATCTGCCCGTCCGCCTGCTCTTCGACGCCCCCACCGTCGCCGGGCTGGCCGCGCGGGCAGCGGAATTCACCGCCGCCGCACCGCGCCCGGTCCTGCTGGCGGGCCCGCGCCCGGACGCCCTGCCGCTCTCGCCCGCCCAGCAGCGCATGTGGTTCCTCAACCGTTTCGACCCGCAGGAGACGGCCAACAACATCCCGGTCGCCATCCGCTTCACCGGCCGCCTCGACCGCGCGGCGCTCACCGCGGCCGTCGCCGACATCGTCGACCGGCACGAGACCCTGCGCACCGTCTACCCGGACCGCGACGGCGTCGGCCACCAGCTGATCCTCGCCCCCGGGCACCGCCCGCAGATCGCCGAACTCGACGGCGCGGACCCGACGGCCGCGCTCACCGCCTTCGTGACCACGCCTTTCGACGTGACCGCCGAGGTCCCGCTGCGCGTCGGCCTGGCGCGGCTGTCCGAGCGCGAGCACCTGCTCGCCCTCGTGGTGCACCACATCGCCGCCGACGGCTACTCGATGGGCCCGCTGGCCCGCGATCTCGCCGCCGCCTACACCGCGCGGGTCACCGGCACAGCCCCGGCCTGGCCCGAACTCGCCGTCCACTACGCCGATTACGCGCTGTGGCAGCGGGATCTGCTCGGCGGCGAATCCGACCCCGGGTCCCTGGCCGCCGCTCAGCTCGGGTTCTGGCGCGAACGGCTGCGCGGCCTGCCCGCCCAGCTCGATCTGCCCACCGACCGTCCGCGCCCGGCACTGGCCTCCCAGCGGGCCGCGAGCGTGGTGGTCGGGCTGCCCGAGCATCTCGACAACGCCATTGCCGCTGTCGCCGCCCGCTACGAGGCGACCCCGTTCATGGTCGTGCACGCGGCGCTGGCCGTGCTGCTGGCCCGGCTGTCCGGCACCGCCGACATCGCCGTCGGCGCGCCCGTCGCCGGACGCGGCCACCGCGGACTCGACGATCTGGTCGGCATGTTCGTCAACACGTTGGTGCTGCGCACCGAGGTCACCGGCGCCGACACCTTCGACACCGTGCTGCGCCGGGTGCGCGAGGGCGATCTCGACGCCTTCGCCCACGCCGATGTGCCCTTCGAGCGACTCGTCGAGGTGCTCGACCCGCCGCGTTCGGAGGCCAGGCACCCGCTGTTCCAGGTGGCGCTGTTCTTCCAGAACCTGGAGCCCATCGCGGTGGAGCTGCCCGGCGTCACCGTCGGCGAGTACCGCATCGATCACGAGGTCTCCCGCTTCGACCTCCAGCTGACCGTCGCCGAGCGGTCGCTGCGCTTCACCTACGCCACCGACCTGTTCGACGAGTCGACCGTGCGCACCATGGCCGAGCGCTACCTGCGGCTGCTCGCCGCCGTGGCGACCGACCGCGACGTGCCGATCGGCGACATCGACCTGTTCGGCCCGGACGAGCTGCACCGCGTGGTCACCGAGTGGAACGATTCCGCGCACACCGCCCCGCTGGCCGAACTGCTGCTCGACGAGTTCGAGGCCCAGGCCGCCGCGACTCCGGACGACCCGGCCCTGGTCTACGTCCCCGACGACGGCTCGGTCGCCACCGTGCTCACCTACGGCGAGCTCGACCGGCGCGGCAACCAGCTGGCCCGCCACCTCGTCGACCTCGGCGTCGGGCCGGAAAGCCTGGTGGCGCTGGGCATCCGGCGTTCGGTGGACCTCGTGGTCGCCATGTACGCGGTGCTGAAGGCCGGTGGCGCCTACGTGCCGATCGATCCCGACCACCCGCCGCTGCGCATCGCGCACATCATGGCGACCGCCGACCCGGCCGCCCTGCTGACCACCGCGCGCGACGGCCTCGCCGCCGACTACGAAGGGCCCGTCGTCGCCGTCGACACCATCGATCTGGCGGGGTATTCCGACGAGCCGATCGCCGCCGACGAACGCCCCGCCCCGCTGCGGCCGGACCATCCGGCCTACGTGATCTTCACCTCCGGCTCCACCGGAAAGCCGAAGGGCGTCAGCGTTTCCCACGCCGCGATCGTCAACCAGATCACCTGGATGCAGTCGCAGTACCGGCTCGACGCCGACGACGTGTACCTGCAGAAGACGGCCACCACCTTCGACGTCTCGCTGTGGGGCTACTTCCTGCCGCTGCGCGTCGGCGCGACCGTCGTGCTGGCCACCCCCGACGGCCACCGCGACCCCGCGTACCTCGCCGAGGTGATGGCCGCCCACGGCGTGAGCGTCACCGACTTCGTGCCCACCATGCTCGGCGTCTTCGCCGGTCACATCGCCGAATCCGGCGACACCACCGCGCTCGAGCAGTTGCGGATGGTGTTCGTGATCGGCGAGGCGCTGCCCGCCGAGACCGTGCGGGCCTTCGGCGCGGTCAGCACCGCCGCCCTGCACAACCTCTACGGGCCGACCGAGGCGGCGGTGAGCATCACCTACCGCGAGGTCACCGGCGAGATCGGGCGCGTCGTCATGCCGATCGGCAGCCCGGAGTGGAACAGCCGTGTCTACGTGCTGGATTCGCGGCTGCGGCCCACCCTGCCCGGTGTCGCGGGTGAGCTGTACCTCGCGGGCGTCCAGTTGGCCCGCGGCTATCACGGCCGTGCCGCGCTGACCGCCGACCGCTTCGTCGCCAACCCTTTCGGGCCGTCCGGCGAGCGCATGTACCGCACCGGTGACGTGGTGCGCTGGGAACCACAGGGCGACGCCGCCGAACTGGTCTATCTGGGCCGCACCGACTTCCAGGTGAAGTTCCGCGGCCAGCGCATCGAACTCGGTGAGATCGAAGCCGTGCTGGCCGCCGTGCCCGGCGTCGCCCAGGCCGCCGCCCGGGTCGTCGACGACCACTTGGTCGGCTACCTGCTGCCCACGGGGAACGCCGCCGCCGTGGGGGTCGCCGCAGCCCGCAGCGATGCTGCCGTCGGCGCGGCCGTGCCTGCCGACGCTGCGGTGAGCACGGCCGCGATCGACTCCGCTCGACTTGTCGAGCGGGCCCGGGCCGCTGCCCAGACGGCACTGCCCGGGTACATGATTCCCTCCGTCCTGCTGACGGTCGAGGAGTTCCCGCTCAACACCTCCGGCAAGCTGGATCGCTCCGCCCTCCCCGTGCCCGTCTTCGACTCCGGCGACTACCGCGCCCCCGTCACCACGGTCGAACGCCTTGTCGCCCAAGCGTTCTCCGAAGTGCTCGGTGTGGACCGCGCGGGCGTCGACGACAGCTTCTTCGACCTCGGTGGCAACTCGCTCAGCGCCACCCGCGTGCTGGCCCGCATCGGCGAGCGCCTCGGCAGGCGGGTGCCCGTGCGGCTGCTCTTCGAGGAGCCCACCGTGGCCGGCCTGGCCGCCGCGCTCACCGCCGACGGCGACACCGGCCCGATCGTGGTCCCGCTGGTCGCGGGCCCGCGACCGGAGGTGCTGCCGCTGGCCCCCGTGCAGCGCGGCATGTGGTTCCTCAACCTCCTCGACCCGGACTCCCCGGCGCACAACATCCCGGTCGTCGCGCGCCTCACCGGCGAGATCAGCGACGACCGGCTCACCGAGGCGTTCGCCGCCGTCGTCGCCCGCCACGAATCCCTGCGCACCTACTACCCACAAGGCCCGGACGGCACCGGACACCAGGTGATCCTGCCCGCCGACGACCATCCGGTGCGGCTGGCCGTCGAGGATGTCGAGGCGGGCCGGCTCGACGCCCGCATCGCCGAATTGCTCGGCGCCGGTTTCGATGTCACCACCGAGGTCCCGGTGCGCGCGGTGCTGCTGCGCGAGACCGCGACCAGCCGCGTACTGGTCGCCGTCCTGCACCATCTCGCCACCGACGGCTTCTCCATGCGTCCGTTGCTGCGCGATCTGGTGGCCGCCTACTTCGCGGGCGTCATGCAGACCGAACCGGCCTGGCCGCGGCTGCGCGCCCAGTACGCCGACTACGCGCTGTGGCAGTCCGCGGCGGTGGACGCGGTCGCCGGGCGCGAGCTCGCCTACTGGCGCGAGGCGCTGCGCGGCCTGCCCGAGGAACTGGCCCTGCCCACCGACCGCCCTCGCCCGGCGACGGCGTCCAAGCGTGGTGCGACCGTGCGCGGCAGGCTCGGCGGCGATCTCGACGCCAGGATCGCCGAACTGGCCCGCCGCCACGACGCGACGCCGTTCATGGTCGTGCACGCCGCGCTCGCGGTGCTGCTGGCCCGGCTGTCGGGCTCCGACGACATCGCTGTCGGCACCCCGGTCGCCGGTCGCGGCGAGGCCGCGCTCGACGACCTCGTCGGCATGTTCGTCAACACCCTGACCCTGCGCACCCATCTCGCGCCGCACCAGAGTTTCGACAGCCTGATCGACGCCACCAGAACCGCCGACCTGCACGCGTTCTCACATGCCACGGTTCCGTTCGAGCGCGTCGTGGAGGAACTGGGCGTCACCGCGAACCCGGCCCGTCACCCGCTGTTCACGGTGGTGCTGAACTACCAGAACCTCGATTCCGGCGCCGTCACCGTGCCCGGCCTCGAACTCGCCCCGGTCGATTTCGACGAGACCGTCGCCCGCTTCGATCTGCAGTTCACCGTGGCCGACGCGCCCGACGCCGACGGTCACCTGCCCGTCGAACTCGAATACGCCACCGACCTGTTCGACGAGTCCACCGCCGCGAGCCTGCTGCGCCGGTTCGGCCGCCTGCTCGGCGCGCTCACCGGCCGCCCGGACCAGCTGGTCGGCGCGGCCGAACTGCTGGCCCCCGGCGAACGCGCCGCCCTGCTCGACCGCCACGGCCCGGTCACCCCGCCGTGCACGCTGGCCGACATGCTGGCGGGCGCGGTCGCCGCCAACCCCGACGGCCTCGCGGTCGTCGACGGCGACACCCGTCTGACCTACCGCGAGTTGGACGAACAGTCCGCGCGGCTGGCCAGGATGCTCATCGGCCACGGCATCGGCGCCGAGGACATCGTCGCCATCGCGATCGCGCGCTCGGCCCGCTTCCAGCTCGCGCTGTGGGCGGTCGCCAAGACCGGCGCGGCCTTCGTCCCGGTCGACCCCACCTACCCGGCCGAGCGCATCACCCACATGCTCACCGACTCCGGCGCGGTCCTCGGCCTCACCGTCGAATCCGCCCGCGCCGCCCTGCCCGGCGACACCGAATGGGTCGTGCTGGACGCACCCGCGACGGCCACCCGCCTGCGCCACACCAGCCCCGCCCGCATCGCCGCCGACGAACTGGTGCGCCCCGTGCGCATCGCCAACCCGGCCTGGATGATCTACACCTCCGGCTCGACCGGGCTGCCCAAGGGCGCGCTGGTCACCCACGCGGGCATCGCCGGAGTCGCGCGCACCCAGCGCGATCGTTACGCCGTCACCGCGGACGCGCGAGTGCTCGGTGTCGCCTCCCCGAGCTTCGACGCGGCCATGCTGGAACTGCTGCTGGCGCTCGTCGAGGGCGGCACGCTGCTGCTCACTCCGCCCGAGGTGTTCGGCGGCGACGAACTCACCGAGTTCATGGCCGCCCACGAGGTCAGCCACGCCTTCATCACCCCGTCGGTGCTGCGCACCCTCGATCCGGCCCGCCTGCCCGCCTTCGGTCACCTGATCATCGGCGGCGAGGGCTTCGGCCAGGACGCGGTGGACACCTGGGCGGCCGGCCGCGCCGTGCACAACGGCTACGGCCCCACCGAGACCACCATCGTCGCCACCGTCAGCCCGCCACTGCTGCCGGGTCGTCCGGTGGAGTTGGGTGTGCCGCTGGCCAATATGTCGGCGGTCGTGCTGGACGCCGGTCTGCGCCCGGTGCCTGTCGGCGTGGCCGGTGAGCTGTACCTGCGTGGTGCGGGCCTGGCCCGCGGCTACCACGCCCGCCCCGGCCTCACCGCGCAGCGTTTCATCGCCGATCCCTTCTCCGTCGCCCCGGGCGAAAGGCTCTACCGGACCGGCGATCTCGCGCGCTGGACGGCCGGGGGCGCCTTGCAGTACCTCGGCCGCACCGACCACCAGGTGAAGGTCCGCGGCCTGCGCATCGAGCTCGGCGAGATCGACGCCGCGCTCGCCTCGCACGAGAGCGTGCGCGAGGTCGTCACCCAGGGCCACACCGGCCCCGACGGAACGGTCTCGCTGGTCTCCTACGTGGTCGCCGAACCCGGACACCGCATCGACCCCGCCGAACTCACCACCCACGCCGCGCGCTCGCTGACCGCGTACATGGTGCCCGCCGCCATCGTCGTCCTCGATCGCATGCCGCTCACCCCCGTCGGCAAGCTCGACCGCGACGCCCTGCCCGAACCGGTCTTCCAGGCCGCCGCCTTCCGCGCACCGCAGACCGCGGCGCAGATCGCGGTGGCGGAGGTCTTCGCCGAGGTGCTCGGCCTGCCCACCGGTGAAGTCGGTCTCGACGACGACTTCTTCGCCCGCGGCGGCAACTCGCTCACCGCGACCCAGGTCGCCGCCCGCCTCGGGACGGCGCTGTCGGTCACCGTCGGCGTCCGCACGGTCTTCGAGCACGGCACCGTCGCCGCCCTGGCCGCCGCCGTCGCCGACGCCGGGGAAAGCGCCCGCCCCAGGCTGGTGGCCCGCGTCCGCTCGGCAGGCGAGACCGTCCCGCTCTCGCTGGCCCAGCAGCGCATGTGGTTCCTCAATCGCCTCGACCACCAGTCCACCGCCTACAACATCCCCTTGGCGGTCCGACTCGCCGGTGCACTGGACGTGGCCGCGCTCAACGCCGCCGTCGCCGACGTGGTCGCCAGGCACGAAGTCCTGCGCACCGTCTACCCCGAACGCGACGGCAGCCCGGTGCAGGTCGTGCTGCCTGCCGACCGAGCGGGCATTCCGGTGCTGGTGCCGATCCCGGTCGCCGTCGACGACCTGCCCACGGCTGTCCTCGATTTCGTCGGCGCGGGCTTCGATGTCACCGATGCCCCGCCGCTGCGCGCCCGATTGTTCCGCCCGTTCACCGGCACCGGCGACGCTCCCGCGGACGAACACGTCCTGGTCGTGGTCATGCACCACATCGCCGCCGACGGTTCCTCCCTCGCACCGCTGGCCCGCGACGTGATGGTGGCCTACGCCGCCCGCCGTCGCGGCCGGACCCCGGCGTGGACCCCGCTGCCCGTGCAGTACGCCGATTTCAGCATCTGGCAGCGCGCCCTGCTCGGCGCCGAGGACGACCCGGACTCGCTGGTCTCCCGCCAGCTGCGGTTCTGGCTCGACACCCTCGCCGACCTGCCCGCACAACTACCGCTGCCCACCGACCGCCCGCGCCCCGCGGTGGCCTCCACCCGGGGCAGGCACGTCGACTTCACCGTCGACGCCGCCACCCACGCCGCACTCGCCGACTTGGCCCGCGCCCACGGCGCGACCCCGTTCATGGTCGTGCACGCCGCCTTCGCGGTGCTGCTGGCCAGGCTCTCCGGCACCGACGACATCGCCGTCGGCACCCCGGTGGCCGGTCGCGGCGCGGCCGAACTCGACGACGTGGTCGGCATGTTCGTCAACACCCTGGTGCTGCGCGCCCGCGTCGACCCCGCCGCGAGCTTCACCGACCTCCTCGGCCAGGTGCGCGAGGCCGACCTGGCCGCGTTCGCCCACGCCGACATCCCGTTCGAACGCCTCGTCGACGTCGTCAACCCGGAGCGCTCCACCGCCAGGCACCCGCTGTTCCAGGTCGGCTTCTCCTTCCACAATCAGGCCGAAGCCGATGTCGACCTCGACGGGATCACCGCCACCGCGGTCGATTTCGACACCGAGGTCTCCCAGTTCGATCTGCACCTGGTGGTGACCGACCGGCACGGCACCGACGGCACCCCGTCGGGCATGGACGCCGCCATCACCTACTCGACCGCCCTGTTCGACGAATCGACCGTCGCCAATATCGCCGGCCGCCTGCGCCGCCTGCTGGCCGCGGTCCTCGCCGCCCCGCAGACCCCGGTGGGCGACCTGCCGCTGCTCGACGCGACGGAATCCGAGCGCATCGTCCTGGGCTGGAACCAGCCCGACCGGCACTGCGCGTCCGGCATCCTGGCCGCCGGATTCCAGGCCCAGGCCGCCCGCACCCCCGACGCCCTCGCGGTGCTCGAGGGGGACCGGGCGCTCACCTACGGCGAGTTCGCCGCCGCGGTGAACCGTCTCGCGCGGGTACTCATCGCACGCGGCATCGGCCCCGATGCCACTGTCGCCCTGGCGATCCCGCGCGGGATCGAACTGCTGACCGCCATGTACGCGGTGCTCACGGCAGGCGCGGCCTACGTCCCGCTGGATCCGGCCCATCCGCTCGATCGCACCTCCGCGGTGCTGTCGGCGGCGGACCCGGCGCTGGTGCTGATCTCCGCGAGCCGCCCCATGCTGCCCGAGAGCGTGCGCGCCCACGAGATCGTGCTCGATATCGACACCGCCGCCGTCGTCGGCGCCGGGCTGAGCGCGCACCCCGTCCGTCCCTACGAACTGCTGCGGCCCGCGCGACCCGAGGACGCCGCCTACGTGATCTTCACCTCCGGCTCCACCGGCGCCCCCAAGGGCGTGGTGGTCCCGCAGGCCGCCGTCACCCACCAGCTCGAGTGGATGCAGTCCGAATACGGCCTCACCACCGACGACGCGGTCCTGCTGCACACCTCCGCCGCCTTCGACCTGTCGGTCTGGGAATTCTGGTGGGCCCCGCGCACCGGAGCCGCCCTCGTGCTCGCTCCCGAAGGCGCGCATCGCGATCCGCAGGGCCTGCTCGACCTGATCGAACGCGCCGAGGTCACCACCGTGACCCTGGTGCCCTCGCAACTGGCGATGCTCACCGAGGTCTGCGACGGCGCGCTGCCCGCCGCCCTGCGCAGGTTGCTGGTGATCGGCGAGCCCCTGCCCGCCGAGACGGTGAACCGCACCGTCGCCCGCACCGAGGCCCGCCTGGACAACCTCTACGGTCCCACCGAGGCCGCCGTGTCGGTGACCAGATACCGCACCGCCGCGGGCGACCCGGGCCCGGTCGCCCCCATCGGCACTCCCGAGGCGGGCACCCGCGTCTACGTGCTCGACGACCGCCTGCACCCGGTACCGACCGGCGTCGTCGGCGAGCTCTATCTCGGCGGCGCCCAACTGGCCCGCGGCTACCACGGCAGGCCGGACCTTACCGCCGACCGATTCGTGGCCGATCCGTTCGGCCTGCCGGGCGAGCGCCTCTACCGCACCGGCGACATGGTCCGCTGGACCGCCGACGGCCAGCTGGTCTTCGTCCAGCGCCGCGACTTCCAGGTCAAGGTGCGTGGCTACCGCATCGAGCTCGCCGAGATCGAGCACGCCATGCGCGCCCACCCGGCCGTCGGCGAGGCCGCCGTCCTCGCCCACGATGCCGGCGGCGCGGAGGCCATGCTTGTCGGCTACTACACCCTGCTCGACGACGCCGCGCGGTCCGTGGATCAAGAGCCCGTCCAGGTCACCGCGAATTCCGCCGACCGGGAAACCGGTCGGCGCGCACTCGAACCCGAGGACCTGCGCGCGGCCCTGGCCCGGTCCCTGCCCAGCTACATGGTGCCCGCCGCCCTGCTGGCCGTGGACGCCCTGCCGCGCAACGCCAACGGCAAACTCGACCGCGCCGCCCTGCCACGCCCCGACCTGCGCGAACGCGAATACCGCGCGCCGGGGACGGAATTGGAGACCACGGTCTGCGCCGTGTTCGCCGAACTGCTGCGCACCGACCGCGTCGGCATGGACGACAACTTCTTCGAACGTGGCGGCAACTCGCTGCTGGCGACCCGCCTGGCCACCCACCTCGCCGAAGTCCTCGGCGAACGGGTGCCGGTCATCTGGCTGTTCTCCGCCCCGACCCCCGCGGGCGTGGTCGCCCACCTCGAGCGGGCCAGGGCGAACCGCGGCCGCATCGATCAGGACGCCGCGTTCGATGTGCTCCTCCCGCTGCGCACCGGCAGCGGCGGGCAAGCACTGTTCTGCGTCCACCCCGCGGGCGGCGTGGCCTGGTCGTTCGCGGGTCTGGCCGCCCACATCGGGACCGATCGTGACATCTACGGCCTGCAGTCGCCCGTGCTGAATTCGGCCGAGCCGCTGCCGGATTCGCTCGACGACTGGGCCCGCCGCTACGTGCGCGAGATCCGCGCCGTCCAGCCCGAAGGCCCCTACCATCTACTCGGCTGGTCACTGGGCGGCGTGCTCGCGCACGCCATCGCCATCCAGTTGCAGGACGAGGGCCAGCACGTCGCGACCCTGGCCATGATGGACAGCCCGCGCATCGTCGAGCCCGTCGCCGTCGCCACGGTGCCGGTCGCCGACCTGATGGGCGGCCTGCTGGGCGAACACACCGCGGAACTCGACGCCGTGCTCGGCACCGACCTCGATCCGGCCGACTGGGACTCGGCCCGCCTGGCGGACCTGATCGTCGACCTGCCCGAACCGTTCGCCTCCTTCGGCGCCGACCGCCTCACCCGCCTGCTCGCCGAAGGCACCCGCTCCCTGGACCTGCTGGCCCGTTACCGCCCCCGCCGCTACAAGGGCAACCTGCTCTACTTCACCGCCGCCCACGACGACCCCACCGGCGCGGCGGGCGCCGCCACCTGGGCCGAAGCCGTGGACGGCACCGTCCACAACCACGCCGTCGCCGCCACCCACTGGCGGATGACCTCCGAGCAGGCCCTGGCCCGCATCGGCCACGTCCTGACCACCGCCTGGACCGACACCCATCGCGCCTGAGCCGTTTCCCGAAAGGCAATCCCATGAGCAACCCGTTCGACGACGACACCGCCGAGTTCTACGTGCTGGTCAACGACGAGGGCCAGCATTCCCTGTGGCCGATCTTCGCCGCCGTCCCCACCGGCTGGCGGATCGCCCACGGCGCGGCCTCCCGCGAAGCCTGCCTCGACTATGTCGAAGCCCATTGGCTCGACATGCGTCCGCTGTCCCTCATCGCCGCGACCCAGGGGGAATGACCGCGCCGTAGTCCTTCCCGCCCCGGTCGACCCGGCCGGGCCCGTGATACCGCTGTGCGCCCCTTCGACTTTCGTGTCGGAGGGTGCGAGTAGTTTGCCGCGCATGTCTGTAGCACCGGCGAATCCGCACGATGCTCTGTTCCGGCGGATCATGGCCCGACCCGACAATGCCGCCGGGGAACTACGCCACGTCCTCCCCGAGGCCGTCGTCAACCGCATCGACTGGGCCGCTTTGCGGTTCGAGTCGTGCAGCTTCGTCTCCCCACATCTGCGGTCCCGCTACAGCGACCTGCTCTTCTCCACCCGCCTCGGTGACCGCGACACCTTCATCTACGTCCTGGTCGAGCATCAGACCCGCCCCGACCGGTTCATGCCGCTGCGCATGGTCGAATACATGGCAGCTATCTGGAACAGCGGCCCGGCTGACGCTGGTGTTGCACAAGATCGCAGCAGGCAACCGCACCCTGGGCGAGGACCTGACCCCGTGGCTGGTGGACCTGCACGATCTTCTGGCCGCCCCGGGTGGCCTGGATGACCTGCAATCCCTGGTGACGTACATTTTCCTTGTGGGCGAGACCAGCGAAGACGATCTGGGCCCCGTGATCGATCAGCTCGGCCCCCGAGCGAAGGAGGTCATCATGACAACCGCCGAACGACTCCGCGCCGAAGGTCGCGCCCAAGGTCGCGCCGAAGGCCGCACTGAAGCGCGTACTGAAGGACACGTCGAAGTCTTGCTGGGACAGTTGTCGACGAAGTTCGGCCCGATCCCGGCTCACATTCGTGATCGCATCCGTAGCGCCGATGTCGCGCACTTGCTGACCTGGTCTCAGCGCCTGCTCACCGCGACCACCCTCGACGAGGTCTTCACAGAGCCGTGACCACCGCCGATCGACTCCGGGCCGAAGGAAGGGTGGAGGGGAGGGCCGAATTCTTGCTCTATCTGTTGTCCATGAGGTTCGGCCCGACTCCCCGCGGGATCAGCGACCGAATCCACGCCGCCGATGGCGCACAGGTGGTGACGTGGGCCCAGCGCCTGCTCACCGCCTCCACTCTCGACGAGGTCTTCTCGGAAACAGCTTGACCCTCACGTTGCGTCAGGCCGGAGGGTGGCGTGCATGAGCGACTACTACAACGCCTTCGAGATCAGTCCCGTCCCCACTCCCGGCCCGGATGCGACTGCGCCGGAGCCCTTTCGCGGCATCTACGGAATGCCTGCCTTCGTGAGGATCCCCACCGCGGATCTGACCGCGTCGGTGGACTTCTGGGTTCGCGGACTCGGGTTCTTCGAACTGTTCGGCATACCCGGCACGCTCGTGCATCTGCGCCGGTGGGCGTTCCAGGACGTCCTGCTCGTCTCGGAAGCGAACGTCCCCGCGCGACCACCGGCGATGAGCGTCTCCTTCGCCTGCGTGCTCGGCGAGGTCGATGTCCTCGCCGAGGCATGTCGTGCCCTGCGTCCGCACTCGGTCGACGGCCCACGGGACACGCCGTGGAACACCCGCGATGTCGAGGTGATCACCCCCGAGAACGCGCGGATCGTCCTGACCGCCGCGAAGCCCTTCGATCCGGCCAGCCAGGAAGCGCGCAACCTCGCTGCGATCGGGATCACCGCGCCGGACTCCGCTCCCGGCGACAATGGACAGCATGCTCGAGACCACTGACGCCGATGGCCTGACCGTCGGTCAAGTCTCGACGCGGCTGGGTGTGACCGTCCGCGCACTGCATCACTGGGACGAGATCGGTCTGGCGCGACCGTCGCTTCGCACGCCCGCCGGATACCGGCTCTACACCGCAGGTGACCTGGAACGGCTGCACCGCATTGTCGTCTACCGGGAGATCGGTCTCGGCCTCGACAGGATCGGCGCCATCCTGGACGACTCGACCGCGGACGTGCCCGCCGCACTGCGTGCGCAGCGAACCCAGGTCGCCGAACGGATCGGCCGTCTCGAGCAACTCGCCGCCGGCTTGGATCGGATGATCGACGCCCACGAGCGCGGCCTGCTGCTGACCGTCGAGCAACAGGCCGCGATCTTCGGCCCCCGATGGGACCCGGACTCGCCTGCCCGAGCCCGTCGGCACTACGGTGACACACCGCAATGGCAGCAGTACGCCGAACGCGCGTCCGCCCGCGGTCCGGAGGAATGGCAGGCCGTCGCCGACACCGTCGCCGACCTCGACCGCGCCCTCGGCGACGCGATGGACGCCGGTGTCGAGCCCGGCAGCCGGGATGCGAACCATCTCGTCGAGCGACACCGCGAAGTGTTCACCGATTCGTACTTCCCCCTGAGCAGGCAGATGCAGGTCTGCCTCGGCCGCAGATACGAGTCCGACCCTGCGTTCGCCGCCCACTACGACGCCGTCCGCCCCGGCCTCGCCACCTGGTTACGCCGAAGCATCGACGCCTGCGCGCGCACCCACGGCATCGACCCCGACACCGCGACCTGGCAATAAGGGCCACCCGACTAGTTGTTGGCGCGCTGGATGGCGCGTCGGACCAGGCCGCGGATGCCGGGCAACTGGATGGCCCGCAGCATCAGTTCGCCTGCCCACACATGTGTGCGTGACGGCGGGGCGAATCGGCTGATTCCTTTCCGGGCCAGTGCCTGTCGTTTGTCTACTTCCGGGCGCAACGACGTCTCCCAGGTGTCGAGCGCGGTGGGAATGTCGTCGCCGTGTGCCACGAGCGCGGTGCCGAGCCGGTCGGCGCCGTCGAGGGCGAGCGCGGCGCCGTAGCCGGCGAATACCGTGACGCACCATGCCGCGTCGCCGAGCAGAACGACTCGGTCGTGACTCCAGCGGTCCATCACGATCTGGCCGACCGAGTCGAAGTAGGCGTGGTCGGGGTCGGCCTCGAGGTGGTGCAGGGCGTCGGCGACGCCGCCGCCGAGGTCTCCGAACGCTCGGGTGAGCGCGGGTGCGGCGCCGAGAGCGAGTTCGGCGGCAGTGTCGGGGCAATGGTAGGTGAAGAACGCCGAAGACCGTTGCGGTCCCAGGTTCATCACCGCGGCCGTGCGTCCGGGCCCGATGAAGGTGGTGCCGACGTTTTCCGGTACGTGCTCGGGAACTGTCGGCAGCGGAAAAGCGCCGACCATGTGGCCCAGGTCCACGAAATACTCGGGCTCGGCACCGAATACGAGCTCGCGGACTCGGGAGTGCACGCCATCGGCCCCGACGAGGAGTTCGGATCGCAGGCGGGTGCCGTCACTGAGGGTGGCCACGACTTCGCCGGAGGTCTGGGCGAGGGCCTGCACGGTGGTGCCGAAGCGGATGTCGACGTGGTCGGCCACCGCGCCGTACAGCGCCGACTCCAAGTCGCCCCGGAACAGGCTCAGTGCCCGGTTCCCGACGGCGGCCTCGGCGACAGCGGCCGGTATCCGGAACTTCTCCCGGCCGTCCGCGTGGACGAGGACCGAGGTGAAGAACCCGATATCACGCGGAGTCAGCGCCGGTACGATCCCGAGCCGCTCGGCCGCGTCATATCCGGGTCCGTGCAGGTTCACCAGGTAACCGCTGCTGCGACGAGCCGGCGCGCGTTCGACCACGACGACGTCCCAGCCTTGCCGATGCAGCCGCAACGCGGTGGCCAAACCGGCGATACCGGCGCCGACGACCGTCGCCCGCCTGCCCGGTGTCTCGGCGCGATGGTGCGCGGCGTTCTCGCGAGCTTCCATGTGCGACTCCTGAATCGATCCGTTGTCGGCGAAAGCCATCCACGAGCTGTCGCCGTATCGTCAACTAATAGTTGACGAAGTGGCGGTCGTCAACCTATGGTTGACGCATTGGGGCGCCAGGTGTCACTACGCGACGTGATCGCCCCGATCGAGCGGGTCCACACCGGACCGTGGCCTGGATCACTTGACAGCAGCGGTGATTTCCGCTGCGCACAGGTTGCGGCCAGCCGATCAGCTGCTCGACCATATCGTCGACCGCGCCCGGCACCAGGCATGCCCTGGGCGGAAATCGGCGCCCACCCGGTGTCTCTGGGCAGGCCGCGTAGCGGCGATTCGCGACCGGCGTCGCAGAGCGCCATGTGGCTACCATGCGGCGGTGACGGGCCGAATCGTGCTGGCGCGGCGGACAGGAGGAACCAAGATGCCGGGAGCGCCGATTGTCGCCGGCGCCTCGGCCGACCGTGGTGTTGTCGCCGGTCCGAGCTCACCGTCGCTGTACCGGTTGCCGGGTCACGGTTCCGAACCTGAAAGGGTGTCCAGGATCGCGGCGATTTCAGCAGCGTGTAGGCACGCGCCCAAATGGCTGGCTTCGACGGTATGGACCACGAAGGGGTTCTGCGGGGTGAGGGCATCGGCTTCGGCGATCATGCGGTCTTGCATGTCGGGCGGGATGGCTCGGTCCTGGGACAGGCGGATGTAGGTGCGTGGAATCCGACCCCAGGTCGCAGCTCGCACACGGCTGTCGGCGGTGATGACCTGGGGTGATTCGGCCGGCTCGAGCAAGTTGAGACAGGCGAGGAACTGATCGTCGGTGGCATCTGCCATCAGGCCATGCTTCAACGCGGCCAGCTGGTCCGGGTCGGCAGAGCGCCAATTGACCATCGTCGCTGCGACGTCGTGATGCCCGAGTATTTCCAAATAGGCGGCGATGCTGGGAAGTTCGACACAGCACCACGCGGAGATGTACACGATTCCGGCCAGCAGGTGCGGCACCGAGTTGCCGACACCGCTGATCGTCGCGCCACCGCCGCTGGTGCCCACCAAGATCACCGGCCCGAACCGGCCGACTCGGCGTACCGTGTCCACGACGTGGGTGACATTGTCTGCCAACGTAATCGACGCCAATGGTGACGGTTGTGTGATGAAGGCTTCGATATCCTGAGGTGCTTGATACGAGAGCGGAAAACCGGCGTCGAGGCCGTGGCCGGGCAGATCGACGGCCAGTCCACGGTGCCCGAGTAGTGCGAGTTCCCGCAGCAACGCAGACCACGTCGAAGAGTTGCCGTGCGCGCCGTGGACGAGCACGAACGTCGGCCGAACCTCCCATTCGGATGTGCGGTGGACGCGGATACGAGCCGGTCGAAATGCTCTGGAGTCGGGCATGCCGTCGAAGGTAACCGGCCGAACAGCGCGCGCTCACCGAGTGATGGGACCTGTGACGACCGCGCCGGTCCGATCCTCACGCTCATCGCCGCCGCAGTGCTCGCCCGCCACCCCGATCCCGTCGCCGGACCGCGCCGAGCGCCGTAGACACCGTGCCCGCACGGTGATTGCGCGCGGGCGCGACCGGGATGGGCGGCAGGCTTGTCAGCCTGCGGGGTCGATCCGGAAGACCGGATAGCGGTCCGCGATCCGGGCGAATTCCGCGAGCGCGGCGGTGCGGTCGATCGGGAAATGCGGGCGGGCGCCGGGAGCGACGGCGAGATAGCGGCGCAGAATCGGCGCTCGGTCCGCCACCTCGACCTCGGTGAGCTGTACTGCTTCGCGGCCGCGCCGGTGCAGGAACGCGCGACCGTGCGCGGCGTGGACGTTGTGCACCCAGCCGGCGTCCGGCCCGAGCATCGACACCAGGTACCGCCGCCCTTCGTACTCGGCGACCACGATCGGCAGCTTCACCGGGCGACCGGTGCGCCTGCCGATCACCTCGAGGGTCATGGCGTAGCCGGGGGAGAGCACGCCCGCCGAGTACATGCATTCCGATGCCCGGTTCAGTACCCGGGCGAGCCCTCCGACCCGATTGTCTTTGTACATCCGGCGTTTCGCAGCGTACAGCAGATCTCGCACGCCCATGTGTCTGTCCTCCCTGCGTAATTCCATGCTTCGCCGAACGCGTGTGCCGGTATGTACCGGAAGAAGGTACCGAGGAAGTCTCCGGATCGCTTGACTGCCAGCTACTGAGTGTTACTATCTAGTGGTAGTCAGTGACGCTTAGTAGTGAGAGGGGGTGTGCATGGGCAAGCAGGAGACGGAGATGCTCAAGGGAACGTTGGAGGGCATCGTCCTCGCGATCCTGGCCGGGCGCCCCGCGTACGGCTACGAGATCACCGCGTGGCTGCGGGAGCGGGGCTTCTCCGACATCGCCGAAGGCACCATCTACGCCTTGCTGGTCAGGGTCGAGAAGAAGGGGCTCGTGGATGTCGAGAAAGTCCCCTCGGAGAAGGGGCCCCCGCGAAAGGTGTACTCCCTCAACGCCGAGGGACAGGAATATCTCGATGAGTTCTGGAGGACGTGGAGCTTCCTCGCGGAACGGCTCGATCAGCTCCGTGCGCAAGGAGGCAGGCAATCATGAACATCTCGGATCTCACCTCGAAGGTGGTCGGCGAAGTCGGCGACAAGCGGAGGTGGCGACAGTACAAGGCGCGGGTGGGGCGACTGCCCGCGAATTACCGCACAGTGGCCGAAGCGTTCGAGCGATACCTGATGTACGCGGGGCCCGGTGGTGGCGTCTCGATGCTCGAAGACCTCGTCGACCTGTTCGAGCAGAGCGCGGCCGCCGGGACCCCCATACGCGAGGTTGTCGGGGAGGACCCTGTGGAGTTCATCGAGATGTTCGCGCGGAACTACCACGAGGAGTCGTGGCTCAATCGGGAACGGGCGCGGCTGAACAGCGCTGTCGAGCGCGCCGTCGCAGCGGAAGGGTAGGTCGTCCGATGGTGAGAAGCGGCACCTCTCGCGCAGAGGGGACGTGGACGGGCATGGTGGCCGTCGATGACACGGCCCTGGCGGTCACCGATACCGGAGGCTCGGGCAGGCCGGTCGTGTATCTGAACGGCGCCTACGCCGACCGTCGACCTTGGCGGCCGGTGATCGACGACCTCGGTGACGGTTTTCGGCACATCACCTTCGACGGGCGAGCGCGCGGCAGATCGAAGCGGTCGGCGGACTACTCGTTCGAGGCCGCCCTTCGCGACGTCGATGCGGTCCTCGCGGCCAGGGGCGTGGAGCGGCCGTTGCTGGTGGGCTGGTCCTACGGCGGGATCCTCGCGTGGCACTGGGCCGACCGGCATCCTGACCGTGTCGTGGGTGTGGTGACCGTGGACGCGGCGCCCTGCGGTTTGACCGGTGAAGAGGGCCGGGAGCGGATCCGGAAACTGTTTCGCCGGATGCGGTTCGTGCTCCCGCTGGCGCGCCCGTTCGGGATGGCCGCGCGGATGAGCGCCGACCAGCACGCCGAGGTCAATATCGATGCCAACGAGGTCGCCGCCGCCAGTGTGCCGGTCCTCGAGCGGCTGACCTGCCCGGTGCGGTTCATCCTGGCCACCGGCGACGGTCTCGGCACCGGCGACGGGGAGATGGAACAGGCGAGGGCCTCGCTGGATCCGGTGCTCGCCCGCAATCCGAACGTGCGGGTGAGCGCGAAGGTCGACAGCAACCACGACAAGATTCTGCGTAAGGATTACCGGGCCGTCGCCGCCGCGGTCCGCGAAACCTTCGGCGCCGCGGGCTGACAGGTACCGCGTCGAGCCGGTCGCCGAGCAGTTCACTGCTGTCGGAAGTGTGATGCCCGACATCGCGCGGTCGGCGAAGATGGACGGAGGTCTGGCCCGGCGTCTTTCCCATAAGTGACTAAGCATTCCATGCGTGACGAGGCTTACATCAAGGCCATTCGTGCGGTATGTTAATAGCTGTTCTCATTTGGTGTTGCGGCTGGAGGATGTCGAGGTGGCATCCCGAGGCCGGTGGACGTCGTTGTCCTGGCCGTGGTGCCCGCCTGCGCGGGTCTCTTCGCGTGGACGCGGCAGGCCGGGGGTCGTATGCGTAGATCTGCTCCACTCACCGCGTCGGCGTTGCTGACAGCGGGACTGGTCATGTCGGGTTCCGAGGCGTTGGGCGCGGACGCGGCCCAGGCGCGGCCGGAACTGTCCACTCATCCCGAACCAGGGGCCGACCGCACCGTCGGCCTGCTGACCGTCGCCGCCGACACGCCGCGGTCGCTGCGCAGCGTCACTCCGCCCGCGGACGGATCGCCGAGCGTGACCGAGGTGGCGCTGCGGGAGATCTCGCTGCCGCGCACCGGAGGACTGCTCGGCATCCCGGAAATCGTCCTGGCGGCGTACCGGAACGCCGAACTGGCGCTGGAATCCTCGATGCCCGGCTGCGGGCTGCGCTGGCATCTGCTGGCCGGGATCGGCCGTATCGAATCCGCGCACGCCGACAACGGGCGCACCGACGCGGCCGGTACGGCTGTCTCGCCGATTCTCGGTCCCGCACTGGACGGGACGTTGCCGGGCAACGAGATCATCGCGGCCGCCGACGGCGGCTACGTGCGGGCGGTCGGCCCCATGCAGTTCCTGCCCTCGACCTGGGGGCGCTATGCCGCCGACGGCAACGGCGACGGGGTTTCCGACCCGCAGAACGTCTTCGACTCGGCGCTGGCGGCGGGCAAGTACCTGTGCTCGGGCGGGACGAATCTCGCCGACAGCGAACAGGAGTTGCGGGCGGTGCTGCGCTACAACAACTCCATGTCCTACGCCGCCGACGTGCTCAGCTGGTCGGCGGCCTACCGCAGCGGCGGCGCGCCCCGGCCGGTCACCATCGCTCCCGGCCTCGTCCCGCCGTCGAGCGCGCCCCCGCCGTCGCGTCCGGGCGGGGGCGCCGAGGTGCTGGCCTCCGCACCGCGGTCGCGCCCCTTGACCCTGCAGCCGATGGCTCCGACCACCGTTCCCGACCCGGCTCCGCCGGTCCTGGTGAATCTGCCGGGCATCGGCGCGGTCTCGTGCGGACTGCTGTGCGACACACCGGGCACCCAGAACGCCCCGAAGACGCTGCCCGCCCCCGCCCCCGCCCCCGCCCCCGCGCCTGCGCAGTCGCTGCCCGCCCCGGCCGCGCCACCGGGCGGTGCGCCGCTCCAGTCGGCTCCGGCTGCGCCCTCGGGCGGTGCGCAGCTGCAGCCCGCCCCGGCGGCGCCCGCTCCCGCCCCGACCGGGCCGAGTATCAAGCTGCCCCTGGGTATTTCGATTCCGCTGCCCGCCCCGCCGACCTGAGCCGGGCACGGCTGGATCGAACGCGCACCGGTGACCGCGAACGGCACGAAGCCCCCGTCCTGGGGCGGGGGCTTCGTCCGTAGCGCCGGGATACTCAGTTCTTCTTGTTCTGCCGCAGTTCCTTCTCACAGGTGTCGAGCGCCAGCCGGAAGCCGGTCACGATCACCGGCAACAGCATCAGCGTGCACAGGTCGGAGGCGAAGGGTGCCTTCACCTCGAAGCGGGAATACCAGCGCACGTGGGTGCTACCCCCCGGCACCTCCTCGAACCGCATGTACCCCTCGTCGTGGCGCAGCGGGGGCGTGGACCGGGGAATGTAGTAGCGCATGAACGTGGGCCGCTCGAACTCGAGGATCTCCTCGGTCATCCGGAACAGGGGAGTGTTGACGACGCGGATGGCGCCGACGCCGTGCCCGTGGGTGTCGCCGGGGCGGACCAGGATGACGCGACGAACCATCGGTACCCGGTGATAGTTCGTGGCATCGGTCATCCAATCGAACACCTCGCCGATCGGCGCTGCGATCGTTCGGTGCATGTCCACGACGCGCATCCGTTCACACTAGATACTTGCGCCGCCGCCTGCGGAGTTTCAGATCACCGATCAGTACATAGCTGCCCGCGTGCCGGATGAACCGGGGGATGAACCGGTTGACGAAGCCGACGAACATGAACAGGTGTTCGAAGCGGCGCTGGTCGGCGGCGGTCCATTCGAGCTGCATCTGCTCGCGGAAGTACGGCGCGAGGAAGCCGGTGGTGAGGAAGCGCAGCAGAGAGCGGAACGTCACCCGCAGCGGCCAGGCGATCATCTTCAGGTCGAGGAGGGCATTGATGTATTCGCGCACATAGTCGTCGAGCACCGCCTCTTCGCACGCCGTGTTCCAGTAGTCGTCGAACTCGGCGCGGGTGGCCGGCCACATGTCCTCGGTGACCTGGAGGGTGGTGCCCAGCGTGGAAGCGGTGGCGTAGAACTGCTCGGCCTGCTCGTCGCTCATCTTGCCCGACAGCAGCTGGTAGGTGTCCTCGAAGCCGATGTAGAGGCAGGCCGCCACCCACAACTGCAGATTCCGGTCGAAGGCGTTGTACTTGACCTTCGCGCCCGGCTCCGAGCGCACGTGCCGGTGCACGGCGTTCACCGCTTCCCGGTACGCCGCGCGTTCCTCGTCGGTGCCGAGGATGGCGACCGCGAGGTAGGTGGTCGTGGTGCGCGCGCGCTTCCACGGGTGCTTCATCAGCGATCCCGAGTCCACTTTGCTCTCGGCCACGCCGTAGCCGACGCCGGGAAGCGCCATCTGCATCGCGACATTGGCTGCCGCGCCCGCGAACGACCAGAAGTCCAGTGCGTCGGACAGTTTCAACGGCTTCTTGGTGAGCGGCCGGTGCTCGGTCGGGATGGGGATGCGGGTCTGTTCCTTGGTCAGCGGTGCGGGTTCGTGCCGGTGATCGTCCCGGGCTACGGCGGTCATGGGAGTCCTTCCCTGTCGTCCACGCGGTCAGGGGTGCGCCGAGGCCCGAGTTGTCGGGTGATGCGGCACTGCACCCCGCTCCGCGATGCTATGTTACTGACGATTCTTCGCGGGCGGAACCCGTCCGGCGAGAATATTTGGTAACTTCTTCCGAGGGCCACTTGGCCGTCGTGAGCAGAGGAAACGGTGGTCGAACGAACAGATGATCCGCCGAAGTTCTTCCGTTGCAGCGTGAATCGTGAGTAACATACTGCCCGCACGCTCCGGCCGGCCCTGGTGGCCGGCGGCGGATCGGCAGGCGTGGCGGAAAGGAAGCACTTCAGTGTTGAAGAAACTGGATCGAATATTCAGTTATGAGATGAAGGTGTCGGAGTTCCTCGGCACACTGATCATCCTCGCGATTCCGTACGGTGTGATCGGCCTCGTGTGGAGCCTGACGCACACCTCGCACCTGCGCGAGATGCGCGGCATCGACGTGATCATCTCGTTCCTCGGCTCGATCGTCTGCTGGCCGGTGCTCCTGGTCGCGAATGTGACGATGACATGATGCTTCTGGTCTGGCTCATCGACATCCTGGTCTCCGGAATCAGGATCTTGGGTGGGGGAATCAAGGTCAATCCGGTGCTGCGCTTCGGGCTGTGGATCGCGGTGCTCGCCACCGCGGCGGCCGGCGTAGCGGTGCTCGGCGCGGGACTGTACTTCCTTCAGCAGTATCTGAGCAATCCGGCCTGAGCCGTTCCTGTTCTTCTGGTGCAGGCTCCTAATTTCTAGAAACTTTCTCCGCTGAAGAGCGGTGTGGGAAAGAAATCCAGCTTCTGCGGTCCTCGGACCTGTGAGCTGCGACGACTCGTGCGATGTGGCCGCGGTCCGAGGATCGCGGCGGTCGGGGAACCGGGCGGTTCGCCTCCAAGAATGGTTATTCACTTATGGCTTGTGATGCGCATCTCCGTTATGGGAGACTGCACACGCTCCGCGCACTCGTAGGGAAGACCGCCACCGGTCGGCGAGACAAGCGGCGAAAAGCCCAGAAAGGAACTCGGGCAGCGTGACAACCACCGAACGCCCATCGGCGAGCACCGATCTCGAACGTGCCGTCGACGATCTGAAGGGACTATGGAAGCGGCATCCGCAGCAGTCCCTGGAAACCCTCGGCCGTCAGGTCAGCCTGGGCCGGGCCGCGGTGATCGAGCTCGTCCGCTCGATCGTCGCCCGGCGGTTCCCGTACCACGAGTTCATCAAGCAGTGCGCGTTCATGTCCAACGTCTCGGCCGCGCCGACGGTGTTCGTGGCGATCCCGATCGCGGTGGTGGTCTCCATCCAGATCGGCGCGCTGGTCAACCAGGTCGGCGCGACCACCTTCATCGGCGCGGTCGCCGGCCTGGGCATCATCCGCCAGGGCGCCCCGCTGGTGACCTCGCTGATGATCGCGGGTGCGGTCGGCTCGGCCATCTGCGCCGACCTCGGCTCGCGCACCATCCGCGAGGAGATCGATGCCATGCGGGTGATGGGCGTGGACCCGGTGCGCAGGCTGGTCGCCCCGCGACTGCTGGCCGCGGTGCTGGTCAGCATGCTGCTGTGCGGGTTCGTGGTGTTCGTCGGCTTCGCGACCGCCTACATGTTCAACGTCTACGCCCAAGCCGGCACGCCGGGCTCGTTCATCGGCTCGTTCGCCTCCTTCGCGGTGGCCGACGATTTGATCGTGGCCTTGGTGAAGGCGGCGATCTTCGGCGCGCTGACCGCTGTCATCGCCTGCGATATCGGCCTGCACGCCAAGGGGGGCCCGGGCGGTGTGGCCAACGCGGTGAATTCCGCGGTGGTGACCTCGGCGCTGATGCTGTTCGCCACCAACATCATTCTGACCCAGCTGTACAACACGCTCTTCCCGACGAAGGTGGTCTGAGGTGGGGACCAAGTACACCCCGCCCGCGCTGAAGCCGGTGCGGGTGGCGACCGACGCGCTGGCCGTGCCGTACAAGGCGAATCAACGCCTCGGACACCAGGCGATCACGTTCTTCCAGGCCCTCGGCGCGATTCCGTTCGCGCTCAGACACTACCGCAAGGAAGTGCTGCGGCTGACCGCCGACATCGGCTGGGGCAACGGCTCGCTGGTCGTCGGCGGCGGCACCATCGGCGTGGTCGTGATCCTCTGCGCGTTCGGCGGGATCACCGTCGGCATGGAGTCGTTCAACGCGCTGAACCTGCTCACCATGGGCCCGCTGACCGGCGCCATCTCCGGTTTCGCGACGACACGTGAGTTGGCCCCGATCCTGGCGACGCTGGCCTTCGCCATCCAGGCCGGCTGTCGGTTCACCGCCCAGCTCGGCTCGATGCGCATCGCCGAGGAGATCGACGCGCTGGAGTCGATCGCGATCCGTCCGCTGCCATACCTGGTCACCACCCGGATGATCGCGTCCACGCTGACCATCATCCCGCTCTACACCATCGGCCTGGCCACGGCGTACCTGGCGACCAAGTTGTCGGTGCTGTTCCTGGGCGGCACCTCGGCGGGCACCTACGACCACTACTTCTTCCAGTTCCTCATCGGCACCGACGTGTTCTTCTCGCTGCTCAAAGTCGTGGTCTTCGTCCTGCTGGCGACCTTCATCCAGTGCTACTACGGCTATGTCGCCTCCGGCGGCCCCGAAGGTGTCGGGGTCGCCGCCGGGCAGGCGATCAAGATGGTCATCGTCGTGATGGTTTTCGCGAATCTGTTCCTGACACTGGCGATCTGGGGCATCGACCCCGGCTTCCGGATCTCGGGATAGGGGAAAAGGTGTTACTCGATCCCAGTGGCCGCGGCGCGACCGCGCGCCAGCTCACTCTGGCCGGACTGGCCGTGCTCACCGCGTTCGCCGTGGTGCTCGCCGCGCTCGCGCTGCGCTATACCGGCTATTTCGAAGAAAAGGTGGCGGTGAGCGCCGACCTCACCAGTACCGGTGACGGCCTGCCGCAACGGGCCGACGTGAAGTTCCGCGGCATGGTCGTGGGCCGCGTCGAGGATGTCGAGGTGGTGGCCAAGGGCCAGCGCCAGCGCGTGGAGATCTACCTCGAGCCGGTGGCCGCGCAGACCATTCCGGCGAATGTCACCGCGCGGGTCATTCCGAACAACATCTTCGGCGTCTCCGCGATCGAACTGGTGGACAACGGCCGCTCCGGCGCCGTGCTCACCGAGGGCGCGTCCATCGCCGAGGACACCAGCACCGAGACCATGCAGTTGCAGACGACGCTGACCGTGCTGCGCGATGTGCTCGACAACATCCAGCCGGCCAAGCTGGGCCGGGTGCTGGCCACGCTGGCCGCCGCGCTCGATCCGGCCGCGCGGGTGCCTGGTTCGACGATCGAGCGTCTGGACCGCTGGATCACCGAGGTCAGGACCATTCCCGGCATCGGTGAACTGCTCGGCGATCTCGGCGCGGCCACTACCGCGCTGAGTCAGTCCGCCCCCGAACTCGTCGGCGTGCTCACCGAATCGGTCACCGCCGCGCAGACGCTGACCGAGCGCCGGAGCAATCTGGTCGCCCTGCTGGCCAACGCCTCGGGCGCCATCGATTCGGTCAACAGCCTGTTCGCTCGCAATCCGAACGCCGCCAAGGATCTGGTGCCCGGTCTCGGGCAACTGTTCGGCGGCCTGGCCGAGGACCCCGACGCCATTCCCTACACCGCGCGCAACCTCAATCAGTCCCTGGGCGCGCTGGCCTCGGTGTTCACCTGGGGCCCCAAGAAGCAGATGGTCTGGAAGATGGACGTGAGTTTCACCCCGTTCCAGCAGTACACCGCCGAGGACTGCCCCCGCTACGGCGATCTGACCGGTCCGCGCTGTGGCGGCCCGAGCGTGCCGACCGAAGCACCCGAGCAGGTGTATCCCGAACAGATGCGTCCGGGTTGGCTCGACGCCGCTGGGCCCGCGCCGACCGTGGTCGTGCCCGGCCTGCCGGGAACCGATGCGGGCGCGACGATTCCGGGTGTGGCGGGTATTCCCGGCGTGACCGCACCGGGCCTGCCGTCGATTCCCGGTCTGCCCGTGATTCCCGGTCTGCCCACGATCCCCGGACTGACCGCGCCCGCCGCCGACGTCGAGGATCCGGCTGTCGAGGATCCGGCACAGGACCCGACGGCCACGGCTCCCGCCGCGGCGACGACCATGCGCCCCATCGCCTCGGGCCGCGGGTACGCGGCGGTCGCGGCGGTGGTCGGCGGCAGGCCGACGGCGGCACAGCTGCTGCTGCTCACGCCGGTGCTGGCCGGCGGCTCGGTGACCATGTACGAGATGGACGGGGGTGCCTGAGGTGAAATCCGGAAAAGCGTTGGCGGGGTTCAGCTTCTTCGCCATCCTGGCGATCCTGCTGACCTTCACCATCTGGTCGACGCTGCAACGGTCGGTGCCGGGCAGCACCCATTCCTACTCGGCGACCTTCACCGATGTCATGGGCGTGCGGATCGGCGACGACGTCCGCATGGCGGGAGTCCGCGTGGGCCGGGTCGACAAGATCGACTTCGACGAGGGGTACCTGGCGCGGGTGGACTTCAGCATCCAGGACAGGCAACACCTGACCACCACCACGAAAGCCCTGGTGCGCTATCAGAACCTGATCGGCCAGCGCTACATCGCCCTGGTGCCCGGAGAGGGCGAGGGCGAACCCCTCGACCCTGGCGGGCACATCCCGGTGGACCGCACCGAACCGTCCTTCGACGTCTCGTCGCTGCTGTCGGGCTTCGAGCCGCTGTTCTCGGTGCTGCAACCGGATCAGATCAACTCCCTGTCGGAGACGCTGATCCAGGCGTTGCAGGGTGACAACGTCTCGCTGTCCTCGCTGATCGTGCAGGCCGCCGACCTCGCGGCCACCTTCGGTCAGCGCGACGAGATCCTGGGGCAGGTCATCGCCAATCTCAGCTCGGTGCTGGCCGGCCTGGCCAACCGCAGCGGTGAGCTGGAATCTCTGATCACCCAGTCCACGGCCCTGGTCGAAGCCCTCTACGCCGAGGGTGAGCTGCTGAAGTCCTCGGTCGACCAGGTCGCCACCTCCACCGACTCCCTGGTGGGCCTGCTGGCCCAGGTCAAGCCCGACATGGCCGCCGCGCAGAACGAGGCGACCACCGGTGTGGCGCTGCTGCTGCTCAACGGCGCCGCGCTCGACAAGGCGGCCGTCCAGCTGCCCGGTCTGCTCAACTCGCTGGCCCGATTCACCAGTTACGGCACCTACGGCAACGCCTACTTCTGCAGTCTGGATGTCTCGCTGTGGGGCGTGCTGCTGCCACCCGGCCTGTTCTCCCAGGTCGGCGGCAACTCGCATTCGGAGGTGTGCCGCTGATGGCACGGATTCGTACTCTTCTCACCGGCAACCGTTTCCTCTGGCAGGGCGTGGCCGCGGCGCTGTTCGTGGTGCTGCTGCTGGTGGGGTCCAGCCTGGTCAAGCAGATCGGTGTGTCGGACAAGACGATCCACGCCGAGTTCGCCCAGGCCGCGGGAATGCGTCCGGGTGCCACGGTCGACGTCTCCGGCATCGAGGTCGGCGCCGTGCGTTCGGTGAAACTGGCAGGCGACAGGGTCGTCATCGACATGCGCGTGCGCGGGGATCTGCGGCTGGGCCCCGACGCGCGGGCCTCGATCAAGATGTCGACCATCCTGGGCCGCTTGCACATCGAGCTGTTCCCCGGCGACGGCAGCGGCCTGCCCGGCGACACCATCGCGCTGGAGAACACCAGCGTCCCCTACAACCTGGGCAAGGTCATCCAGGACACCCAGTACAACTCGTCCTTCGAGCGCATCGAGCGCATCGACCCGGACAAGCTGCGCCAGGCCCTCGACGCCCTCGATCACCAGATGGGCGATTCCCCGCAGCTGACCGTGGCCGCGCTCGACAGCATCGGCTCGCTGGCCGAGGTCATCAACGACCGCCGCGACGAAGTCGACTCGCTGTTGAAGAGTATGGACACGGTCTCGACCCTGGTCGCCGACAACCAGAACGCGGTGTTGCTGCTGCTCACCCGAGGCGAGGCGATCGGCAACGCGGTGGCCGTCCGCCAGCAGATGCTGGCCCAGCTGCTCGACAATGTCGCCGCCCTCTCCGCCCTGCTGCAGGAGATGGGCATCGAGAACAACGATCAGCTCGGGCCGCTGATCCACGACCTGAACACCATGACTGAGGGCCTCGAGAAGAACAAGGAAAATCTCGACCGGCTCTACGAGACCATGCCCGTGGCCATGCGGCAGTTCAACAATGTGCTGGGCAACGGACCCTACGGCGACGTGCTCGCGCCGTGGATCCTGCCCGACAACTGGCTGTGCGCGGTCCAGGCGATTCCGGGGTGCCAATAATGACCATTCGCAACAGATTCGGTGTCGGTACCGCGGTCAAACTGGCCGCGCTGTGCCTGGCGGCGGGGGTGGCCTCGGGCTGCTCGCTGCTGCCCGATTCCATCGCCGGCCTGCCACAGCAGTATCTCGGTGAACATCTGCGCGTCAGCGCCGATTTCGAGAATGTCGCGGGCATGTACGAGGGCAACGAGGTCGCCGTGCTCGGCGTCCCGGTGGGCCGCGTCGACACGGTGACTCCCAAGGGCAGCTATGTCCAGGTCACCATGTCCATCGACCGCGATGTGAAGGTGCCCGCCGATGTCATGGCGGCGCTGATCTCCCCGCAGCTGATCACCAACCGCCACGTCGAACTGGCCCCCGCCTACACCGGCGACGGCCCCGTCCTCCAAGACGGCGATCACATTCCGCTGCAACGCACGCGCGTCCCGGTGGAGCTGGACCGCATCCTGGAGAATTTCGACCAGCTCGGCGCCGCGCTGAAGGGCGACGCGGAGAACGGACCGATGGCCAGCCGGGTGCTGTTCCCCCTGCTCGACGGCAACGGCGACCGGCTGCGCCAGACCCTCGACCAGCTCTCCGGCGCCTTCGAGGTGAGCTTCGCCAACAAGGACCAGATCTCCAACACCATCATCAAGCTGAACGAGATCACCCACGTCATCGCCTCCAACGACGCGACCGTGCGCGAATTCAGTGGCAAGCTCACCGAACTCGTGCAGTTGCTCGGCGCGCAGTCGCCCGGTCTGCACGCGGTGCTCACCCAGCTCAATGACTTCGTCGCCAACACCGCCACGGTGGTCGGCCAGAACGAGGACCAGCTGGCGGGCGCGCTCACCCGGTTCGTGACCATCACCGAGCAGATGCGCGCCAATGCCCGCGGTCTCACCGAGATGATCGACGTCACGCCGCTGTTCTTCGAGAACCTCGCCAACGCCACCAGCCAGGAGCACCGCGCGATCCGCCTGCACGGCCTGCTCGACAAGTCGGTCTTCGACGGCGAATGGCTGTCGACCTTCTGCGAGCGCGTGCAGATGCGCGCCGACGGCTGCCGCACCGGCAAGATCATGGACATGGGGCCCGATTTCGGTCTCACCGCGGCACTGCTGGGACTGACCTCATGAGCGCCCGCGCCTTCACCGCCCGCCTGGCCGCTGTCGCGCTGAGCCTGGCCGTGTTCACCGGCGCCACCGGTTGCGCGGTCACCGTGGACAACGTCCCGCTGCCCAAACCGGGCATCGGCGGCCCCGGCTACAAGATCAACGCGGTTTTCGAGGACGCGCTGAACCTGCCCGAACGCGCCCATGTGCGCATCGGCGGCACCGACATCGGTGTCGTCTCGGCGATCAGCACCACCAATTTCCTCGCCGAGGTCGAACTCGAGATCCGCGAGGGCATCGACCTGCCGCGCGGCACCACCGCCGAACTGCGCCAGGCCACCCCGCTCGGCGACATCTTCATCGCGATGACGCTGCCCGAGGCCGACCCGAACGCCGAGTTGCTGCGCCCCGGCGACACCATCGGCGTGGAGCTGACCTCGGCGGGCGCCTCGGTGGAGCAGCTGATGGTCTCCATCTCGATGCTGCTCAACGGCGGCGGTCTCAACCAGGCCGCCAAGATCACCTCCGAGATGAACTCGATGTTCGCCGGTCGGGCGCCGCAGCTGGCGCATCTGCTCAACGAACTCGGCGCCGCCATCACCGCGCTCAACCAGCGCACCACCGACATCGACAGCGTCCTGCACGGCGTCAATGTCCTGACCGGCGAGCTCGCGACCCGCAAGGAACAGCTGGGCCGGGCCGCCGACACGTTCCCCGCCCTGCTCGGCCTGCTGGCCGAGAACAATCGGGACATCTCGGCGCTGATGGGCAAGGTCTCGGTCACCATGTCCGCGCTCGGCGACTTCACCGAGACCACCGGCCCGGACTTCGTCGACCTCTTCGGCAGCATCAAGGCGCTGATGGGCGGATTCACCCAGATGGGCGACGACCTCGGCCAACTGCTGCGACGCTACGAAGAGCTCTATCCCTCGGTCGCGGCCTCGTTCCGCGGCGAGGGGCTGGCCGTCGCGGCCACCGTGTCCTATCTGAGCATCGGCGCGCTGACCGACCCCTCGGGTAGCCGCGCGCCCGAGCTCAACGATGTGCCGCTGTTCATCGGCAGTCTGGCGCAGGTGCTCGAGAAGGTGATCGGCAGGCTCAACAGTCCGCCGCAGCAGCAGGAGGGCGGTCGATGAACATCCCGCTGTGGAACTACTTGGTGCGCCGTCGGGTCGCGGTGGCCAATATCGGCCTGATCCTGGTGCTCGTCGCCGGTTCGGTCTACCTCGGCACGGAGGTGCTGCGGGTCGATCCGTTCGCCCGTTCCTATGTCGTCACCGTCGAGCTCGACAATTCCGGCGGCCTGCAGGCTGGCAACGACGTCACCTTCCGCGGCAGCCGCATCGGCATCGTGCGCGACGTGCGTGCCGGTGAGGTCGGGGTGCTGGCCGAGGCCGAGATCGATGCCGGGACAAAGGTTCCTGTCGGTGGCACCGTCGCCGTCGGCAGGTTGTCCGCCGCGGGCGAGCAGTATCTGGACTTCCGTCCCGACGCCGAGGGCGGCCCGTATCTGAGCGACGGCGACCGGATCGGCCGCGAGCAGACCCGCACCCCGGTCACCGTCCCGTCGGTGCTGAACAACATGAGCGGCCTGATCGGCGGGATGAATCCCGACCGGCTCAATGTGATCATCAACGAGCTGGACAAGGCACTGGCGGGCGGCCCGGATCGGTTGCGCAACATGATCTCCGGCATCAGCCGGGCCATGGCCGGACTCGACGGCCTGCTCCCGCAGACCAAGCAGCTGATCGAGAACCTGCAGGTCATCTCGGAGACCACCTCGCACGCCCAGCCCGACCTGACCACCCTGACCACCGGCGCGGGCGCGCTGTTCGAGCAGCTCACCGCGGCCGACCAGGAACTGCGCCGCTTCCTTGACCTCGCCCCCGATCAGCTGGCCACCATCGGCGGTTTCATCGCCGACACCGAGGACCCGATCACCAACCTCACCACCAATTTCGTGGCCATCACCCGCGCCGCGAAATTGCGCCAGCCCGCCATCGAAGCCTTGTTCCCCGCCCTGCGCGTGGGCTCGGCGGCGATCGGCGTGCCCGCGCACGACGGCGCCTACCACACTCTCGTCGACCCGTGGCCTCGCCCGACCTGCGACTACCCCACCGTCCCGAAGATCCCGGTCGTCGAGACCACCGACACCAGGGTCCGCCTCTACAACTACTGCGTGACCGAGGACCCGGCCCTGCAGATCCGCGGTTCCGCCAATGCCCCGCGGCCGAACGTGCCCGACAACGGCTCCGGCCCGCCGCCCGGCGTGACCGGCGACGAGCTGTCCCAACCCGTACCTCGGTAGACAAGGAATCCCACGCCATGAGTGACAACGACGTCGATTCGACTCCGGCCGACGAGGTTTCGTCCGAGGCCGCCGCCACCCCCGGCAAGGACGCCGCCACCCCCGGCAAGGACGCCGCTTCTTCCGGCACGGGCGCCGGTGTGCAGGAGCTCGCGTCCGGCGGGGCGGGCGGCTCGGCGGAGACGGTGAAGACACGCAAGTCCTCGGACGAAGCCGTGGTCGCGGAGTCCGCTGGGACGAGCCCGGCCGTGAGCCGTGGCAAGCTCGTCGCCGCCGGCTCGATCGGCGCGATCGCGCTCGGTGCCGCGGTCGGCGCGGCAGGCTACTTCTTCGTTCAGAACAGCGGGAACGAAGCCCTGCTGGCCGCGCACGAGGAAGCCCGCCGGGCCGCCTGCGACTACGCTCCGCGCCTGGCCGACTACGACGCGAAGAATCTCGACGTCTACTTCGCCGCCGTGCTCGACGGCGCCACCGGCGACTGGCACCAGCAGTTCGACGACACCAGCCGCGAACTGCGCGAGGTCCTCACCGAGGGCCAGGTGGTCTCCAAGGTGCAACACGTGGAGTGCGCCATCAAGACCGGCGACGAGACCTCCGCCGAGGCCGTCATCATGATCGGCCAGACCATCACCAGCGTCGGCACCCAGGGCCAGGCCTCACCCGGCCAGCTCTCGATGGTGCTGCGGATGGAGAAGACCGACGGCCGCTGGCTGGTCAACCAGGTGGACTCCCCCCTGCCCGCACCGCAGCAGTGATCGCGGCCGTCAGGGGGCGGCCTGTTCGAGGTTGCCGATGATGCGACCGAGGACGTCCATCATCTGCTCGAACTCCTCCTCGCCGATCCCGGCCGCCGACAGTTCGCGGATGCGCCCCACCGATTCCTCGGCGGCGGCGTGCGCGGCGCGGCCCGCGTCGGTGAGCGAGTAGCTGCCCGCGTTCTCGACGATCCAGCCTCGGCCGGTCAGATCTGTGATCAGTGCGTCGAGGCTCTCGTCGTTCACCTCCCAGAACGGGCGCAGGGCGTCGGTGAGCTGCGGTTTGTCGGCCGGTCCCGCGCTGAGGGTGTTCATCGTCTGCCACTGCCGCCGGGTGATTCCGGAGTCACCGAGCAGTCGGTCGAAGGTTGATTCGATCAGTTGATCGAGCCGCTTCACCTGGTAGCCGATCATGCGGTTCTCGCCGGTCGGCGCGGTCGGCTGCGGGGCGGGCTCGTCGGCCGACCCGCCGCAGGCGGCGAGCGGAAGCAGCGCCGCGGCTACGGCGATGAGAAGAGCGATGCGCGATGTCATGGGAGGCTCCCGTCGAGATAAATTCCTGAGGACATATACATGTTGTTTGACATGTATATGTCCTCAGTAGCATCTCCTTGTGGACGATGTCGAGCGCGTAGAACGAGCCATGATCGCGATCAGGCGCAGGCAAACCCGCCGTGCGCTCGCCGAGGACGGCCTTCCCGGTGGGCAGTCCTTCGAGGTCCTCGACGTGATCGAGGCCGAATCCGAGCCCACCGTCTCGGCGGTCGCGGCGGCGCTGGCCGTGGATCAGCCGCGAGCCAGCAAACTCGTCGCCGCGGCAGTCGCCGACGGACTGGTCATCCGCGTCGCCGACCAAACCGACGGCAGGCGGTCGGTTCTCGTCCTCACCGAGCGCGGCCGTGAGCTGCTGGACCAGGTGCACGAGCGCCGCCGCGCCGCCTTCGACACCGCCATGACCGGCTGGACGATGCGTGAACGCTCCGAGTTCGCGCGCCTACTGATCCGCTTCGTCGAGGCGATGCCGTCGTGATCTTGTGTGTTCGTTCTCGACGGTCACTGTTCCCCCTGCCGAGGATTCGAGAATTGTCCGGTCACGCTCACACCGCCAGTCCGCCCGTCGGATTCACCGCACCGGGGTCCGCGCCGAGCTGTGTCGGAGACGGCGGCGGCAGCGTGGCGACGAGTTCGTTGTAACGGGAGGCGAACTCCGCATCGGTGTCCAGATACCGCTGAGCGATCAACTGATGAACCCGACGAATATCCTCGACGATCCGATAATGCTGCTCGAGGATCTCGTGCACCGCGTTACCGTCCTCGGCCCCCACAGCCTTGGTACGGAACCGGCTCACCAACGTCTGCCCGGAGAGCAGATCAGGATGCGCCTCCCCCAAATCCCACCGCTCACGCTCCGAGATGTCCTCCGCCATCGATTGCAGTTCCTGAATCAGTTGAAGGAAACTGTCGCAAGCACGATCGATGCCGACGAACTCTTCGGCGTTCACCCGCACCGAATCACCGGACCCGACCCCGAAGTTCACCGACAACCGGCCCTCACGCGCCTGCTCGATCAACCCCGCCAACGGCCGAACCCGATCATCCTCACTCACATCCATCCCCCTTCATCGTTGCGGAACAACCCGGACAGCTCAGTTGTCCGGAATCAACGGCGCCAGCTTCTCCGCCAGACCACGCGCCAACTCGCACGTATCCAGATGGCCGGTCTTGTCGCGCGAACTCGGATTGTCCATCGACAACTCCAGGCTGCCGCCTGTCATTTCGACATAGAAGCGGCACGACGCCCGCAGGTCGGTCTCACCGACAGGATCGACCGCCATCGCCGCCCGTCCGTCGATCACATACTCCTGCCGAACCGTGAAGTCGGGATTGTCCCGCACCACCGCTAACGTCAGATTCGTCGTCGTGATCCCCACCGCATAACTGTCCGGAGCGACATATCTGCATCCCCGCCATTTGATTCCCCGACCACCGTCGTAATTCGCGTTCTTCGACGCCCCGCGGCGCAGATTCTCCGAATCCAGCACCGACTGCGGAATATCGGTACACGGATCGAACGACGCCGGCGCCTCCGCCGCGATCGGCAAGCCCGTCGTGGTGGTCACCACCGGCGCCGCCTCCCCACCCGTGGAACACCCCGCCAGCATCAGCACCGAAGCGGCGCTCACCACCATCACCACGCCAGAGGCCCGCACGACACCCTCCCCTTCGGCCAACCGTCACAGGGAGTACGACACTCCCGCAACAGACCTCGACGCTACCGGCCTTCCCCGCGACCGATCAACCGAGCACACCGCACCCGTCGGGTCGCCCGGAGGCTTTCGTCGCGCCTTCACGATTCAGTCCTCGCCGCCCGCGCGGGGCGTTGAGCGGATGAGCAGCCACCCCACAGGGTATGTCACGGCGTGTGGCACATCGGCGTCCTGCCTGCGGATGATGAATATGTGCCCGGTGCATGGGCCGCTGTCGAGCGACACCTCCATTGGCGCAGGCTCGCCCGGACCTGCGGGGTGATTCAGGACCTCGGGCATCGTCGACGGCGACTATCGTGCGCGGGGTGGCGGTTGTCCGCCAACGGAGGGGCCGCGCTCGTCGGTAAACTCTGACCCGCCCGGCTGGTTCAGGCTTCCCGCTGCCTGCGCAGGGTGGCGGCTCGAAGCGTGAGGTGGTTGCGCTCGGCGAGGTTGTGCGCCTGCGCGGCGGCCACCACGTAGAGCTGCGCCGCCGTGTCGAGGTCGCCCGCCTGTTCGTGGAGATAGGCGGACGCGGCGGTGTAGCGGGGCAGTGCCGGGTCCAGTTCCGCGAGCGCCGCCAGCCCGGCACGCGGGCCATCCGCTTCCCCCACGGCGACAGCGCGATTGAGCCGCACCACCGGGCTGTCGGTGAGCGCCACCAGCTCGTCGTACCACTCCACGATCTGCACCCAGTCGGTCTCCTCGGCGGTCTGGGCGTCGGCGTGCAGGGCGGCGATCGCGGCCTGCGCCTGGTACTCGCCGAGCCGGTCACGGGCCAGCGCCGCCTGGAGCACCCGTACGCCCTCGGCGATCAGGTCGCGCCGCCACCGGGTGCGGTCCTGTTCGGCCAACGGCACGAGGCTGCCGTCGGGGCGGGTGCGGGCCGGGCGCCGGGCGTGGTGGAGCAGAAAGAGGGCGAGCAGACCCGCGACCTCCGGGTCGCCGGTGCTCGCGTGCAACTGCCGCGCCAGCCGGATGGCCTCGGCCGCGAGGTCGACATCGCCGCTGTAGCCCTCGTTGAACACCAGGTACAGCGTCTGCAACACCGTGCGCAGGTCGCCGGGCCGATCGAGCCCGACCGCGCTCACGGTGCGCTTGGCGCGGCTGATCCGCTGTGCCATGGTCGCTTCGGGTACCAGATACGCCCGCGCGATCTGGCGGGTGGTCAGCCCGCCGACCGCCCGCAGCGTGAGGGCGACCGCGGAGGCCGGGCGCAGGCTGGGGTGCGCGCACAGGAAATACAGCCGCAAGGTCTCGTCCACGTCGACGGCGGGCCCGGGCGGCGGCTCGTCGGTGACCAGCACTTCGCGCCGCCGCCGGGCGGCCTCGGAACGGCTGAAGTCGACGAAGCGATGCCAGGCCGTGGTGATCAGCCAGCCCTTGGGATCGGTGGGCGGCTGCCGGGGCCAGGTCTCGACGGCCCGGATCAGGGCCTCCTGCACCGCGTCCTCCGCCGAGGCGAAATCCGCCCCGCGGTGGACGAGCGCCGCCAGAACTCCGGGAATCAGGTCCCGCAGCTTCGCCTCGTCCACCGCGCCGGCGGCCATCACTCGGTGACGGTGGGCGGGGCCGTCAGGAACGGCCGGACCTCGAGCCACTCGTGGATCGGCTCGCCGCCCGCGCCGGGTGCCGACGACAGCTCACCGGCCAGTTCGACCGCGCGCTCGTAGGAGTCCACGTCGATGATCATCCACCCGGCGATGAGATCCTTGGTCTCCGCGAACGGCCCGTCGGTCACCGGAGGCTTGCCTTCGCCGTCCGAGCGCACCCACGCGCCCTCCGGCGCCAGTGCCTGCCCGTCGACGAATTCGCCGGTGGCCTCGAGTTTCGCCGCGAAGTCGTGCATGTACTGGATGTGCGCCTGGATCTCCTCCGGCGTCCACCGGTCCATCGGCACGTCGTTGACCGCCGCGGGCGCACCCCGGTAATGCTTGAGAAGCAAGTACTTCGCCATGACATCTTCCCTTCGGTTCTCGCGGCCCTGGTCGGTCGCTCACCCTGGGACGGAGCAGGTAGGTCGTTCTCGACATCCCCGCCGAAAAAAACTTACGTCATCGTCTGCCGAGGTCGTGGGCCTTCAGGCGGCGGGGCCGAAGAGGATGGTGTGCATGAGGTGGACGACCCGGGTCCGATCACAGATCGGATTGTCCGGGCCCAGCCATTGGCCCAGGTCGACGACCTGCGCCAGCGCGGCATGGACGAGAACGCGGGCTTCGGCGGGGGAAAGTTCCGGGCGCGACTGCACGAGCAACTTGGCCCACTCCTCGACATTGAGGCGCTGGATGTTGCGCAGGACGGTGCGGTCCTCGCGGGGGACGTTGCTGATCTCGGCGTAGTAGACGAAGGTCAGCTCGCGCTCGGCGAAGGAGCCGTCCACGTAGAGATCGACGAGTTCGCTGAGGGCTTCGCCCGGGCTGCCGGTGGAGGCGATGGCGGGGCCGATGGCGGCGGAGACCCGGTCGGCGGCGCGGCGGAAGGCGGCGGCGAGAATGTCGCCCTTGCTGCGGTAGAAGCGGTAGACGGCCGAGGACGCGGGCAGGCCCGCGGCATTGGCGATGTCCTCGACGCTGACATTGGGGTAGCCGTAGCGGTGGAAAAGCTCCACCGAATTCTTCAGCAGCAGTTCGTGTTTGAAGGTCAGCGGGACTTCCGCGGCGCGGGTGGGCGCGGAAGTCTCATCCACGGACGGCAACTCCGCGGCCAGCACGGCGTGGGCGGAGACGCGCAGCAGTTTGGTCAGCGCGCGTACCGGGATGGAGACCTGATGATCGGAGATGGAGCCGATCACGCTGAGCGCCGAGGAGGACAGCACGGCCAGGTCCTCCTCGTCGAGCTCGGGACGGATCTCGGCGAGCAGGTGGCAGATCACGTCCTGGCCGTCGGCCAACTGGACCATCAGCGTGCGATAGTCCTCGGGTTCGAGGTAGCGGCTCTGCCAGCGCAGCACAGCCGCGCCTCGGCGATTGGCGATCGAGCGGTCGATCAGGGCGTCGACGATGTGCGCCAGGCGTTCGCGGACGGGCGCGTCCCGCAGCCGGGCGGGCAGCGTGACGGCCTCCTCGCACAGCGCGCTCAGCCGCAGCGCCTCTTCCCGGAACAGCGCGTACTTGCTGGGATAATGCCGGTAGAGAGCGGTGGAACTGATCCCGAGACGAGAGGCGATGTCTTCCATGCTCACGCCGTGGTAGCCGAGCAGCCCGAAGGCCTCGGCCGATGCGGCGGCAATCTGCGCGCGCCGATCTCTGGGGCGTTTGCGGACCACGCGCTCGGCAGCCTGATCGCGACTTGCCGTGCCGCCGGAAGTGCGGCGCTGTTGCGCGTCCATTCGGCGATGTTATCCCAAACGGATGCTTGGTCGTGGGGCTGTCGCAGTACCTGCATCAAACTGAATCAAAGGTCACAAATACGGCGTAACGCTGCTGCTCTCCCGCACGATCCAAATCATCAGGATCGGAATATCCGTTAACATGCAAGTGGTCGTTCCGGCGCTCGGAAAGGGGTTTTACCCGGTGCTGACGGGTCGGCCGAACAGGGTGAGCTCCATCAGCCGGCGAACCCGTAACTGAGAGGCGATGGGGTCGGCGCCGAAGGTGCGGCCCAGGTCGACCACGAGGGCGAAAGCGGCGTGCACGAGGAAGCGGGTCTCGGCGGGGGAGAGGTCCGAGCGCACATCGCGCACGAGTTTGCTCCACTCTTCGACATTCAGTCGCTGGATATTGCGCAGCACGGCCCGTTCCTCGGCGGGCACGTGCTGGAATTCGGTGTAGTAGACGAAAGTCAGCGCCCGTTCGGCGAACGAACCGGAGACGAAACGCTCGATCAGCACACTCATGGCGGCTTCGGGAGTCGCGGCGGCGGCGACCGCGGGCCCGATCGCCGCCGAAACGCGATCGGCGGCGCGTCGGAAGGCCGCCGCGAGCAGATCGGATTTGCCGCGATAGAAGCGGTAGACCGCCGACGCGGCGGAAAGTCCCGCCGCGGAGGCGATTTCCTCGACACTGACATTCGGGTAGCCGCGCTCGTGGAACAGCTCGACAGCCTTGCGCAGCAGCAGCTCGTGCTTGAAGGAGTCCGGGATGTCCACGGCCACAACTGGTTCCGGATCCGCTGCGGCAGCGGGGAGTTCGGCCCGCGCGAGGGTCCAGCAGACCGAGTCGAGCAGTTCGATCAGCGATTTCGCGGGCAGGGTGGCGTGGTGATCGGCGATGCTGGTGAGCACGCTGAGCATGGCCGCGCGCAGGACGCGCACATCGTCCACCTCGAGATCCGGACGCAGTGCCCGCAATTCGGCCGCGAGCGCGTCGAGGACGGTGGCCTGCTGCTGTGCCAGTTTCTCCTGATCGGGGGCCTCGAGATAGCGGACCTCCCAGCGGACCAGGGTGACGGTGGCGCGGTTGTCGATGACCGCGCGGGCCACCGCCCGCACGACCTGGCGCAGCCTGTCCTCGGGCGACCAGTCCCGTGCCTGCTCCGGCAGCTCGACCGAATCCGCCATCGCTGTGCCCACCCGGAGCAGTTCCTCTCGGAACAGGGCGTACTTGCTGGGGAAATGCCGGTACAGCGCGGCCGAGCTGATGCCCAGACCCGACGCGATGTCCTCCATGCTGACCCCGTGATAGCCCAGCGCGCCGAACGCGGCGGCCGAGGCGGCGGCGATCTGCGCCCGGCGGTTCTTCGGCCTGCGCCGGATCGGACGTGGTGCCGAGTCGCCGTCGACCGCTGGTCGCGCCGTGCGGCGGTTGTCGACACTCATGGAAGACATCGTAACGATGCCTGATCGTGCATGATTTTCGCAGGTCGGATGCGCCGGAGTTGGATCCTTCCTGTCGTGCCCGTTGCTACCGTTTTTCGGTAGGGTCCGACAGAGGAGTTGTGCCGATGAGCGCGCGACAGGTGGCGATCGTGCTGTATCCGGGGATGACCGCGCTGGACGCCATCGGTCCCTACGAGGTGTTGCGTTTCCTGCCCGGCGCGCAGGTGCGGCTGGTCGGCCACGACGTCGGACCCGTGCTCACCGACAGCGGTGTCCTGGCTCTCGGAGTGACGCACACCTTCGAGGAGACGCCCGCGCCGCACATCATCGTGGTCCCCGGCGGTCCCGCCGCCCCGGGCGTCGCCGGTGATCAGCGTGTTCTCGATTGGCTGCGCTCCGCGCACGACCGGGCCGAATGGACCACCTCGGTGTGCACCGGATCGCTGATCCTCGCGGGCGCGGGGCTGCTCGACGGCAAGCCCGCGACCACGCACTGGGCCGCCCGATCCGCGCTCGCCATGATGGGTGCGCGCCCGCAGCGCGAGGAACGGGTGGTGCGCTCGGACACCGGAATCGTCACCGCCGCAGGCGTCTCGGCGGGCATCGACATGGCGCTGTGGCTGGTCGGGGAGATCGAGGGGCCGAAGCGGGCGCAGACCATCCAGCTCGACATCGAATACGATCCACACCCACCGTTCGACGCCGGTCACCCGAGCAAGGCCGACATCTCCGTGCGCCGCGCCTCGTTGGCCGATCAGGCGCGACTGCTCCGCGCGTTCACGCCGGGCGAGCTGGCCCGCGCGGTCGGTGGCACCCAGCGCGCCCTCTGGCGCGGGGTCTTGCGCCGCGCCCGCGGCTGAGGCTTTCGCGCCGCCTCCCGACACAGGCCGTCGCCGAGGCCGAGCGCCTGTCGGGCGTGCTTGTGCCCGCTCCGGGCTCGGGCTTTCGTCGGGGCGATCGACTGCCGCGCACAAGCTTGCCATGGCGCCCATGGCCGACGCTGCTGTTGCGGAGGAGCGTCCGTCGCCTCGCGCGTGCTGCGAGCGGGGGCCGCTCCGGTGCGGCGCCGGCCGGTCAGGCGGCATCGACACGATACGGGCAGTCGCAGCGCGTCGCGGGCGGCGCTAATTCGACCCCGGTCGAACGGCGGCGTACCAGTCCAGCAGATCGGGAGCGTCGACCGCGCTGCGTTCGACGACGCGGGTGGTGTCGGCGCCCTGCAGCAGCTTCTTGATGGGTACCTCGAGTTTCTTACCGGTGCGGGTGTGCGGGATGCCGGGGGCGAGCAGGATCTCGTCGGGGACGTGCCGCGGGGAGACCTCGGTGCGGATGACCTGCTGGAGGCGACCGATCAGCTCGGCGTTCAGTTCCGCGCCGGGGGCGAGCACGACGAACAACGGCATCCAGTAGCCGCCGTCGGGCTGTTCCACGCCGATCACCAGGGCCTCGGTGATCTCGGGCAGGCTCTCGACCGCCTGGTAGATGTCGGCGCTGCCCATCCGGATGCCGTGACGGTTGAGCGTGGAATCCGAGCGACCGTGCACGACGATGCTGCCGTGGTCGGTGCGGGTGATCCAGTCACCGTGCCGCCAGACGCCGGGGAACATGTCGAAATAGGCGTCGTGGTACCGATTTCCGTCCTCGTCGCGCCAGAAGGAGACCGGCATGGACGGCATCGGAGCGGTGACCACCAGTTCGCCGACCTCGCCGCGCACCGAGTTGCCGGACTCGTCGTAGGCGTCCAGTGCGACGCCGAGATAGGGCACCGACAACTCGCCCGGCCACACCGGGACCGTGCGGGCCCAGCCGAGGAAGGCCGAGACCACGTCGGTGCCGCCGCTGATCGAGGCGACCGGCACGCCGACGTTGTCGCGCAACCACAGCGCCGAGGACGGCGGCAGGGCGGAGCCTGTGATGCCGACCAGACGCAGCGGCGACAGGTCGTGCTCGGCGGCGGGGTGCGCGCCCGCCTTGATGCAGGCCAGGACATATCCGGGGCTGGTGCCCAGGACGGTGGCCCCGACCTCGGCGGCGAGACGCCACAGGCCGTCCGGGGTGGGATGGGTGGGGCTGCCGTCGTAGCAGACGATGGTGGAGCCGACCAGCAACCCGGCGACCTGGAAGTTCCACATCATCCAGCTCGGGCTCGTGTACCAGAAGAAGGTGTCGTCGGGGCCGATATCGGATTGCAGCGCAACGGCTTTCAGGTGTTCGAGGACGACGCCGCCATGGCCGTGCACGATGCCCTTGGGCAGGCCGGTGGTACCGGAGGAGAACACGATCCACAACGGGTGGTCGAAACCGACCTGCTCGGTCGCGAGCTCCGGCGTATCACCGGTGCCCGCGACGGCCTCGGTCCACGCGATCGTGTCCGGCACGACCGCGCCGAGCCGGTCCACGACGACGGTCGAGCGCAGCGTGGGCAGGCCCTCCCGCAGCGCGGCGATATCGGCGCTCTTGTCGTGGGTCTTGCCGCCGAAGCGGTAGCCGTCGGCGGTGATCAGGACGGTGGGCTCGAGCTGGCCCAGCCGGTCGAGGGCGGCTTTGGGGGAGTAGTCCTGGCCGCAGGCGCTCCACACCGCGCCGATGCTCGCGGTCGCCAGAAAAGCGACCACCGCCTCGGGGATGTTGGGCAGGTAGCCCACGACCCGGTCGCCCGGCCGCACGCCGAGACCGCGCAGGGTGTGCGCCAAGGCCGCCGTCCGGTCGATCAGTTCGGCCCAGGAGACCTCGCGGACCGGCTCATCCTCGGCGAGGGCGAGGATCGCCGGGCGGTCGGTGCGGGCCTGGCGCAGTACCTGATCGACGTAGTTGAGCCGGGTGCCGGGAAACCAGTTCGCGCCGGGCATCCGGTCGTCGGCCAGTACCTCACCCGCGATCGCGCCGAGGTCGAAGTACTCCCAGACGGCGCGCCAGAATCCGGGTAGATCCCGCACCGACCATTCCCACAGCCGCTGGTAATCGGTCTGGTCGGGCGCATCGTAACTGCTGTGCTCGGCGGCGAACCGGGCGAAATGGGTGATCCGGGCCTCGGCGATGTCGCGCTCGGTCGGTGTCCACTGTGGTTGCATGGCGGTGCTCCTCGATGCCGGGGTGATCAGTCGCGGCCGGCGCGGCGCAGCAGCTGTTCGGCGTGCAGCAGGACCGGGCCGTCGACCATCCGGCCCTCGAAGGCGAACACGCCGCGATGGTGGGGCACCTCGGCGAGTACCCGCTCGGCCCAGGAGATCTCCTCCTCCGACGGCGCGTACGCGTTTCGGATCACCTCCACCTGGGTCGGATGGATGGCGACCTTGATGTCGAAGCCGGAGGCCACCGCGTCCTCGGACTCGGCGCGCAGGCCGTCGAGATCGCGGATGTTCAGGTAGACCGAGTCCAGGGCCAGCGCGCCGGCGGCCTTGGCGGCCAGCAGTGTGCCGGAGCGGACGTGCGCGGCGACGTCGCGGTATGTGCCGTCGGGATGCCTGCTGCTGGTGCCGCCCAGTCCGGCGACGAGGTCCTCCGCGCCCCACATGACGCCGATGGCATTGCGAGCTCGCGCCACCTCGGCGACCGCGAGCGCGCCACGCGGCGACTCGACCAGGGCGATGACATCGAACTCGGCCAGGTCGGTGATCTGCTCGGCCGACTCGGCCTTGGGCAGCATGAGCCTGCGGTAGCGGGTGTCGGCCAGGGCGGTCAGGTCGAGGGCGTGCTCGTCGGTGCCCGCCGCGTTCACCCGGACCACGGTGCGCTCGGGGTCCAGCGGGGTGGACACCAGGGCCGCACGGGCGGCGGCCTTGTCGGCGGGGGCCACCCCGTCCTCGAGATCGAGGATCACCACGTCGGCCGCGGCTGCCGCCTTCGCGAACCGCTCCGGACGGTCGGCGGGGCAGAACAGCCACGCCGGACCCGGCATCTTCCAGGTGCTACCCGTGCCAGCCATCTACTGCTCCGTTCCCGGCTGGTCCGGCCGCAACCGGACCAGCGTCTTGCGGGTGGCCGTCGCGACCACCTCGCCGTGCTGATTGCGCGCGGTGTGCGCGAAAGTGACCACACCCTCGCCCGGCCGCGACTTGGATTCGCGTTTGCCGATCACCACGGTCTCGGCGTACATGGTGTCGCCGTGGAACAGCGGCTTGGGAAAGGCGATATCGGAGAACCCGAGATTGGCCACGATGGTGCCCTGGGTGAGCTGGGCGACCGACAGGCCCACCAGCGTCGAGAGCGTGAACATCGAATTCACCAGTCGCTGGTTGAACGGCGGCAACGCGTCGCTGAACGCGGCGTCGAGGTGCAGTGCCTGGGTGTTCATGGTCAGCGTGGTGAACAGGACGTTGTCGGCTTCGGTGATGGTGCGGCCCGGCCGGTGCTCGTAGACCACATCGGTCTCGAACTCCTCGAACCACAAGCCGCGCTGGACGATACGACGCAGCTCCGAAGGTGCCGCGAACTCACTCATAGTCCCAGCTCCCGCCCGATCAGCATCAACTGCACCTCTGTCGTCCCCTCGCCGATTTCCAGGATCTTGCTGTCGCGGTAGTGCCTGGCGACAGCGTATTCGTTCATGAACCCGTTGCCGCCGAAGATCTGGGTGGCATCGCGGGCGTTGTCCATCGCGGCCTCGCTGGCGACCAGCTTGGCGATGGATGCCTGCTTCTTGAACGGTTTGCCCGACAGCATGAGCGCGGCGGCGTCGTAGTAGGCGGCGCGGGCGGCGTGCGCGCGAGCCTCCATCCGGGCGATCTTGAAGGCGATGGCCTGGTAGGTGCCGATCGGTTTGCCGAAGGCCAGGCGCTCCTTGGCGTAGCGGACACTCTCGTCCACGCAGCCCTGCGCGGCGCCGACCGACAGCGCGGCGATCGCGATCCGCCCCTCGTCGAGGATGCGCAGGAAGTTGGCGTAGCCGCGGCCGCGCTCGCCGAGCAGGTTCTCCTGCGGTACCCGCACATCGGTGAACGTGAGCGGGTGGGTGTCCGAGGCGTTCCAGCCGACCTTGTTGTACGCGGGTTCGGCGACGAAACCGGGGGTGTCGGCGGGCACCAGGATGGTGGAGATCTCCTTCTTGCCCTCGGTGGTGCCGGTCACCGCGGTCACCGTCACCAGGGTGGTGATGTCGGTGCCGGAATTGGTGATGAACTGCTTGCGGCCGTTGATCACCCAGTCGTCGCCGTCGAGCACCGCGGTGGTCCTGGTGCCGCCCGCGTCGCTGCCCGCGTCCGGCTCGGTGAGGCCGAAGCCGGCCAGGGCGCGGCCGCTGGTGAGTTCGGGCAGCCAGCGCTGCTTCTGTTCCTCGTTGCCGAACCGGTAGACGGGCATGGCGCCGAGGGAGACGCCCGCTTCCAGCGTGATCGCCACGCTCTGATCGACTTTGCCCAGCTCTTCCAGCGCGAGACACAGCGCGAAGTAGTCGCCGCCCATACCGCCGTATTCCTCCGGGAAGGGCAGGCCGAACAGGCCCATCTCGGCCATCCCCGCCACCACCTCGTACGGGAAGGTGTGCGCGGCGTCGTGCTCGGCCGCGACCGGCGCGACCACCGACTGCGCGAAATCCCGGACGGTCAGCGCGAGATCGCGGTATTCCTCGGGCAAGGTGCCGGTGGACAGGAAGTCGGTCATGCGGAAAGTCCTTCTCGCTCTGCGGATTCGGATGGGGTTGCGGTATCGCCCGCCGGAGCGGTGCTGCCCTCGGGCGTCGTGACGATGCGGGCCAGCGGTTGGTCCAGGCGCACCTGAGCGCCCGCCTCGACGAGCACCTCGACGACGCCGTCCACGGGAGCGGTGAGGGTGTGCTCCATCTTCATGGCCTCCACGACCACCACCGGGGCTCCCGCGGCGACTTGCGTGCCGGAGGCGACCGGCACCGCGATCACCGACCCCGGCATGGGGCTGCGGATCTCGGCGTCACCCACGTGCGCGGCGTCGCCGCGCACACTGACCTCGGGCAGCGCGCGCAGCGTCGTCACGCCACCGGAGCGGGCAACCCACAGGGTGTCGGCCTGTTCGGCGACCCGATAGGTGCGGCGGATCCCGTCGATGGTCAGCGCGAGCACGCCGCGAGCACCCGTGACGCCCTCTGCGGGGCCGGATCCGGCGGACTCGAATTCGGCCCGTACCGTGCGGCTCTCGCCCTCGCCGATCCGGACGACGGCGTCCTCCGGCACGCCGGTCAGGTAGACGTGCTCGACGCGCTCACCGACGGCCAGGCGGATCGGGGTCGGCGCGGGCGTACCCGCCCGCCATCCGGAGGGCACATCCCACAGCGACCGCGATGCTCCGGTCCCCGGCTGCCCCGGCTCGCGGCGCAGCCAGTGATAAGCGGCGGCCGCCACGAAATCGTCGTCGGAGGCGACGGCGGGCACGAAGTCGTCGACCCGCCGGTCCAGCAGTCCGGTGTCGAGCCTGCCCGCCCGGACGTCCGGGTCGGCGAGCAGGAAGCGCAGGAATTCGATATTGCTGGTTACGCCGAGCAGGGCGGTGTCCGCCAGCGCGCGGTCCAGCCCGGCCAGGGCGGCGGCGCGGTCGTGGGCGTGCACGATGACCTTCGACAGCATCGGGTCGTAGTCACTGCCGACCACGGTGCCCACCCGCAGGCCCGAATCCACCCGCATGCCGGGGCCGTTCGGCTCGTGCAGGTCCAGCACCGTTCCGCCGGTGGGCAGGAAGCCGCGGCCGGGATCCTCGGCGTAGACGCGGGCCTCCACGGCGTGGCCGGTCAGGCGGATGTCGCCCTGTGTCAGGCCGAGGTTCTCGCCCGCGGCGATGCGTACCTGCGCCTCGACCAGGTCCACGCCGGTGACCATCTCGGTGACCGGGTGCTCGACCTGTAGGCGGGTGTTCATCTCCATGAAGAAGAACTCGTCGGGGCGGTCGGCGGAGACGATGAATTCGACGGTGCCCGCGCCGACGTAGTCGACGCTGCGGGCGGTGTCGCAGGCGGCGGCGCCGATCCGGGCGCGGGTCTGCGCGTCGAGCAGCGGCGACGGGGCTTCTTCGATCACCTTTTGATGTCTGCGCTGCAGGCTGCATTCCCGCTCGCCCAGATGCACGACGGCGCCGTGGGTGTCGGCGAGGATCTGCACCTCGATGTGGCGGGGACGGGTGACGAAACGTTCCAGGAACAGCGTGTCGTCACCGAACGCCGAGGCGGCTTCCCGCCGCGCGCCGACCAGGGCGGCGGGCAACTGGGCGGGATCGTCGACGCGACGCATGCCCTTGCCTCCGCCGCCTGCCGACGGCTTGACCAGCACCGGGTAGCCGATGTCGGCGGCGGCCGCGATCAGGTCGGCGTCGGTGAGTCCGGGCCGGGCGATGCCGGGGACGACGGGCACGCCGAAGGCCGAGACGGTGGTCTTGGCGGCGATCTTGTCGCCCATGATCTCGATGGCACGGGCGGGTGGGCCGAGGAAGACGATGCCCGCCTGCTCCAGCGCGGCGGCGAAGGCGGCGTTCTCGGACAGGAATCCGTAGCCGGGGTGCACGGCCTGGGCACCGGTGCGCCGCGCGGCGTCGACCACCTTGTCGATGTCCAGATAGCTCTGCCGGGCCGGGGCGGGACCGAGGCGGACGGCGACATCGGCCTCGCGGACGTGGCGAGCGCCTGCGTCGGCATCGCTGTAGACGGCGACCGAGCGGATGCCCAGGGCGCGCAGGGTGCGCAGGACGCGCACCGCGATCTCGCCGCGATTGGCGACGAGCACGGTGTCGAAGGTGCGGGTGGCTTCGGGTGCGGTCGTTCGGGTGGGTTCAGTCATTGCGCTCACATCCGGAAGACGCCGTAGGAGACCGGTTCCAGCGGTGCCTGCCCGCACACCGACAGAGCCAGGCCGAGCACGGTCCTGGTGTCGGCCGGGTCGATCACGCCGTCGTCCCACAGTCGTGCGGTCGAGTAGTAGGGATTGCCCTGATGTTCGTACTGTTCGCGGATGGGGGCCTTGAAGGCTTCCTCGTCCTCGGGCGACCAGGGGTTGCCCGCGCTGTCGAGCTGGTCGCCGCGCACGGTGGCCAGTACCGAGGCCGCCTGCTCGCCGCCCATGACCGAGATCCGGGCGTTGGGCCACATCCACAGGAAACGCGGCGAATACGCCCGCCCGCACATGGAGTAGTTGCCCGCGCCGTAGGAGCCGCCGATCACCACGGTCAGCTTCGGCACCCGCGCGCACGCGACCGCCGTCACCATCTTCGCACCGTGCTTGGCGATGCCGCCCGCCTCGTAGTCGCGGCCGACCATGAAACCGGTGATGTTCTGCAGGAACAGCAGCGGGATCTCGCGCTTGTCGCACAACTCGATGAAATGCGCGCCTTTCATGGCCGATTCGGAGAACAGCACGCCGTTGTTGGCGACGATGCCGACCGGATGCCCGTGGATACGCGCGAACCCGGTGACCAGAGTCGTGCCGTATTCGGCTTTGAACTCGTGGAAGCCGCCGCCGTCGGGACCGCCGCCGGGGTTGCCGTCGACGAGCCGGTGGATCACCTCGCGCACGTCGTAGGGGGTGCGCGGGTCGACCGGCACCACGTCGTAGAGCTCCTCGGTGGGCAGGGCGGGTGCGACGGTCTCGCGGACCTCCCATGGCGCGCTCGGGCGCGGGCCGAGGGTGTCGACGATGCGGCGCACGATGCGCAGCGCGTCGCGGTCGTCCTCGGCGAGATGGTCGGTGACTCCGGAGGTGCGCGAGTGCAGCGCGCCGCCGCCCAGTTCCTCGGCCGTGACGACCTCGCCGGTCGCGGCCTTCACCAGCGGCGGGCCGCCGAGGAAGATGGTGCCCTGATCGCGGACGATCACCGCCTCGTCGCTCATCGCGGGCACGTAGGCCCCGCCCGCCGTGCAGGAACCGAGCACGGCCGCGATCTGGGCGATGCCCTTGGCGCTCATCGTGGCCTGGTTGTAGAAGATGCGGCCGAAGTGCTCGCGGTCGGGGAAGACTTCGTCCTGGCGGGGCAGGAACGCACCGCCCGAATCGACCAGGTAGACGCACGGCAGGTTGTTCTGCAGCGCGACCTCCTGCGCGCGCAGGTGCTTCTTCACCGTGATCGGGTAGTAGGTACCGCCCTTGACGGTGGCGTCGTTGGCGACGATCACGCATTCGCGCCCGGATACCCGGCCGATACCGGTGATGATGCCCGCGCCGGGGCACTGGTCGTCGTACATGCCGTCGGCCGCCAGCGGGGAGAGCTCCAGGAACGGACTGCCCGGGTCGAGCAGCTGGTCGACCCGCTCGCGGGGCAGCAGCTTGCCGCGCGCCACGTGCCGCTCGCGGGCCTTGGCGGGCCCGCCGAGCGCCGCGGTCGCCAATCGCTCGCGCAGCTGCGCGGTGAGCGCCCGGTGCGCCGCGCGGTGGCCGCCTTCGCGAGCACCGCCTTCGCGAGTACCGCCTTCGCGGTTGATCGTCATCCCGCCTCGCTTTTCCGATGATGCGGTGGAGCGTCCGGGTTCGGGCGTTCCAGTTAGTCGCTGATAACTGGAAATCAGGTTAAACTCGATTAACTGAGTTGTCCAGAGTTCGCGCGAACCGGTCCGTGCCGAGGCGCGGTGGCCGGGTGGGAGTCGGTGCGGTGAAGAGCGAACGAGTGAGAGGCGAGGACGTGGTCGATACCGAGCCCGTCGTCGGGACCCGACGGGAGCAGCTGAAGGCCGAGCGACGGCGGCAGTTGCTCGACGCGGGCGCGCGCCTGATCGCCGATCGCGGTTTCCTCGGTGTCCGGCTCGACGATCTCGGCGCGGCCGTCGGCATCAGCGGGCCGGCCGTGTACCGGCACTTCGCCAGCAAGGAAGCGCTGCTCGTCGAGCTGTTGGTCGGGATCAGTCGGCGACTGCTCGCGGGCGGTCGCGCGGTGGTCGACGAGTACCTCGATTCCTCCGATGACGCCGATCCGCACGACGGCGGGCCGGGCGCCGACGGCGGGCGGGCCGACGTCGCCTTCGTGGGCGGCCCGGCGGGCGGTGCCGGCCGCGGGGAGGGCGGCGGCCGGATGGACGTCGCCTTCCGTGGGGACGGCGACAGAGACGGCGACCGAGGCTGCGACAGAGATGGTGTCCGGGGCGGTGACCGGGACAGCGGTGGTGCGCGGGCGGATGCGGAGACGGCGCTGGCCGCGCTGGTGGACTTCCATCTCGACTTCGCCCTCGGCGAGCCGGAACTGATCCGCATCCAGGATCGTGATCTCGACAATCTGCCCGCGTCCGCCCGGCGGCAGGTGCGCAGGACTCAGCGCGAGTACGTCGAGATCTGGGTGGACGTGCTCTGCCGGTTGCTGCCCGCGCTGCCGGAGGAGCAGGCCAGGGTGCGCGCGCACGCGGTGTTCGGTCTGTTGAACTCGACCCCGCACAGCGCCACCTCGGCGACCGCCGCGCGCGCCAGGCCCGTGCTGCGCGACATGGCGTTGTCCGCGCTCGCGGTCGCGCCCCGCTGAGATCGGCCGGGTTAGGGTGAGGACCATGACCTCGCTCTCGGACGATCGGGTTCGCGAATTCCTCACCCACGGCACCAGGACCGGCAAACTCGCCTTCGTCGCCTCGGACGGTCGTCCGGTGGTCGCGCCGATCTGGTTCCTGGTCGAGGGCGAGGAGATCGTCTTCACCACCGGCGCGGACACCGGCAAGGCGAGGGCTTTGGCGCGGGACCCGCGGGCGGCCCTGTGCGTGGATCTCGAGGCCGCGCCCTACGCCTTCGTACAGGTCCAGGGCACGGTGCGGACCTCGGAGGATCCCGGCGAACTCCTGCGCATCGCGACCGCGCTCGGCGCGCGGTACATGGGCGCCGACCGCGCCGAGGAATTCGGTCGCCGCAACGGTGTTCCGGGCGAACTGGTCGTGCGACTGCGCCCGGCCAAGGTGATCGCTGCCTTCGACGTGACCGCCTGAATCGCCGAACCCGGCGGCTCGGGGTCGGGACCCGCCCACACGCCGGACTCGCGGCGCCTGCCGGACCGGCTCGGAGCCGCGGACCTGTACCGGGCTCGTGACGGCGGATCCGCGGCCGTGACAGACTCGCGGTCATGACCGTGCACTTCATCGGGGCCGGACCGGGCGCCGCCGACCTGCTGACCGTGCGCGCGGTCACCCTGCTGCGCGACTCGCCCGTCTGTCTCTACGCGGGCACCTATCTCGATCCCGAGGTGCTGGCGCACTGCGCTCCCGGCACGCGGCTGATCGACACCCAGCACCTCGACCTGGACGAGATCACCGAGCACCTGCTCGCCGCGCATCGGGAAGGCAAGGATGTCGCCAGGCTGTGCTCGGGCGACCCTTCCCTCTATTCGGCCCTCACCGAGCAGACTCGCCGCCTCGACGCCCATGGCGTCCCGTGGGACGTCACACCCGGTGTGCCCGCCTATGCCGCGGCCGCCGCGCTGCTCGGCGCCGAGCTCACCGTTCCCGAGGTGGTCCAGTCCGTCGTGCTGACCCGCACGAGGAAACGTTCCACCGCCATGCCGGAGTCGGAGTCGCTGGGCGAGTTCGCCCGCACCGGGGCGACGCTCGTCCTGCATCTGGCGATCACCCGCACCCGCGTCCTCGCCGAGGAGCTGGCGGCGCACTACGGCTCGGACTGTCCGGCCGCTGTCGTCTACCGCGCCTCGCAGCCGGGCCAGCTCGTCCTGCGCGGCACCTTGGCCGATATCGCCGATCAGGTGGAGTCCGCCGGTCTGCGGCAGGCGGCCGTCATCCTCGTCGGCCGCGCCCTCACGCCGGCCATCACCTGCACCACCTCGCACCTCTACGATCCGGCACGCGATCGGCGCCCGCCGCAGCGGTCCGCCATCTGACCGGGGCGTTCGCGGTGTGATGTCCGCAACACCCGCCCTCGGGCCCGACATGTCCGACGCTACCAGGCGTAATAGCTCGTCGCTATGGGGCTTGGTTGGTCGGGTGGCTACCGCGACGGTAGATTGTCCCGGTGATCAGGAACGAACGTCCCGGCTCGGCCGGTCGGTGGGCAGATGGCACGGTCCGGCCGATGTAACGACGTCGGCTGAAGACAGATAGTGCCAGTGAACTTCTTTGCCCGAAGCTTTCACAGAGCACGGCAGGGATTCGAGAACTACAAGCATGGGACGCAGGCGCCACGACTCGCAGACGTGGGGTCGGCGTCCGGGTGTCGTCTGGGAGCGCTCGGCGTGGCGTTCCGGAAGCGAGGTTACGGTTGGACCGGCGGGATTTCGGCGCGAACGGCGAAGCACGTGGCGAGTACTTCCCACTGTCGCCCGCGCAGCTGGGTATCTGGTACGCCCAGCACGTCGATCCGCAGGTGCCGATCAATATCGCACAGTATGTCGAGATCCGGGGTGAGCTGGATCTGGACGCGCTGGAGCGTGCCAGCGCGGCCGCGGGCCTGGAGATGGGCTCGGGGTTCCTCCGGATCGTCGAGCGTGACGGTGAGCCGCTGCAGACCGTCGATCCGAGCCTGGACGCCACTCTCGAATACGTCGACCTGCGCGAGGCCGACGACCCGGAGGCCGCGGCCGCCGAGTGGATGCGCGCGGAGTACAGCCGCCCCCTCGACATCGTCGAAGACCGCCTGATCCGCGCCGCCGCGCTGCGGCTGGCCGAGGACCGCTGGTACTGGTACTCGCGCGCCCACCACATCGTGCTCGACGGCTTCGGCGCGATGACCTTCCAGAACCGGATCGCCGAGCACTACACGGCCATGGTGACCGGTGCCGAGGCGAGCCCGTCCAAGGCCACCGATCTGCGCGCGCTCTACGAGTCCGAGCTGGCCTATCGCGACAGCTCTCGCTTCGGCAGCGACAAGGAGTACTGGGCCGAGCGGGTCGCGGGCCTGGAGGAAGGCTCCAGCCTCGCCGGCCGCTCCGCGCCGCCCGCCCCGGCCAACGGCGTCACCAGCGCCGCACTGAGCCCCGAGCAGGACGCCCGGCTGACCGAGGCGATCGCCCGCCACGACAACTCCCCGGCCGGACTGCTGATCGCCGCGTTCGCCGGTTATCTGGCGCAGATGACCGGTGTCGAGGATGTGATCCTGAGCCTGCCGGTCACCGCGCGCACCACCGCGGCCATGCGCCGCTCCGGCGGCGCGGTGTCCAACATCGTGCCGCTGCGCCTGCGCGTGGCCCACGACACGACCGTCGCCGACCTGCTCGAACAGGTGCGTCTGGCCGTCTCCGGCGCGCTGCGCCACCAGCGCTACCGCCACGAGGACATCCGCCGCGACACCGCGGGCGACGGCGTGGTGACCACGGAATTCTTCGGCCCGTGGGTCAACATCATGCTGTTCCACAGCGAGGTGACCCTGGGACGCACCGAGGGGCAGCTCAATGTGCTGTCCACCGGCAGCATCGAGGATCTGGGCGTCAACTTCTACCAGTCGGTGGCGGGCAGCCGGTCGCACATCGACTTCGAGACCAACCCGAACCTCTACACCGAGGCCGAGGCCGCCGCCCATCACGGCCGCTTCCTGGAATTCTTCGATCGTTTCCTGGCCGCCGACGCCGACGCCGCCGTGTGGGACCTGCCGGTCGTCGGCGCGGCCGAGCGCGAACGCACGCTGGTCGAGTGGAACGACTCCGCCGCCGAGGTGCCGGACACCACCCTCACCGCACTGCTGGACGCGCAGGCACTGCGCACGCCCGACCGGATCGCGCTGCACTTCGAGGGCGAGACGCTGACCTACGGCGCGTTCGCCGCCCGGGTCAACCGGCTGGCCAGGTACCTGATCGACGACGGCGTGGGGCCGGAGTCGCTGGTGGCACTCGGCATGCGCCGCTCGCTGGATCTGGTGATCGGCATGCACGCGGTACTCGCCGCCGGTGGCGCGTATGTGCCGATCGACCCCGATCATCCGGCCGATCGCACCGCCTACATCCTCGACAGCGCCGACCCGGTGTGCGTGCTCACGGTCTCCGGCGACGAGCTGGAACTGCCGGACACGGTGCGCCGCGTCGAGATCGACACCCTGGACGTCGCGCGTTTCGCCGCCGCGCCGCTGACCGACGTGGAGCGGCTCGGTCCGCTGCGTCCCGGCAACACCGCCTACGTCATCTACACCTCGGGTTCGACCGGCCGTCCCAAGGGCGTCGCGGTCACCCATCACGCGATCGTCAACCAGCAGCTGTGGATGCTCGACGAGTACCGGCTCACCGAGGACGACGTCTACCTGCAGAAGACCGCGACCACCTTCGACGTGTCGCTGTGGGGTTACTTCCTGCCGCTGATGGTCGGCGCCGAGCTGGTCGTCGCCTCGCCGGACGGGCATCGCGACCCGCTCTATGTCGCCGACATGATCGAGCGGCACCAGGTGACGGTCACCGACTTCGTGCCGTCCATGCTCACGGTGTTCGTCGCGCACGCCACCGCGGAGCAGGTGCGCAGCCTGCGCGCGGTGTTCGTCATCGGTGAGGCGCTGCCCCCGGAGACGGCCGCGCAGTTCCGCGCCCTGACCAGCGGTGCGAACGGGCAGGCCGCGGGCCTGCACAACCTGTACGGTCCCACCGAGGCCGCGGTCTCGGTGACCTACTGGGAGGCCACCCCGGCCGACACCGTGACCGTGCCGATCGGCATCCCGGAGTGGAATGTCGACGTCTACGTGCTGGATTCGCGGCTGCGTCCGGCCGCGATCGGCGTGCCCGGCGAGCTGTACCTGGGCGGGCGCCAGCTGGCGCGCGGCTACCGGGGCAGGCCGGACCTGACCTCGGACCGGTTCGTCGCCAATCCGTTCGGCGGAAGCGATACCACTCCCGCCGGTTCGCGCATGTACCGCACCGGCGACCTGGTGCGCTGGAACGCCGCGGGCACGCTGGAATACATCGGCCGCACCGACTTCCAGGTCAAGTTCCGCGGTCAGCGCATCGAGCTCGGCGAGATCGAGACCGTCACGCTGGCCCATCCCTCGGTCAGCCAGTCCGCGGTGCTCGTGGTCGACACCGCCACCGGCCAGCAGCTGGTCGCCTACGTGGTGCCCGCGCCGGGCCAGAGCATCGACCCGGCCGAGCTGATCCGCTTCGCCGCCGAGCAGTTGCCGAGCTACATGGTGCCCGCCTCGGTGATGGTGCTCGAGGCCTTCCCGCTCAACACCTCGGGCAAACTGGACCGCAAGGCGCTGCCGGAGCCGGTGTTCGCCACCGACGCGGGCTACCGGGCGCCGCGCACCCAGGCCGAGCAGATCGTGGCGAACATCTTCGCCGACGTGCTCAGCCAGGATCGGGTGGGTATCGACGACAACTTCTTCGATCTGGGCGGCAACTCGCTGGTCGCCACCCAGGTGGTCGCGCGCGTCGGCGCCGCCTTCGGCGCCCGCGTGGGTGTGCGCACCCTGTTCGAGACTCCCACCGTCGCGGGGCTGGCCGCGCGCGCCGAGAGCGCCTCGGCCACCGAGGAATCGCGTCCGCCGCTGGTCGCCATGACGCTGCCGGACCGGGTGCCGCTCTCGCCGGCGCAGCAGCGCATGTGGTTCATCAACCAGTTCGACCCGACGGCACCGACCTACAACCTGCCGTTCGTGGTTCGCTTGCGCGGAAACGTCGACATCGACGCGCTGAAGGCGGCGCTCAACGATGTGATGGCGCGCCAGGAGTCGCTGCGCACGATCTTCCCCGAGTCCGGCGACGGCGGCTACCAGCAGGTGATCCCGGACGACGAGATCAACCTCGCGATCGCGGTGCAGGCCATCGACGAGAACGAGTTGCCCGGCGTGCTGGCCGAATTCGCGGCCACCGGCTTCGACGTCTCGCGCGAGTTGCCGATCCGGGTACGGATCTTCACCGTCACCGGCGGCACCACCAACGGCGCGCCCGATCACGCGGTCGCCTTCGTGGTGCACCACATCGCCGCCGACGGCTTCTCGTTCGGACCGCTCTCGCGCGATGTCGCCGCCGCGTACCTCGCGCGCGCCGTGGGGCAGGCCCCGCAGTGGGCGCCGCTGCCGGTGCAGTACCAGGACTACACGGTCTGGCAGCGTGAGCTGCTCGGCGCGGAATCCGATCCGGAATCGATGGCCGCGCGCCAGATCGCGTACTGGCAGCGCACACTGGCGGGCCTGCCCGACCAGATCGAGCTGCCCACCGACCGCCCGCGTCCGCCGGTGCAGAGTTTCCGTGGCGCGACAACGTATTTCGACATCGACGCGCCGTTGCACGCCGAACTGTCGGCGCTGGCCCGCGCGCAGGGCGTCAGCTTGTTCATGGTCCTGCACGCCGCGCTGGCCGTACTCATGGGCAGGCTGTCGGGCAGCGGTGACGTGGCCATCGGCACCCCGATCGCCGGTCGTGGCGAGCAGGCCCTCGACGACCTGATCGGCATGTTCGTCAACACCCTGGTGTTGCGCTCGGACGTCGACGGCGCGCAGCCGTTCACCGAATTCCTCGCCCGCACAAGGGAAACCGACCTGCAGGCGTTCGCGCACGCCGACGTGCCGTTCGAGCGGCTGGTCGAGGTGCTCAACCCGACCCGTTCGCAGGCGCGGCACCCGCTGTTCCAGGTGATGCTGTCGTTCCAGGAGATGGCGCACGGCACGCTGGAGCTGCCCGGCCTGACGGTGAGCGCCGCCGAGGTCGAGGTCCCGATCGCCAAGTTCGATCTGCTGTGGACGCTGACCGAGCAGCGCTCGGCCGCGGGGGAGCCCGCGGGCATCGCCGCGGTGCTGTCCTATGCCACGGATCTGTTCGACGACACCACCGTCGAGGAGTTCAACCGCCGTTTCCTGCGCGTGCTGCGCGCGGTCGCGACCTCGGCCGATGTCGCCGTGCGCGATATCGAGATCCTGGAACCGGCCGAGCAGCGGCGCGTGCTCACCGAGTGGAACCGCACCGCGCACGAGGTACCCGCGGTCACCACCGTGCTCGAACTGTTCGACCAGACCGCGCGCAGGCGTGCCGCCGCCACCGCCCTGGTCTTCGATCCGGGCGAGCGCTCCGACGGTGAGTTCGGGCCTGCGGGCGAGCTGACCTACGCGGAGTTCGCCGCGCGGGTGAATCGCCTGGCGCGCAAGCTGATCGAGTTGGGCGTGGGCCCCGACCTGCTGGTCGCGGTCGGCATCCGCCGCTCCATCGACATGCTGGTCGCGGTGTACGCGACGGTCGCCGCGGGCGGTGGCTACGTGCCGATCGATCCCGATCACCCGGCCGAGCGCACCGAATACGTGCTGGCGGGCGCGCGTCCGGTGGTCCTGCTGACCACCACCGGCGACGATGTCCGAAGCCAGGATCCGGCGACCTGCCCGGTGGTGTACGTCGACACCGTCGAGCTTGACTCCTACGACGACGCCCCGATCGCCGCCGGTGAGCGGCGCGGGCTGCTGCGGCCGGACAACACCGCCTACGTGCTCTACACCTCCGGTTCCACCGGCAGGCCGAAGGGCGTGGCGGTCAGCCATGCCGCGCTGTTGAACCAGATGGCCTGGAAGATCGCCGAGAGCGGCATCGACGAGACCGACGTCGTGCTGCACAAGACGCCGTTCACCTTCGACGCCTCGGTGTGGGAGCTGTTCGCCACCCTGATCGTCGGCGCGGAGATGATCATCGCCGCGCCCGACGGGCATCGCGATCCGCTGTACCAGTCCGAGGTGATCTGGCGGCACCAGGTCACCATGACCTCGTTCGTGCCCTCGCTGCTGTCGGTGTTCGCAGCGACCGCGCCCGCCGCCGAATGCACCTCGCTGCGCGCGGTCTTCGTCGGCGGCGAGGCGCTCACGCCCGCCACGGTGGCGCTGTTCCGCCGGCTCAGCCCGGCGGCCGTGCTCAACCTCTACGGTCCTACCGAATTCACCGTCAACGCCACCTCCTGGCGGGTGGGCGCCAACGGCTCTTCGGTGCCGATCGGCCGTCCGGTGTGGAACGCGCGCGCGTACGTCCTGGACGAGGCGCTGCGTCCGGTGCCCGCCGGTGTCGCGGGTGAGCTGTACCTGGGGGGCGCGCAGATCGCGCGCGGCTACCTCGGCCGCCCCGATCTGACCGCCGAGCGCTTCGTCGCCGACCCGTTCGGCGCGCCGGGCGAACGGCTCTACCGCACCGGCGACCTGGTGCGCTGGAAGGTCGACCAGCACGGCGGTTCCGATTCCGTCGTCGCCGACATCCGCCGTGCGGCGCCGTCCGGGGTGGGCGTGCTCGAGTACATCGGCCGCACCGACTTCCAGGTCAAGTTCCGCGGCCAGCGCATCGAACTCGGCGAGATCGAGTCGGCGCTGCTCGAGCAGGACGCGATCACCCAGGCCGCGGTACTGGTCATCGACACCGTCGCGGGCGACCAGCTGGTCGCCTACGTGGTCGGCTCGGGCTCGAGCGATTCGGCCCCGGTGGACGAGATCGACACCGAGGACGTCAAGACCGCGCTGCGCCGCAGGCTGCCCGCCTACATGGTGCCCTCGGTCGTCATGGCGCTGGCCGAGTTCCCGCTCAACGCCTCCGGCAAGCTCGATCGCAAAGCTTTGCCCGCGCCGGTGTTCGAGGTGCGCGAGTTCCGCGCGCCGACGACGCCGATCGAGGAGATCGTCGCGCAGATCTTCGGCGAGGTGCTCGGCCTGCCGCGCGTCGGCGTCGACGACGACTTCTTCGACCTGGGCGGCAACTCGCTGATCGCCACCCAGGTGGCCTCCCGCCTCGGCATCGCCCTGGACACCAGGGTGCCGGTGCGGATGCTGTTCGAGGCATCCACCGTGGCCGCGCTGGCGGCGCGGGTGGAGACCCAGGCCGGTGACGGCGCGCGCAAGGCGCTGGTCGCCAAGGACCGCCCGGAGCAGGTGCCGCTGTCGCTGTCGCAGCAGCGCATGTGGTTCCTCAACCGGTTCGACGACTCCAATGTCGCCTACAACATCCCGGTCGCCATGCGGCTGTCCGGCGATCTGGACATCGCCGCGCTGCAGGTCGCGGTCATCGACGTCATCGACCGGCACGAGTCGCTGCGCACGGTTTTCCCGGAGACCGAGAACGGCCCCGTGCAGGTGGTGCTCGACGCGGCCCAGATCGTGCCCGACCTGACCCCGTACCGCGTCACCGAGGACACCCTGATCGACCACTTGGTCGACCTGGCGTCGGTGGCCTTCGACGTCACCAGCGAAGTCCCGCTGCACGCCCGGCTGTTCGAGATCAACGACTCGGAGTTCGTGCTCGGCATGGTCGTGCACCACATCTCCGCCGACGGCTGGTCGATGGTGCCGCTGGCCCGCGACGTGATGCTCGCCTACGCGGCGCGCACCTCGTGGGAGGCTCCGGCGTGGGCCGAATTGCCGGTCCAATACGCCGATTACGCGCTGTGGCAGCGCGAGGTGCTCGGCTCCGAGGACGATCCGGCCTCGCTCATCTCCAGCCAGATCGCCTACTGGGCCCGCCAGCTCGACGATCTGCCCGACGAACTGGTGCTGCCCGCGGACCACCCGCGCCCGGCCGCCGCCTCCTACCGGGGCGGCACCTACCCGTTCGTGATCTCCGGCGAGACCCAGAACGCTCTGGTCGAGCTCGGCCGCCGCTACAACGCCTCGCTGTTCATGGTCATGCACAGCGCGCTGGCGGTCCTGCTGGCGCGGCTGTCGGGCACCTCCGACATCGCCATCGGCACCCCGGTCGCCGGGCGCGGTGAGGCCGCGCTCGACGATCTGATCGGCATGTTCGTCAACACTCTGGTGCTGCGCACCGAGGTATCCGGTTCGGCGAGCTTCGCCGACCTGCTCGATCAGGCCCGCGAGACCGACCTGCAGGCCTTCGCGCACGCCGACGTGCCCTTCGAGCGACTGGTCGAGGTGCTCAACCCGGCCCGCTCGCAGGCCCGCCATCCGCTGTTCCAGGTGCTGCTGGCGTTCCAGAACACCAAGCAGGCCAGCCTGCAGCTGCCCGGCCTGTCGGTCAGCGGCATCGACTACGACGCCGGGCTGGCCAAGTTCGACCTGCAACTGACCCTGCAGGAAGCCCACGACGAGCGCGGCGAGCTGGCCGGTATGTCGGCCGAGTTCTCCTACGCCCTGGACCTTTTCGAGGAATCGACGGTCGCGGCGTTCGCGCGCAGGTTGGACCGGGTGCTGGCCGCGGTCATCGCCGACCCCGACGTCCCGATCGGCGACATCGACCTGCTGGCCCCGCAGGAACAGCATCAGGTGCTGTCGGGCTGGAACGACACCGCCCACGACGTGCCCTCGCAGCACACACTGGTGTCGCTGTTCCGGGCCCAGGTCGAGGCGACCCCCGACGCGGTCGCGCTGGTGTGCGCCGACGAGTCGCTGACCTACGCCGAGCTGAGCGCGCGGGTGCACAGCGTCGCGAGCCGGTTGACCGTCGCGGGCGTCGGCCCGGAATCGCTGGTGGCACTGGGCATTCGCCGGTCCACCGAGCTGGTTGTGGCCATGTACGCGGTACTGGCCGCCGGTGGCGCGTACGTGCCGCTCGACCCGGATCAGCCGGGCGACCGCATCAAGCACATTCTCGACACCGCCGTGCCCGCGCTGGTGCTCACCACCCGTCGCGACGGGTTCGCCGACGTGGTCGACGCCACCGTGCCGACGCACTACGTCGAGGACCTGCTCGCCGACGGCCAGGAGATCTCCGCGGCCCCGGCCGCCGCACCGATCGCGCGGCCGGGCAACACCGCCTACGTCATCTTCACCTCCGGTTCGACCGGCCGTCCGAAGGGCGTGGCGGTCGGTCACGCCGCGATCGTGAACCGCCTGCTGTGGATGCAGGCGCAGTACCCGATCGGCGCCGCCGACGCCGTGCTGCAGAAGACCCCGGCCACCTTCGATGTGTCGGTGTGGGAGTTCTTCTGGCCCTTGCAGACCGGTGCGCGCCTGGTCGTCGCCAAGCCCGACGGGCACCGCGATCCGGTGTACCTGGCGCAGATCATCGCCGAACAAGGCATCACCACCGCGCACTTCGTGCCGTCCATGCTGTCGGTGTTCGTCTCGACGCTCGGCACCGATCACAGCACCGGCAACGGCGACGCGTCGTTGCCCGCGCTGCGCCTGCGGCAGGTCTTCGCCTCCGGTGAGGCCCTGCCCGCGCCCACCGCGCAGCGTCTGCGCGAGCTGACCGGCGCCCGCCTGCACAACTTGTACGGCCCCACCGAGGCCGCCGTCGACGTGACCTATCACGAGGTCACCGACGCCGACACCGTCGCGGTGCCGATCGGCCGTCCGGTGTGGAACACCGAGGTGTTCGTGCTCGACGCGCGTCTGCACCCCGTCGCACCGGGTGTCGCGGGTGAGCTGTACCTGGCGGGCGATCAGCTGGCCCTGGGCTACCTGGGCCGCAGCGATCTGACCGCGGACCGTTTCGTGGCCAACCCCTACGGTGGCGCGGGCGCGCGCATGTACCGCACCGGCGACCTGGTGCGTTGGACCGCCGCCGGGGAGCTGGAGTACCTGGGCCGCACCGACTTCCAGGTGAAGCTGCGCGGTCTGCGCATCGAGCTCGGCGAGATCGAGGCCGCGCTGCTGGCCCAGCCCGGTGTCGCCCAGTCGGTCGTGGTCGTGCGCACCGATCCGCACGCGGGCGACCAGCTCGTCGGCTACGTGGTGACCGACCAGGAGACCCCGTTCGCCCTCGACGCGGTGAAGTCCGGGCTGGCCGCGAGCCTGCCGGGCTACATGGTGCCCTCGGCGATCGTCGTGCTCGACGAGTTCCCGGTCAACGCCTCGGGCAAGCTGGACCGCAAGGCGCTGCCCGCGCCGGTCTTCGAGGCCAAGACCTTCCGCGCCCCGGCGACCCCGATCGAGGAGATCGTCGCCGACATCTTCGCCGACCTGCTCGGCGTGGACCGCGTCGGCGTGGACGACGACTTCTTCGGCCTCGGCGGCAACTCGCTGGTCGCCACCCAGGTCGCCGCACGGCTGAGCAAAGCGCTGAACACCGAGATCGGTGTGCGCGCGCTGTTCGAGGCCCCGACCGTCGGCGCGCTCGCCGCGCGGGTCGAATCGCACGCCGGAACCGGTGTGCGCCAAGCGCTCACGGCCGGACAGCGGCCCGAACACCCGCCGCTGTCGCTGGCTCAGCAGCGCATGTGGTTCCTCAACCGCTTCGACACCGGCCCGGAGTCGGCGGGAGCGGCGAGCACCTACAACATCCCGGCCGTGGTGCGGCTGCGCGGCCTGCTCGATCTGGCCGCGTTGCGTGGCGCGGTCGCCGACGTGATCGCGCGGCACGAGACGCTGCGCACCGTGTACCCGTCCCACGACGGCGTGGCCTACCAGCGCGTGTTGCCCGCCGCCCGGGCCATCCCCGAGCTCGACGTGGTCGAGGTGGACGAGCGCGCACTGCTCGGCAAGCTCTACGAATTCGTCAACGGCGGCTTCGACGTGACCGCCGAGCCGCCGGTGCGCCTGCGCATCCACGAGCTCGGCGAACGCGACTACGTGCTGGCGCTGGTGGTCCATCACATCGCCGCCGACGGTTTCTCGATGCGACCGCTGGTGCGCGACCTGATGACCGCCTACGTCGCCCGTACCGGCAACACCGAGCCGGGCTGGCAGCCGCTGGCCGTGCAGTACATCGACTTCGCGCTGTGGCAGCGCGAGACCCTCGGCGACGAGGACGACCGCACCTCGCTGATCTCCGAGCAGCTCGACTACTGGCGCACCGCGCTGGCCGATCTGCCCGAGGAACTGCGCCTGGTCAACAAGCCGCGCCCGACGGTGGCGAGCTACCGGGCGGGCACGCACCGCTTCCGGGTGCCCGGCGCGCTGATCGACGAGCTCAACCGGGTCGCGCACGCCGGCGGCACCACGCTGTTCATGGTGGTGCACGGCGCCTTCGCCACACTGCTGTCGCGGTTGTCCGGCGGCGAGGACATCGCCATCGGCATTCCGGTGGCCGGTCGCGGCGAGCAGGCGCTCGACGACCTGGTCGGCATGTTCGTCAACACTCTGGTGCTGCGGACTCGAGTGGATTCAGGGGCTTCGTTCACCGACCTCCTCGCCCAGGTCCGCGAACGTGACCTGCAGGCCTTCGCGCACGCCGACGTGCCGTTCGAGCGGCTGGTCGAGGTGCTCAACCCAACCCGTTCGCAGGCGCGGCACCCGCTGTTCCAGGTGATGCTCTCGTTCCAGAACCTGGGCCGCACCTCGCTGGAGCTGCCCGGCCTGACCGTCGAGGAACTGGGCATCGACCCGCCGACGGCCAAGTTCGACCTGCAGCTGACGCTCAGCGAGATCCCCGGCGCCGACGCCGAGATGGATGCCGAGCTGGTCTACGCCACCGACCTGTTCGACGCCGGCTACGCCGAGGCCTTCGCCGCCCGCTTCCTGCGCGTACTGCGCGGCATCGCGGCCGCGCCGCGCGCCGCGGTGGGCGATCTGGAATTGCTCGACGCCGCCGAACGTGATCTCGTCGTCCGGCAGTGGAACGACACCGAATTCGCCGTCGACGCCGCGCTCACCGCGCCGGTGGTCGACGCCGCGGCGACCCTGGTGGCCATGTTCGAGGCGCAGGTCGCGCGCACTCCCGACGCGACCGCGCTCACCTTCGAGGGGACGAGTCTGTCCTACGCCGAGTTCGCGAGCCGGGTGCACCGCCTGGCGCGCTGGCTCAAGGACAACGGCGTCGGCCCGGAATCGTATGTCGGTCTCGGTATCCGGCGTTCTATGGACCTGCTGGTCGGCATGTACGCGATCAGCGCGGCCGGTGGCGCCTACGTGCCGCTGGACCCGGACAACCCGGCCGAGCGCATCGAGCACATCCTGGAGACCGCGGGACCGGTCTGCGTGCTGACCTCCGGTTCGGACCTCGACGTGACGCTCGCGCGCCAGGTCCGCATCGATCAGCTCGACCTGTCCGGCTACTCCGACGAGCCGCTGACCGATGCCGACCGGCACCGGCCCCTGCGCACCGGCAACACCGCCTACGTCATCTTCACCTCCGGTTCCACCGGTCGCCCCAAGGGCGTGGCTGTCAGCCATGCCGCGATCGTCAACCGCCTGGTCTGGGGTCACGCCCAGTACGGGCTGGCCGCCGACGACGTGGTCCTGCAGAAGACCCCCGCGACCTTCGACGTGTCGGTGTGGGAGTTCTTCTGGCCGCTGCAGGTCGGCGCGCGCCTGGTGATCGCCCGTCCCGACGGCCATCGCGACCCGGCCTACCTGGCGCAGCTGATCATCGACGAGCAGATCACCACCGCGCACTTCGTGCCGTCGATGATGTCGCTGTTCGTCACCGAGCCGCGCGCGGCCGAGTGCACCGGTCTGCGCAATGTCTTCGCCTCCGGCGAGGGCCTGCCCGCGGTCACCGCGCAGCGTCTGCGCGAGCTGACCGGCGCCCGCCTGCACAACCTGTACGGCCCGACCGAGGCCGCCGTCGAGGTGACCTTCCACGAGGTCACCGCCGCCGACACGGTGACCGTGCCGATCGGCGCCCCGGTGTTCAACACCCAGGTCTACGTGCTGGATTCGCGGTTGCGGCCGGTCCCGGTCGGCGTGCCGGGCGAGCTGTACCTGGCGGGCGCGCAGCTGGCCTACGGCTATGTCACCCGCCCCGACCTGACCACAGAGCGTTTCGTCGCCGACCCGTTCGCGCACGGCGCGCGCATGTACCGCACCGGCGACCTGGTGGCCTGGACCCCCGGCGGGGAACTGGAGTACCTGGGCCGCACCGACTTCCAGGTCAAGCTGCGCGGCCAGCGCATCGAGCTCGGCGAGATCGAGTCCGCGCTCACCGCGCTGCCGCAGATCTCGCAGTCGGTCGTCGTGGTCCGCCACGACGAGCGCACCGGCGACCAGTTGGTGGCCTACCTGATCGCCGAACCGAACTTCACCATCGGGCTGGACGCGGTGAAGGCGGTGCTGGCCGAACAGCTTCCGGCCTACATGGTGCCCGCCGCGTTCGTGGTGCTCGACGCCTTCCCGCTCAACGCCTCCGGCAAGCTCGACCGCAAGGCGCTGCCGGAACCGGCGTTCGAGGCCAAGACCTTCCAGGCCCCGGTCACCCCGGTGCAGCAGATCGTGGCCAGCGCCTTCGGCGACATCCTCGGCCTGGAGCGGGTCGGCCTGGACGACGACTTCTTCGTCCTGGGCGGCAACTCGCTGGTCGCCACTCAGCTGGCGGCCCGCCTCGGCGCCGCGCTGGACACCCATATCCCGTTGCGCACCCTGTTCGAGGCATCCACCGTCGCGGCGTTGGCCGCCAAGGTGGACAGCGCCACCGGCGGTCCCGGCAAGCCCGCGCTGACCGCGCAGCCGCGGCCCGAGCCGGTCACCCTGGCCGACGGCGCGACCGTCGAGCTGGTGCCGCTCTCGCCCGCGCAGCAGCGGATGTGGTTCCTCAACCGCTTCGACAACCGCACCGCCGTCAACAACATCCCGGTCGCGGTCCGGCTGACCGGCGAGCTGGACGCCGTGGCGCTGCGCGCGGCGATCCGCGACGTGGTGGCCAGGCACGAGACCCTGCGCACCGTCTACCCCGAGGTGGACGGCCAGGGCTACCAGCGCGTGCTGCCCGCCGACGAGGCGCGGGTGGACCTGGACACCGAATGGGTGCCCGCCGCCGACGCGCCGCGGCGCGTGGTGGAGCTGGCGAGCGCGCACTTCGACGTCACCACCGAGATCGCCTTCCGCGCGACCCTGCTGACCCTCGACCAGCGCAACAACCTGCTGGTGCTGGTCATGCACCACATCAGCGCCGACGGTTTCTCGCTGCGCCCGCTGCTGCGCGACATCGTCGTGGCCTACACCGAGCGCACCCGCGGCGAGGCCCCGAACTGGGCCCCGCTGGACGTGCAGTACGCCGACTACACCCTGTGGCAGAGGTCTGTCCTGGGCAGCGAGGACGATCCGGAGTCGGTGGCCGCCGCGCAGCTGGCCTACTGGACCGGCCAACTGGCCGATCTGCCCGACCAGATCGAGCTGCCCGCCGACCGGCCGCGCCCGGAGATCGCCTCCAACGCCGGTGGACTGCACCACTTCTCGGTGGACGCCGAACTGCATCGCGCGCTGAACGACGTGGCGCGCGCGCACGGCGTCACCCTGTTCATGGTCGTGCACGCCGCGCTGGCCACCTGGGCCGCGCGCCTGTCCAACAGCACCGACATCGCGATCGGCACCCCGATCGCCGGTCGCGGCGAACGCGCGCTCGACGACATCGTCGGCATGTTCGTCAACACCCTCGTGCTGCGCAGCCAGGTCGAGCCCGGCACGACGTTCAGCGAACTGCTCGCCCAGGTGCGCCGCACCGACCTGGCCGCGTTCGCGCACGCCGACGTGCCGTTCGAGCAGCTGGTCGACGTGCTCAGCCCCGCCCGTTCGCAGGCTCACCACCCGCTGTTCCAGGTCGGCCTCACCTTCGAGGCGGCCTCGGCGAACGAGGCGGGCACCATCTCGCTGCCCGGCCTGGATCTCGACATCGTCGACTTCGACGCGGGCACCGCGAAATTCGACATCCAGCTGACCGTCGGTGAAGGCGCCGACGGCGCGCTGGCGCTGTCGTGGAACTACGCGAGCGAACTGTTCGACCCGGAGACCGTCGCCTCCTTCGCCGATCGCCTGGTGCGCATCCTGCGCGGCGTCGCCGAGGACGCCACCGCGGTGGTCGGTGACATCGACCTGCTCGGTGAGATCGAGCGCCTCGACCTGTCCCAGCGCTGGGTCTCGGCCGGCGCGGACGGCGGCACCGGCCGCTTCGCCGACACCGGTGCGACCCTGGCCTCGCTGTTCGACCGGATGGTCGCCGCGCACCCTGATCGGGTCGCGGGCCGCTTCGGCGCGGATTCACTGACCTACGCCGAACTGGACCGGCGCGCGAATGTACTGGCGCGCAGGTTGATCGAGGACGGTGCGGGACCGGAGTCGCTGGTCGCGGTGATCCTGCCGCGCTCGCTGGATCTGGTGATCGCGCTGCTCGCGGTCGTCAAGACCGGCGCGGGCTACGTGCCGGTGGACCCGACCTACCCGGCCGACCGCATCGCCTACGTGCTCTCGGATTCCCGTCCCACCAGCGTCGTGCTGGATTCGACCGTCGAGGTGGAGGTCCCCGCCGGCCTGCCCGTGGTGGAAGTGGACGGGTACGGCGTGGAGACCGGCGACATGGAGGACGCCGACGACGCGCCGATCACCGACGCCGATCGCACCGCTCCGTTGTCCCCGGACAACGTCGCCTACGTCATCTACACCTCGGGTTCGACCGGTCGCCCCAAGGGCGTGGCGGTCGCGCACCGCAATGTGGTGCGCCTGATGGCCAATACCGACCGCGATTTCGGTTTCGGTCCCGAGGACGTGTGGACGCTGTTCCACTCCTACGCCTTCGACTTCTCGGTGTGGGAGCTGTGGGGTCCGCTGCTGTTCGGCGGCACCGTGGTGGTCGTCGACTACTACACCTCGCGCTCGCCCGAGCAGTTCCTGGAACTGCTGCGCGCCGAGCGCGTGACGGTGCTCAACCAGACACCGTCGGCGTTCTACCAGCTGGCCGAGGCGGACCGCACCGCCGCGCCGGACGCGGCGCCGCTCGCGCTGCGCTACGTGGTGTTCGGCGGCGAGGCGCTGGAGTTGCGCCGCCTGTCGGATTGGGTCGCCCGGCACGGTGATGCGTCGCCGCTGCTGGTGAACATGTACGGCATCACCGAGACCACGGTGCACGTGTCCTACCGCGCGCTGGACGCCGAGACGATCGCCGGGGCCGCGGGCAGCATCGTCGGTCGTGCCATCGCCGGCCTGAAGCTCTACGTGCTCGACAACCGGCTGCGGCCGGTGCCGGTGGGCGTCGCGGGCGAGATCTATGTCGCGGGCCCGCAGTTGGCGCGCGGCTACCTGGGCCGTCCCGATCTGTCGGCGGTCCGGTTCGTGGCGAACCCGCTGGCCGGCGCGGACGTCGCGGGCGAGCGGTTGTACCGCACCGGCGACCTGGCGCGCTGGAACCGGTCGGGCGAACTCGAGTACCTGGGGCGCGCCGACGATCAGGTGAAGGTGCGCGGCTTCCGCATCGAACTCGGTGAGATCGAGTCGGCCGTGCTGGCACAGCCCGGCATCGCCCAAGCGGCGGTCGTCGTGCGCGAGGACCAGCCGGGCGATCAGCGCATCGTCGCCTACGTCGTGGCCGAGCCGGGTGTCACCCCGGATCTGGACGCGGTGCGCGCCGGTGCGGGCGAGCGGCTGCCGTCCTACATGGTGCCCTCGGCGCTGGTGCGGCTGGAGTGGATTCCGCTCACCGTCAACGGCAAGCTGGACCGTCGTTCGCTGCCCGCGCCCGCGATGCAGGCCAAGACGTTCCGCGCGCCGGTCACCCCGGTGCAGGAGGCGGTCGCGGCGGTCTTCGCCGAGGTGCTGGACCTGCCGCGCGTCGGTGTCGACGACGATTTCTTCGACCTGGGCGGCAACTCGCTGATCGCCACTCGGGTGGCGGCCCGGATCGGTGCGGCGCTGGGCACCACGGTGCCGGTGCGCACGCTGTTCGAGGCCTCCACCGTGGAAGCGCTGGCCGCGCGCGTCGAATCGCACACCGGCGGCCCCGCCGCGGTCGCGTTGACCGCGCGCCCGCGCGACACCGGCGAACTGGTGCCGCTGTCCTACGCGCAGCAGCGCATGTGGTTCCTCAACAAGTACGACACCTCTTCGGCGACCTACAACCTGCCCATCGCCATTCGCCTGACCGGTGAGCTGGACGTGGCCGCGCTGCGCTTGGCGCTGGCCGACGTGGTGCGCAGGCACGAGTCGCTGCGCACCCGCTACCCCGAGCACGGCGGCACCCCGGTGCAGGTCGTGGTCCCGGCCGAGCAGATCGACATCGAGCTGCGCCCGGTGACGGTCGGCGCGGACCGGCTGGTCGAGGCGGTGACCGAGTTCGTCGGCGCCGGTTTCGATGTGGCCGAAGAGGTTCCGCTGCGCAGCAGGCTCTTCGCGGTCGCGAACGACGACGGCTCGAACCAGGACGGCGCGAACCAGGACGGCGCGAACCAGGACGGCGCGGCCGAGCACGTGCTGGTCGTGGTCGTACACCACATCGCGGCCGACGGCTTCTCCATGGGCCCGCTGACCCGCGACGTGATGACCGCCTACACCGCCCGCACCCACGACAGCGTGCCCGGCTGGGCGCCGCTGCCGGTGCAGTACGCCGACTTCGCGCTCTGGCAGCGCGAGACCCTCGGCGACGAATCCGATCCGGATTCGCTGATGGCGCGCCAGGTGGCGCACTGGCAGCGCGCGCTGTCGGGCATCGCCGACGAACTGGCGCTGCCCACCGACCGCCCGCGTCCCGCGGTGGCCTCCCATCGCGGCGCCACGCTGAGCACCGAACTGCCCGCCGAGCTGATGGCGGCGCTGGACACGGTGGCCCGCGCGCACGGCGCCTCGCTGTTCATGGTCGTGCACTCCGCGCTGGCGGTGCTGCTGGCCCGGCTGTCGGGCTCCGACGACATCACCGTCGGCACCCCGATCGCCGGTCGCGGTGAGGCGGCGCTCGACGACCTGGTCGGCATGTTCGTCAACACCCTGGTCCTGCGCACCGGCGTCGACGAGACCGAGTCCTTCACCGACCTGCTCGAGCGGGTGCGCCGCGCCGATCTGGACGCCTACGGCAATGCCGACGTCCCGTTCGAGCGGCTGGTGGAACTGCTGGCGCCGGAGCGCTCGCAGGCGCGCAACCCGCTGTTCCAGGTGATGTTGGCCTTCCAGAACCTGGACCGCGCCACGCTGGAACTGCCCGGTCTCTCGGTGGCCGCGCTCGACCTGGAAGAGAACGTCGCCCGCTTCGACCTGCAGTTCACCCTGTCGGAGAACGGCTCGGCCGCAGGCGATTCCGGTGAGCGGGCCGATTCGGCCCAGGCCGGTGCCGGGGCGATGACCTTGGCGCTGACCTACGCCACCGAACTGTTCGACGCCGACACCGCCGAGCAGATCGTGCGCCGCTGGGAGCGGGTGCTGACCGCCATCGCCGCCGATCCCACCACGGCCGTCGGCGCGATCGACGTACTCGACGTCGCCGAGCAGGCCGACCTGATCGCCCGCACCGGCGCGCCCGCCGTGTCCGCACGCACCCTGCCGGAGCTGCTGGCCGAGGCCGCCGCGCACGATCCGGCCGCACCCGCTGTCGTGTTCGAGGGGACAACTCTGTCCTACGGCCAGCTCGACGAGCGGTCCAACCGCCTGGCCCGGCTGCTCATCGCCGAGGGCATCGGCGCCGAGGATCTGGTCGCGGTCGGCGTGCCGCGATCGGCGGACTCGGTGTTCGCGGCGTGGGCGGTGTCCAAGACCGGCGCGGCCTTCGTGCCGGTGGACCCGAACTACCCGCCCGAACGCATCGCGCACATGGTCACCGACTCCGGTTCGCCGATCGGCCTGACCGTGGCCTCGGTGCTCGACGGCCTGCCCGGCTCGACCCGCTGGCTGGTGCTCGACGATCTCGACCTCAGCGCCTTCGACGGCGGCCCGATCACCGACGCGGACCGGGTGCGCCCGACGCGGCCGGAGCAGCCCGCCTACGTCATCTACACCTCCGGTTCCACCGGTGTGCCCAAGGGCGTCGTGGTCACCCACGCAGGCCTGGCCAACTTCCGGGCCGAGCAGGTGCGGCGCTATGACATCGACTCCGACACCCGCGCACTGCATTTCGCCTCGCCCAGCTTCGACGCCTCGATCCTCGAGCTGCTGCTGGCGCTCGGCGCGGGCGGCGCGCTGGTCGTGGTGCCGCCGGGCGTCTACGGCGGCGAGGAGCTCTCCGAGCTGATCCGCCGCGAGCGGGTCACGCACGCGTTCATCACCCCGGCGGCGCTGGCCACCTTCGACCCGGCCGGTCTGGACACCCTGCGGGTGCTGGTCGCCGGTGGCGAGGCGTGCCCGCCGGAACTGGTCGCGAAGTGGGCTGTCCCGCTGGGCGACACCGGTCGGATCCGGGCCTTCCACAACGGTTACGGCCCGACCGAGACCACCATCATGACCAACATCAGCGACGCCCTCACCCCGGGCGAGCTGGTGACCATCGGCGGACCGATCCGCGGTATGCGTTCGCTCGTCCTGGACAACCGGCTGCGGCCGGTGCCGGTGGGCGTCGCGGGTGAGCTGTACCTGTCGGGCATCCAGCTGGCGCGCGGCTATCACGCCCGCCCCGGCCTGACCGCCGACCGTTTCGTCGCCGATCCCTTCTCCGGCGACAGCTCCGAGCCGGGTGCGCGCATGTACCGCACGGGCGACGTGGTCCGCTGGACCCGCACCGGCGAAGTCGAATACGTGGGCCGCTCCGACTTCCAGGTCAAGGTGCGCGGCTTCCGCATCGAACTCGGCGAGATCGATGCCGCGCTCGCCTCGCACGACAGCGTCGACTTCGCGGTCACCGTCGGCCACGACAACGCCGCGGGCGCGACCGTGCTGGTGTCCTATGTCGTTGCCGCGCCCGGTCGTTCGATCGATGTGGCGACGCTGACCGGGCACGTCGAGCAGCGCCTGCCCGCCTACATGGTGCCCTCGTCGATCATGGTGATCGACCGGGTGCCGCTGACTCCGGTCGGCAAGCTGGACCGCAAGGCGCTGCCGGAGCCGGTGTTCGCGGCCGAGGTGGTCTTCCGTGCCGCGCGCACGCCGGTCGAGCAGATCATCGCCGAGGTGTTCGCCGAGGTGCTCGGCGTTCAGCGGGTCGGCGTGGACGACTCGTTCTTCGCCCTGGGCGGCGACTCGATCGTCTCCATCCAGCTGGTCTCGCGTGCCAAGGCGCGCGGCGTGGTGTTCACCCCGCGCCACGTCTTCGAGCAGAAGACCGTCGCCGGTCTGGCCGCGGTCGCCGAGACCGCCGAGGTCGGCGCGGCCACCGTGGCCAGGCTGGCCGAGCCCGCGGGCGGCGGTGTCGGCGAGATGCCGCTCACCCCGGTGGTGCGCTTCATGGCCGAACGGCCGGGCTCGTTCGGGCGGTTCAACCAGACCCTCGCGCTGGAGCTGCCCGCGGGCATCGACCGCGCGGGCATCGTCGCCACCGTCGGCGCGGTCGTCGACCGCCACGACATGCTGCGCGCGCGCCTGTACCGCGCCGACGCCGTGCCGACCGGCGGGGACACCACGGCGGACCGGGGCGACGCCTCGTCGGTCGACAACCGCACCGCGTGGGTCGTCGAGACCGCCGCGCCCGGCACCGTCGACGTCGACGCGCTGGTCGAGCGGGTCGAGTACCCGGCCGACGCCGGCGATGAGCAGCTGCTCGACATCGCCTCCACCGCGGTGGATTCCGCGCTGGACCGGCTCGACCCCGCCACCGGCGCGGTGATCCGGTTCGTGTGGCTGGACCCGGCCGCCCCGCACCGGATGGGCAGGCTGGTCGTGGTGGCCCACCACCTGGTGGTCGACGGCGTCTCCTGGCGCATCCTGGTGCCCGACTTCGTCGCGGCCTGGGGTCAGCTCAGCGCCGGGCAACAGCCCGAACTCGTGGCTCCGGCCACCTCCATGCGGGCCTGGGCACACGCGTTGGCCGCGGAAGCGACCAGCCCCGGGCGGGTCGCCGAGCTGGACTACTGGCGCGAGGTGGCCCACACCGCCGATCCGCTGCTCACCGAGCGTGCGATGGATCCGGCCGTGGACGTCTCCGCCACGATCGAGAAGGTCGCCGTCGAGGTCTCGCCCGAGGTCACCAAGGCGCTGCTCACCACGGTGCCCGCGTTGTTCCACGGCGGCGTCAACGACGGCCTGCTGACCGCGCTGGCACTGGCGACCGCGACCTGGCGGGCCCGTCGCACCGGCGCGGCCGCCGCCGACCCGGTGCTCATCCGCCTCGAAGGCCACGGCCGCGAGGAAGAGGTCGTGCCCGGCGCGGACCTGTCGCGCACGGTCGGCTGGTTCACCGCGATCTTCCCGGTCCGCTTCGACCTGTCCGGCGTGGACATCGACGAGGCGATGACCGGCGGCGACGCGGTCGGCAGGGCCGTCAAGGCCGTCAAGGAGCAGCTGCTGTCGGTGCCGGACAAGGGCATCGGCTACGGCCTGCTGCGCTACCTCAACGAGCAGACCGCCGCGGAACTGCCCGCGGGTCTGCCCGGCCAGGTGAGCTTCAACTACCTGGGCCGCGTCTCCGAGGGCGACGTGCCCGAGGCGCTGCGCGGCTTCGGCTGGACCCCCGCGCCGGAACTGGGCGCGCTCGGCGGCGCCTACGACGCCGACATGCCCGCCATGGCCCCGCTGGACGTGAACGCCATCGTGGTCGGCGAGAAGCTGACCGCCAATATCGGCTTCCCCAGCACGCTGCTGTCGGCCGCCGAGGTGCGAGAGTTCGCGCAGCTGTGGATCGCCGCGCTGGAAGCCATCGCCCGGCACGCCCATTCGGCCGACGCGGGCGGGCACACTCCGTCCGACTTCGCCCTGGTGCGCGCCACTCAGCGCGACATCGACGGGTGGGAGAAGCGCTTCCCGACGCTGACCGACGTGTGGCCGCTGTCGGCCCTGCAGTCCGGTCTGCACTTCCACGCCCGCATGGCCGAGCACTCGGTCGACGTCTACACCGCGCAGGCGGTGCTGACCCTGACCGGCCGCGTCGACTCGGTCCGCCTGCGCGCGGCCGCCCAGGCGTTGCTGGACCGCTACGACAACCTGCGCACCGCGTTCGTCTCCGACCACGACGGCGCCGCCGTCCAGGTGGTGCTCGACAGCGTCCGGGTCGACTGGACCGAGCACGACCGCGTCGGTTCCGGGCAGTCGCGGGACCTGATCGCAGCCGACCGGATGCGCCGGTTCGACCTCACCGCGCCGCCGCTGATCCGGTTCACGCTGATCCAGGTGGCCGCCGACCGCTGGCAGTTCGTGGTGTCCAACCACCACATCCTGCTCGACGGCTGGTCCATGCCGCTGCTCATGCGCGACCTGCTCATGCTCTACGCCACCCACGCCGATGCCTCGGCCCTGCCCTCGGTGCGCAGCTACCGACACTTCCTGGAGTGGACCGCGCGCCAGGACAAGGCCGCCTCGCTGGCGGCGTGGCGCTCGGCGCTGGATCGCGTCTCCGAGCCGACCCTGTTGGCGAAGGCGGACGCCGGTCACGAGATCACCGCGCTCTCCGGCGAGTACCTGTTCGAGCTGGACGAGGCCGCGACCGCGCGGCTGACCGGGCTGGCCAGTTCGCTGGGCGTCACGCCGAACACGGTGCTGCAGGTGGCCTGGGGCGTGCTGGTCGGCTACATGGCGGGCAGCGAGGACGTGCTGTTCGGCACCACGGTGTCCGGCCGTCCCGCGCAGCTGGCGGGCGTCGAGTCGATGGTGGGTCTGTTCATCAACACCGTCCCGGTGCGGGTGCGCTTCGATCCGGCCGAGTCGGCGCGTGAGCTGCTGGTCCGGGTGCAGGGCGAGCAGGCCGACCTGCTCGACCACCACTACGTCGGCCTGGCCGAGATCCAGTCGGCCGTCGGCATCGGGGCGCTGTTCGACACCCTGGTGGTGTTCGAGTCCTACCCTGTCGACGCCGAGGGCATCCAGGCTCAGGCGGCCGACATCGACGGCATGGCCGTGGCCGATATCGACGCCGCTGACGCCACCCACTACCCGCTCACGCTGATCGCGCAGCTGGACTCGCGCCTGCGCATCCGCGCCGGCTACCAGGGTGGGCTGTTCGACGAGCAGACCGTGCGCCGCATCGCCGATCGCTTGGTGCGGGTGCTCGACGCCATCACCACCGACCCGGCGCGCGCCGTCGGCGACATCGAGCTGCTCGATGCCGCCGAGCGCGAACTCGTGGTCACCGGCTGGAACGCCACCGCGCACGAGATCGACCCCGCCGCATTGCTTTCCGGCCTGTCCGGTCGCGAAGCGCTGACCCTGCCCTCGATGTTCCAGGCGCAGGTCGCGCGCACTCCCGACGCGCCCGCGCTCACCTTCGAGGGGACGAGTCTGTCCTATGCCGAGTTCGCCGACCGGGTGCACCAGCTGGCCCGCTGGCTGATCCAGCGTGGCGTCGGCCCGGAGTCCTATGTGGCACTGGGTATGCGGCGCTCGCTCGACCTCGTGGTCGGCATGTACGCGGTGTCGGTCGCGGGTGCGGCCTATGTGCCGCTGGACCCGGATCATCCGGTCGAGCGCACCGAGTACATTCTCGAGACCGTCGATCCGGTGTGTGTGCTCACCGCGGGCACCGACCTCCCGGTCGACACCGCGCAGGTCCGCATCGACCTGCTCGATCTCGGCGGCTTGCCGACGACGCCGATCACCGACGCCGATCGCCGTCGCCCGCTGCGGCCGTCGAACACCGCCTACGTCATCTTCACCTCCGGTTCGACCGGTCGTCCGAAGGGCGTGGCGGTCACCCACGCGGCGATCGTCAACCGCCTGGTGTGGATGCAGTCCGAGTACGGCCTCACCCCGGCCGATGCCGTGCTGCAGAAGACCCCGGCGACCTTCGATGTGTCGGTGTGGGAGTTCTTCTGGCCGTTGCAGATCGGCGCGCGCCTGGTCGTGGCCAAGCCGGACGGGCATCGCGACCCGGCCTACCTGGCCGAGATCATCGCCGCCGAGCGGATCACCACGGTCCACTTCGTGCCGTCCATGCTCGCGGTGTTCGTGGTCTCCCTCGGCGAGCGGAGCGCGGCGACCGGCGGGACCGGCTGCGAGTCGCTGCGCCTGGTGTTCGCCTCCGGTGAGGCGCTGCCGCCGCGCACCGCGCACCGCCTGCTGGAACTGACCGGCGCGCAGCTGCACAACCTCTACGGCCCCACCGAAGCCGCGGTCGACGTCACCTACCACCAGGTGACCGAGGCCGACTCGGTGGCTGTGCCCATCGGCGCGCCGGTGTTCAACACCCAGGTGTACGTGCTGGATGCGCGACTGCGGCCCAGCCCGGTGGGTGTCGCGGGCGAGCTGTACCTGGCGGGCGATCAGCTGGCCCGCGAGTACGTTCGCCGTGCCGACCTGACCGCCGACCGGTTCGTGGCGAATCCGTTCGCCGCGGGTCAGCGGATGTACCGCACCGGTGACCTGGTGGCCTGGACGGCCGACGGGGAGCTGGAGTACCTGGGCCGCACCGACTTCCAGGTGAAGATGCGCGGTCTGCGCATCGAGCTCGGCGAGATCGAGGCCACGCTCACCGCGCTGCCCGAGATCGCGCAGTCGGTGGTCGTGCGCCACGTCGACCAGCGCGCCAACGAGAACCTGGTCGCCTACGTGGTGCTGGCCCCCGGCGCCACGCTGGACGTGGATCTGGTGCGCGAGGATCTGGGCGCCAAGCTGCCCGGCTACATGGTGCCCGCGCTGATCATCGCGCTCGAGGAGTTCCCGCTCAACGCCTCCGGCAAGCTGGATCGCCGTGCGCTGCCCGCGCCGAGCTTCGAGGCGGCGCAGTTCCGCGCCCCGACCACCCCGGTCGAGGAGATCGTGGCCCGCACCTTCGCCGAGGTGCTCGGCGTGGAGCGGGTCGGTCTCGACGACGACTTCTTCGCCCTCGGTGGCAACTCGCTGTCGGCGACCCAGGTCGCCGCGCGGCTGTCCGCCGCGCTGAACACCGATTTCGGTGTGCGCGAGCTGTTCGAGGTCTCCACCGTGGCCGCGCTGGCCGCCCGCACCGAATCGCGGGCGGGCGCCGGGACCAGGGCGCCGCTCGTTCCGCAGCGCAGGCCGGAGCGGGTGCCGCTCTCGCTCGCCCAGCAGCGCATGTGGTTCCTCAACCGGTTCAACATCGGCAACGGGCGTGAACTCGGCACCGGCGGCGAGCACGATCTCGCCGCGGCCGCCGACAACATCCCGGTGGCGGTGCGGATGTCGGGCCTGCTGGACCGGCAGGCCCTGCAGGTCGCCGTCGCCGACGTGCTGGCCAGGCACGAGTCGCTGCGCACCTACTACCCGGAGATCGGCGGCGTCGGCTACCAGCAGGTGGTCCCGACCGCGCAGGTCATCCCGGATCTCGCCCCGATCGAGACCACCGAGGAGCAGCTGCGCCTGCGCATCGCCGAACTGGTGCTCACCGCGTTCGACGTGACCGCCGAGGTGCCCTTCCGCGCCCGGCTGTTCGAGATCAGCCCCACCGAGCATGTGCTGGCGCTGGTGGTGCACCACATCTCCGCCGACGGCTTCTCGATGGGCCCGCTGACCCGTGACGTGATGATCGCCTACGGTGCGCGCGTCGAGGGCGGCGAACCCGCGTGGGCGCCACTGGAGGTCCAGTACGCCGACTACACGCTGTGGCAGCGTGCGGTGCTCGGCGACGAGTCCGATCCGGAATCGCTGATCGCGGGCCAGATCGACTTCTGGAAGCGGGAACTCGCTGGCCTGGTCGAGCAGCTCGATCTGCCCGCCGACCGCCCGCGTCCGGCCGTCACCTCCCATCGCGGCGACATCCACGGCTTCACCATCGACGCCGAGGTGCACGCCGGGCTGCGCGCGCTGGCCGCCGACCACAATTCGACGCTGTTCATGGTCGTGCACGCCGCGCTCGCGGTGCTGCTGGCGCGTCTGTCCAACAGCCGCGACATCGCGATCGGCACCCCGATCGCGGGCCGCGGCGAGCGCGCGCTCGACGACCTGATCGGCATGTTCGTCAACACCCTGGTGCTGCGGACCGAGATCGACCCGGCGGTGGCCTTCGCCGATCTGCTGCGCCAGGTGCGCCGCGTCGACGTGGACGCCTTCGGGCACGCCGACGTGCCGTTCGAGCGGCTGGTCGAGGTGCTCGACCCGGTGCGCTCGCCGTCGCGGCACCCGCTGTTCCAGGTGGCGCTGACCTTCCAGAACACCACGCCCACCGAACTCGAGCTGCCCGGCCTGACGGTGTCCGGTGTGGATCCGGCGATCCCTCCCGCCAAGTTCGACCTGCAGCTGACGCTGGTGGAGAACCTCGACGCCGACGGCGCCCCCGCCGGCATCTCGGCCGAGTTCTCCTACGCCACCGATTTGTTCGACGCGTCCACCGTCGGCGGCTTCGCCGAGCGGCTGACCCGCATCATGGGTGCGGTCTCGGCCGACGCGAACGCCGTCGTCGGCGACATCGATCTGCTGACCGCCGGTGAACGCGAGCTGGTGCTGCGCGCGTGGAACACCCCCGGCGTCGCCGATCCCGACGCGGCCGGGGCGACCCTGCCCGCGCTCATCGAGGCCCGCGCCGCGAGCGCGCCGCAGGCCACCGCCATCCGCTTCGGCGACGCGAGCCTCACCTTCGGTGATCTCCGGCGCCGGGCGAGCCGGATCGCGCGCACCCTCATCGGGCGTGGCGTCGGACCGGAATCGCTGGTGGCCGTGGCTGTTTCGCGGACCGAGGAACTGCCGGTCGCGCTGTACGCGGTGCTGCTGACCGGCGCCGCCTACGTGCCGGTGGACACCACCTACCCGGTGCAGCGTCTGGAGTTCATGCTCAGCGACGCCGCCCCGGTCTGCGTGCTCACCACCGGCGCGGACGCCGAATCCGTTCCCGCCGTGGACGTTCCGGTGGTCCTGCTGGTCGAGGCCGAGGCCGAGGCGGGCAGTGACGCGCCGGTGACCGACGCCGATCGCCTGGCCCCGCTGCGCCCGGACAACCTGGCCTACGTCATCTACACCTCCGGCTCCACCGGTGTGCCCAAGGGCGTCGCGGTCACCCACCGAGACGCGGTGCGGCTGTTCGCCAACACCGAGCCGCTGTTCGGGTTCGACTCCTCCGACGTGTGGACGCTGTTCCACTCCTACGCCTTCGACTTCTCGGTGTGGGAGCTGTGGTGCGCGCTGGCCTACGGCGGTTCGGTGGTCGTGGTCGACTACCTGACCTCGCGTTCGCCGGAGCTGTTCCGCGAACTGCTCGTTCGCGAGCGGGTCACCGTGCTCAACCAGACCCCCTCGGCGTTCTACCAGCTCATGGAGGCCGATCGGGCCGCGGCCGCGGCGTCCGACTCCTCCGGGGCGTCCCGGACGAGCGCGGCGGACGAATTCGCGCTGCGCTACGTGATCTTCGGCGGTGAGGCCCTGGATCTGCGTCGGCTGCGCCGTTGGTACGAACGCCATCCGGCCGACGCACCGCGCCTGGTCAACATGTACGGCATCACCGAGACCACGGTGCACGTGTCGTATCTGGCCTTGGACGAGGCGATCGCCGACAACCCGGCCAGCGTCATCGGTCGCGCCCTGCCCGGCCTGTCGGCCTATGTGCTCGACGATCGCCTGGCCCCCGCGCCGATCGGTGTCGCGGGTGAGATCCACGTGACCGGCGAGCAGTTGGCCCGCGGCTACCTGGGCCGCCCCGGCCTGACCGCCGCCCGGTTCGTGGCCGACCCGTTCGGCGAGCCCGGCTCGCGCATGTACCGCTCCGGCGACGTCGGTCGCTGGGCCGGCGGCGCCGAGGACGCGAACATCGAATACGCCGGCCGCAGCGACCAGCAGGTGCAGCTGCGCGGCTTCCGCATCGAGCTCGGCGAGATCGAGGCCGCGCTCGAGCAGGTGGCGGGCGTGCGGCAGGCCGTCGTCCTGGTCCGCGCGGACGCGCACGCCGGTGACCGTCTGGTCGGTTACGTCGTGCCCGACACCGGCGCGACGGTCGACCCGGCCGGGGTGCGCGACCAGGTCGCCGGGTTCCTGACCGCCTACATGGTCCCGGACGCGATCGTCGTGCTGGCGACGCTGCCGCTGACCCCGAACGGCAAGCTCGACCGCAGGGCCCTGCCGGAGCCGGAGTTCGTCTCCACGGCGAGCTTCCGCGCCCCGAGCACGCCGGTCGAGCAGGCCGTGGCGAACGTCTTCGCCGAACTGCTCGGCATCGACGAGGTCGGTCTCGACGACGACTTCTTCGCTCTCGGCGGCAATTCGCTGCTGGCCACCCGCGTGGTGGCCCGTGTCAACGAGGCGCTCGACGCCGGTCTCGCCGTGCGCGAACTCTTCGAGGCGCCCACGGTGGCCGCGCTGGCGGCCCGTACCGCCGAACAGGCGGGCACCCGGCAGCGTCGCGCGCTGGTCGCCGGCCCGCGGCCCGAGCGCATCCCGCTCTCGCTGGCCCAGCAGCGCATGTGGTTCCTCAACCGCTTCGACAGCGACACCGCGGTCAACAACATCCCGCTCGCGGTGCGCCTGGTCGGCGATCTCGACACCGAGGCGCTGCGGCTGGCCGTGGCCGACGTGATCGACCGGCACGAGGTGCTGCGTACCGTGTACCCGGAGACGGCCGACGGGCAGGGCGTGCAGGTCATCCTGCCCGCGGGCGATCCGGGCAACGCGCTGGATCTGACCCCGATTCCGGTAGAGGAGGCCGAACTCGCCGAGAAGGTGACCGAGCTGGTGCTCACCGGCTTCGACGTCACCGCCGCGGTGCCGGTGCGTGCGGCGTTGTTCCGCGTCGCCGGTTCGGTGGACGGTTCGCAGCCGGTGACCCACGTGCTGGTCTTCGTGGTGCACCACGTCTCCGGCGACGGCTGGTCGGTGGGCCCGCTGGCCCGCGACGTGATGGTCGCCTACGCCGCTCGCTCGCGCGGCGCGGCGCCCGGCTGGGCCCCGCTGCCCGTGCAGTACGCCGACTACGCGCTGTGGCAGCGCGAGGTGCTCGGTTCGGAGGACGACCCGCAGTCGGTCATCTCCGCGCAGGTCGCCTACTGGTCGAAGACCCTGGCCGGGCTGCCCGATCAGCTGGATCTGCCCGCCGATCGCTCCCGCCCCGCGGTGGCCTCCAACCGCGGCGCGGTGCACGAGTTCGCGCTGTCCGCCGAGCTGGTGAGCGGGCTCGACGAGCTGGGCCGCACGCACGGCGCCAGCCTGTTCATGGTCGTGCACGCCGCCTTCGCGGCACTGCTGTCGCGACTGTCCGGCAGCGACGACATCGCCGTCGGCACCGTGGTCGCCGGTCGCGGCGAGGCCGCGCTCGACGACGCCATCGGCATGTTCGTCAACACGCTCGTGCTGCGCAGCGGGATCGACCCGGCCGAGTCGTTCACCGGTCTGCTCGCCCGGATCAGGGAGATCGACCTGGGCGCCTTCGGGCACGCCGATCTGCCGTTCGAGCGGCTGGTCGAACTGCTCAACCCGGCCCGCTCGCAGGCCCGTCACCCGCTGTTCCAGGTGATGCTGTCGTTCCAGAACACCGGCGAGACCAGCTTCGAGCTGCCCGGCCTGGAGGTCTCCGGCCTGCCGCTGGACGTGGTCACCGCGAAGTTCGATCTGCACTTGAACTTCACCACCACCGCCGATGCCACCACCGCCGAGATCGCCTACGCCGCCGACATGTTCGACGCGCCGACGGTCGCCTCCTTCGCCGAGCGGCTGGTGCGGATGCTGTCCGCCGTGGTCGCAGACCCCGGCGTCCCGGTCGGCGACGTGGAACTGCTCGACGGCATCGAGCGCACCCAGCTCGCGCAGTGGAACGCCACCGCACGCCCGGTCGACACCGAGGCCACCCTGGTCTCGATGTTCGAGGCGCAGGCCGCACGGACCCCGGAGACCGTCGCGCTGACGTTCGAGGGGACGAGTCTGTCCTACGGCGAGTTCGCCGCCCGCGTGCACACCCTGGCGCGGCATCTGGTGGATCTGGGCGTCGGCCCGGAGTCGATGGTCGCGCTCGGCATGCGCCGCTCGCTGGAACTGGTCATCGGCATGTACGCGGTGAGCGCGGCGGGTGGCGCGTATGTGCCGCTCGACCCGGATCACCCGGCCGAGCGCATCGCCTATGTGCTCGACGTGGCCGCCCCCGTGTGCGTGCTGACCACCAGCGGTGACGGTTTCGACGCGGGCGGCTCGACCCCGACGATCGAGATCGACCGCCTGGCAACGGACGGCTACGCCGACACACCGCTCACCGACGCCGATCGCCGCGCCCCGCTGCGGCCGTCGAACACCGCCTACGTGATCTTCACCTCCGGTTCGACCGGTCGTCCGAAGGGCGTGGCGGTCACCCACGCGGCGATCGTCAACCGCCTGGTGTGGATGCAGTCGGAGTACGAGCTGTCGCGCACCGACGTGGTGCTGCAGAAGACCCCGGCGACCTTCGACGTGTCGGTGTGGGAGTTCTTCTGGCCGTTGCAGATCGGCGCGCGCCTGGTCGTGGCCAAGCCGGACGGGCATCGTGACCCGGCCTACCTGATCGAGTTGATCAGCGGTCAGCGCATCACCACGGCGCACTTCGTGCCGTCGATGATGTCGGTGTTCGTCGCGCAGGACGGTGCGGACGCGTGCACCGGCCTGCGCAATGTCTTCGCCTCCGGCGAGGCGCTGCCCGCGGTCACCGCGCAGAAGCTGCGCGAGCTGACCGGCGCCCGCCTGCACAACCTGTACGGTCCGACCGAGGCCGCCGTCGACGTGACCTTCCACGAGGTCACCGAGGACGACACGGTGACCGTGCCGATCGGTGCGCCGGTGTTCAACACCCGGGTGCACGTGCTGGATTCGCGCCTGCATCCGGTGCCCGTGGGCGTCGCGGGCGAGCTGTACCTGGCCGGCGTGCAGCTGGCACGCGGGTACGTGGCGCGTCCGGATCTGACCGCCGACCGGTTCGTGGCCAGCCCGTACGGCACGGGGGAGCGGATGTACCGCACCGGTGACCTGGTGGCCTGGACGGCCGACGGGGAGCTGGAGTACCTGGGCCGCACCGACTTCCAGGTGAAGCTGCGCGGTCTGCGCATCGAGCTCGGCGAGATCGAAGCCGCGCTCACCGCCTCCGATTCCGTCGCGCAGGCGGTCGTCGTGGTGCGCTCGGACGAGCGGCTCGGCGATCAGCTGGTCGGCTACCTCGTGCCCGAGGCGGGCCGCTCGATCGACACCGAGGCCGTCCGCGCCGGACTGGCCGGTGAACTGCCCGCTTACATGGTGCCCTCGGCGTTCGTGGTGCTCGAGGAGTTCCCGCTCAACGCCTCCGGCAAGCTCGACCGCAAGGCGCTGCCCGCTCCGGTGTTCGAGGTCAAGGCGTTCCGCGCGCCGTCGACCCCGGTCGAGGAGATCGTGGCGAGCACCTTCGGCGACGTGCTCGGGGTGGCCCGAGTCGGTCTCGACGACGACTTCTTCACCCTCGGCGGCAACTCGCTGCTGGCCACCCAGGTGATCGCCCGCCTGGGCAAGATGCTCGACACCCAGCTCGCGGTGCGCGATCTGTTCGACGCCTCCACGGTGGTCGCGCTGGCCGCCCGCGCCGAGTCGATCGCCGGAAGCGGCAGGGCCAGGCCGGAACTCACCGCGGGACCGCGGCCCGAGCGCATCCCGCTCTCGCCCGCCCAGCAGCGGTACTGGTTCCTCAACCAGTTCGACACCGCCACCTCCGCGGTGGACAACATCCCGCTCGCGGTACGCCTGTCCGGCGCGCTCGACGTGGCGGCGCTGGAACAGGCCATCGGCGATGTCATCGCCCGGCACGAGGTGCTGCGCACCACCTACCCGAGCGCGCCCGAGGGGCCGCACCAGGTGATCCTGCCGGTCGCCCGGCCGCGCCTGGAGCCGGTGGAGATCGCCGAATCCGAACTGGTGGAACGGGTCATCGCGTTCTCGATGACCACCTTCGACGCCTCCGCCGAGGTGCCGCTGGCGGTCACCCTGTTCCGTCTCGGCGCGCAGGAACACGTCGTCGCCTTCGTGGTGCACCACATCGCCGCCGACGGCTCCTCGATGGGCCCGCTGGCCCGCGACCTGATGGCCGCTTACGTGGCCAGGGTCGCCGGGGAGGCGCCGCAGTGGACGCCGCTGCCGGTGCAGTACGCCGATTACGCCCTGTGGCAGCGCGAAGTACTCGGCACCGAGGACGATGCGAATTCGGTGGCCGCCCGCCAGGTCGAGTACTGGAAGTCCGCGCTGGCCGGGTTGCCCGACCAGCTGGATCTGCCCGCCGACCGGCCGCGCCCGCCCGCGCAGTCGTTCCGCGGCGAGTCCGTCCGCTTCGACATGCCCGCCGAGCTACACGCGAAGTTGCACGAGCTGGCGCGGGCCCGCAACGCCTCGCTGTTCATGGTCGTGCACACCGCCCTCGCGGTGCTGCTGGCCAGGCTCTCGGGTACCGACGACATCGCCGTCGGCACCCCGATCGCCGGTCGTGGCGAGCGCGAACTCGACGATCTGATCGGCATGTTCGTCAACACGCTGGTCTTCCGTACCCAGGTGGATCCCGGACAGGGCTTCGCGGATCTGCTCGCCGAGGTGCGCGAGCGCGACCTGGAGGCCTTCGCGAACGCCGACGTGCCGTTCGAGCGCCTGGTCGAGGTGCTCAACCCGGTGCGCTCGACCGCGCGCAACCCGCTGTTCCAGGTGGGTCTGTCGTTCCAGAACCTGGCCGAGACCACGCTGACCCTGCCGGGTCTGCGGGTCAGCGCGGTCGACGTCGGCGCCCAACTGGCCAAGACCGACCTCACGGTCACGCTCTACGACCTCTACGACGACAACGGCGACCCGGCCGAGATCGTCACCGATTTCAGCTACGCCACCGACCTGTTCGACGAGTCGACCGCGCAGAGCTTCGCGGACCGTTTCGTGCGCGTGCTGGAAGCCGTCGTCGCGAACCCGGACATCCCGGTCTCCGAGATCGATCTGCTCGGTGCCGAGGAGTCCCGGCGGATCCTGCGCGCGTGGAACGACACCGCGCACGAGACCGACCGCGCCGCCACCCTGGTGTCGCTGTTCGACACCGCCGTGGCCGCCGCCGACCGGGATGCGATCGCCGTTGTCATGGACACGGACCCGGCCGCCGGGTCGCGGATCAGTCTGACCTGGGCCGAACTGGACGCGCGGGTGAACCGCCTGGCGCGCTACCTGATCGCCCGTGGTGTGCGGCCCGAGGACCGGGTCGCGCTGGCCATGCGCCGCTCGCTGGACCTGGTGATCGCGCTGTACGCGGTGGCCCGCTCCGGTGCGGCCTACGTGCCGATCGACCCGGACCAGCCGGCCGAGCGGGTCGAGTACATCCTCGACACCGCCGCGCCCGCGCTGGTGCTGACCGCCGCCGCGGACGCCTTCGAGACCGAGGTCGCCGAGCTGGTCACCGTCGACGCGCTCGACCTCGACGACCTGCCCGCGACCGCGGTCACCGATGCCGACCGCAACGGCGCGCTGCGCGCGGGCAACACCGCCTACGTCATCTTCACCTCCGGTTCCACCGGCAGGCCGAAGGGCGTGGCGGTGCCGCACGGCGCCGCGGCCAACCAGCTGGCCTATGTCACCGACGAATTCGGGCTCGACGCCGAGAACGTGGTGCTGCTCAAGACGGCGGCCACCTTCGACGTGTCGGTGTGGGAAATCTGGTCTCCGGTGATCAGCGGCGGTCGCCTGGTCGTGGCCACCGCGGAAGGGCATCGGGACCCGGCGTATCTGAACGCGCTGATCGCCGACACCGGCGTCACCACCCTGTTCGTGGTGCCTTCGGCCCTGGACGCGCTGCTGGTCGAGTCCGGCGACCGGATGCCCGCCACGTTGCGGCGCGTCCTGGCCATCGGCGAGGCGCTGCCGGTCGCGACCGCGCAGCGGTTCCGGCGCAACAACGCCGCGACGCTGTTCAACCTGTACGGCCCGACGGAGGCCGCCGTCTCGATCACCACCCACGAGGTGAGCGATGAAGACGCCGTCGCGGTGTCCATCGGCTCGCCGCAGTGGAACAGCCAGGTGTACGTGCTGGATTCGCGTCTGCGTCCGGTGCCGGTCGGCGTGTCCGGCGAGCTGTACCTGGGCGGCGTGCAGTTGGCGACCGGGTACTTCGCCCGGCCCGACCTCACCGCCGACCGGTTCGTGGCCAACCTGTTCACCCCGGGCGAGCGCATGTACCGCACCGGTGACCTGGTGGCCTGGACCGCGAACGGTGAACTCGACTACCGGGGCCGCACCGACTTCCAGGTGAAGATCCGCGGCTTCCGCATCGAGCTGGGCGAGATCGAATCGGCACTGCTGAGCCAGGACTCGATCGCGGCGGCCGCTGTGCTGGCGCTGACCGATCCGGCCCTGGGTGATCGCCTGGTGGCGTACGTGGTGCCCGCGAGCGCGGGGCAGCAGATCGACACGCGCGCACTGCAGGCCGCGCTGTCGGCGGAGATCCCGTCGTACATGGTGCCGTCGGTGTTCGTGCAGCTCGACGAGCTGCCGCTGAACGTCAACGGCAAGCTCGATCGCAAGGCGCTGCCGGAACCGACCTTCGAGAAGGCGGTCTTCCGGGCGCCGACCACACCGATCGAGCAGATCGTCGCCACCGTCTTCGCCGAGGTGCTCGGCTTGGACCAGAGCGCCCGGATCGGTCTGGACGACGACTTCTTCGCCTGGGGTGGCAACTCGCTGCTGGCCACTCAGGTCGCCTCCCGGCTGGGCGCTGCGCTGAACACCCGTGTCCCGGTCCGGTTGCTGTTCGAGGCACCGACGGTGGCCGCGCTCGCGGTGCGGGTCGAGCAGCAGGCGGGCGCGGGCAGGCTCGCCCTGACCGCCCGTCCGCGCCCGGAGCGCATCCCGCTGTCGCTGGCGCAGCAGCGCATGTGGTTCCTCAACCGGTTCGACTCGAGTTCGGCCGCCTACAACGTGCCGATCGCGGTGCGGTTGACCGGTGAGCTGGACGCGGCCGCGCTGCGCGCCGCCATCGCCGACCTGATCGCCCGCCACGAAGTGCTGCGGACGGTCTACCCCGAGGTCGACGGCGAGCCGGTGCAGCTCATCCTGGCCCCCGGTCAGGCGCAGGTGCCGCTGGAGACCCACGCCATCGGCTCGGCCGAGATCGCCGGGGCCGTGGTGGAACTGGTCGGGCTGCCCTTCGATGTCACCGAGCGAGTGCCGGTGCGCGTGGCGCTGTTCGAGATCACCGACGCTGTCGACGACGACGGATCCGCGCTGCGCGAGTACGTGATCGCGATGGTCGTGCACCACATCGCCGGCGACGGTTCGTCGTTCGCGCCGCTGGTCCGTGACCTGATGACCGCCTACGTGGCGCGTCGTTCCGGCGAGGCCCCGAACTGGACCCCGCTGGCCGTGCAGTACGCCGACTTCAGCATCTGGCAGCGCGAACTGCTCGGCAGCGAAGCCGATCCGAACTCGCTGATGTCCGGTCAGCTCGCCTACTGGCGGACCGCGCTGGCCGATCTGCCCGAGCAGTTGGACCTGCCCACGGATCGTCCGCGCCCGGCGACCCAGTCGTTCCGCGGCGGCATGGTGCCGGTGCGCATCGACGCCGACACCCACCGCGCGCTGATCGGCGTGGGCCAGGGCGAGAGCGCGACGCTGTTCATGGTCGTGCACACCGCGCTGGCGGTGCTGCTCTCGCGCCTGTCGGGTGCGGAGGATCTGGCCATCGGCACGCCCATCGCCGGTCGTGGCGAGGCGGCGCTGGAAGACCTGATCGGCACCTTCATCAACACGCTGGTGTTCCGCAGCCGGGTCGACGCGGGCGAGCCGTTCGATGTGCTGCTGGCCCGACAGCGCGAGATCGACATCCAGGCGTTCGCGCACGCGGATGTGCCGTTCGAGCGGCTGGTGGAGGTGCTCAATCCGGCCCGCTCGCAGGCGCGGCACCCGCTGTTCCAGGTGGGTCTGTCGTTCCAGAACCAGACCAAGGCATCGCTGGAGCTGCCCGGCCTGACGGTCTCGGGGGTGGACTTCGATACCGAGATGTCGCAGTTCGATCTGCATCTGATCCTGACCGACACCTACGACGAGCAGGGCGCGCCGACCGGTATCGCGGGTGTGTTCACCTATGCGAGCGACCTGTTCGACCGGTCGACCGTCGAGGTGTTCGCCGAGCGGTTCCTGCGCCTGATCGACGCGGTGATCGCGGCACCGGCCACCCCGGTGGGCGATCTGCCGCTGCTGGCGAAGCGGGAGCGTCTGGAGCTGGTCTCCAGCCGCAACGACACCGCTCACCCGCTCGCACCCGCGCTGCTGCTCGACGGTTACCGCGTGGCCGTCGCCGAGCACGCCGACCGGGTGGCGATCTCTTACGAGGGCACCTCGCTGACCTACCGTGAGTTCGACGAGCGCGTGAACTCTCTCGCGCGCCTGCTGATCTCGCGCGGCGTCGGCGCGGAATCGCTGGTCGGCCTCGCGGTCCGGCGTTCGCTGGACCTGGTGGTCGGCATGTACGCGATCGTGACCGCCGGTGGCGCGTACGTGCCGCTGGACCCGGATCACCCGGCGGAGCGCATCGCGCACATCCTCGACACCGCGCAGCCCGCCTGCGTGCTGTCGACCACGGCCGACGCCGTGCCGGTGCCCGAGGGCACCGACGTGGTGTTGCTGGACACCGCCGACCTGAGCGGCCACTCGACCGCGCCGGTCGAGGCGGGCGAACTGCTGCGCCCGGTGCGGCGCGACAACCCGGCCTACGTGATCTTCACCTCTGGTTCGACGGGTCGTCCGAAGGGTGTGGCGGTTTCGCACGGCGCGATCGACAACCAGACCAGCTGGATGCTGTCGGAGTACCCGATGGGTCCGGGGGATGTGTACCTGCAGAAGACCGCGACGACGTTCGACGTGTCGCTGTGGGGTTACTTCATGCCGCTGCGCACGGGCGCCAAGCTGGTCGTGGCGACCCACGACGGCCATCGCGACCCGGCGTACGTGGCGGACATGATCGTCCGCCACCAGGTGACGATGACCGACTTCGTGCCATCCATGCTCAGCGTGTTCGCCGCGAACCTGGCGGCCGGTTCGGTGCCGACCCTGCGCGATGTGTTCGTCATCGGTGAGGCGTTGCCGCCGGAGACGGTCACCGCTTGGTACCAGGTGTCGGATGCCGTGCTGCACAACCTGTACGGCCCGACCGAGGCAGCCGTCTCGGTCACCTACTGGCCCGCACGTGGTGAAGACGAGCGGACGACGCCGATCGGCCTGCCGCAGTGGAATGTCGGTGTCTACGTGCTGGATTCGCGTTTGCAGCCGGTTCCGGACGGTGTCGCGGGTGAGCTGTACCTCGCCGGTGAGCAGCTGGCGCGCGGGTACGTGGCGCGCCCGGACCTGTCCGCGGACCGCTTCGTGGCGAACCCGTTCGTGCCGGGTGCGCGGATGTACCGCACCGGTGACCTGGTGTTGTGGCGTTCCGACAGGGCCGAGCGGCCGCGTCTGGAGTACATCGGCCGCACCGACTTCCAGGTGAAATTCCGTGGCCAGCGCATCGAGTTGGGTGAGATCGAGACCGCGCTGCTGGCACAGCCATCGCTGAGCCAGGCCGTCGCGCTCGTGGTGCCGTCGTCGCTGGGCGACCAGTTGGTGGCCTACGTGGTGCCGCGACCCGGGCAGGTGGCCGAGCAGCACGCGCTGCTGGCCGCGATCTCCGAATCGCTGCCCGCCTATATGGTTCCGGCCGCGATCGTGGTGCTGGACGCCTTCCCGCTCAACGCCTCGGGCAAGCTCGATCGCAAGGCGCTGCCCGAACCGGTGTTCTCCAGCAAGGAGTTCCGCGCACCGGCTACGCCGATCGAGGAGATCGTGGCGGGTGTGTTCGCCGACGTGCTCGGCCTGGAACGGGTCGGCGCCGACGACGACTTCTTCGCTCTCGGCGGCAACTCGCTGGTGGCCACCCAGGTCACCGCGCGGCTGGGCAAGGCGCTCGACACCCGGCTCGCCGTGCGTGACCTGTTCGAGGCGTCCACGGTCGAGGCGCTGGCCGCGCGGGCCGAACGCGCGTCCGGCACCGGCCGGGCCCGTCCCGCGCTGACCGCGGGGCCGCGTCCGCAGCACATCCCGCTCTCGCCTGCGCAGCAGCGCTACTGGTTCCTCAACCAGTTCGACACCAGCGCCTCGGCGGTCGACAACGTGCCCTTCGCGGTGCGCCTGACCGGCACGCTGGATGTGGCCGCGCTCGAACGCGCGGTGGCCGACATCTTCGCCCGCCACGAATCGCTGCGCACCGTCTACCCGACGGTGAACGGCGAGCCGGTGCAGGTCGTGCTGCCCGCCTCGCAGTCGACGCCGTCGCTGCGGCCGGTGGACATCGACGAGTCCGAGCTGATCGCCACGGTGATCGAGTTCGTGCTCACCACCTTCGATGTGACCGCCGAGGTGCCGCTGAAGGTCGCGCTGTACCGTCTGGCGGCCGATCAGCACGTGATCGCCTTCGTCTCCCACCACGTCTCCGCCGACGGCGCGTCGATGGGTCCGCTCGCGCGCGACCTGATGACCGCCTACATGGCGCGCGCGGCGGGCGAGGCGCCGCAGTGGTCGCCGCTGCCGGTGCAGTACGCCGACTACGCCCTGTGGCAGCGCGAAGTGCTCGGCACCGAGGACGATCCGGAATCGGTGGCAGCGCAGCAGGTCGAGTACTGGAAGTCCGCGCTGTCGGGTCTGCCCGATCAGCTGGAACTTCCGGCCGACCGGCCGCGTCCGCCGATGCAGTCCTTCCGGGGCAGCGCGGTGCGTTTCGAGATCGACCCGGACAAGCACGCGAAGCTGCACGAGGTGGCGCGGGCCAACAACGCCTCGCTGTTCATGGTCGTGCACGCGGCCCTGGCAGTGCTGTTGGCCAGGCTGTCGGGCACCGAGGACATCGCGGTCGGCACCCCGATCGCCGGTCGCGGTGAACGCGAACTCGACGACATGATCGGCATGTTCGTGAACACGCTGGTCTTCCGCACCCAGGTCCGGCCCGCGGACAGCTTCGCCGACCTGCTCGCCGAGGTCAGGGAACGCGACCTGCAGGCGTTCGCGCACGCCGACGTGCCGTTCGAGCGCCTGGTCGAGGTGCTCAACCCGGTGCGCTCGACCGCGCGCAACCCGCTGTTCCAGATGGGTCTGTCGTTCCAGAACCTCGCCGAGCAGGCGTTCGAGCTGCCCGGCCTGTCGGTGAGCGCGGTCGACTTCGGCGCGCAGCTGGCCAAGACCGACCTGCACGTCACCGTCTTCGACCGGTACGCCGCCGACGGCGCCCCGGCCGAGATCGTGGCCGAATTCGGTTACGCCACCGACCTGTTCGACGAATCGACGGTGCGCGGCTTCGTGGACCGGTTCCTGCGGGTGCTCGACACCGTGGTCGCCGACCAGACGGTGCCGGTGGGCGACATCGACCTGCTGGCCGCCGACGAGTCCGAGCGGATCCTGCGGGCGTGGAACGACACCGCGCACGCGACCGACCTCGAGGCGACCCTGGTGTCGCTGTTCGACGCGGCCGTGGCGGCCGCCGAGCCGGGTGCTGTCGCCGTGATCGCCGACGAGGCCGGTGTGCGGGTGACCCTGACCTGGGCCGAGCTGGACTCGCGGGTGAACCGCCTGGCGCGGCACCTGATCGCGTCGGGCATCGGGACCGAGGACCGGGTGGCGCTGGCGATCCGCCGCAGCGCGGATCTGGTGATCGCGATGTACGCGGTGGCTCGGGCGGGTGCGGCATACGTGCCGATCGACCCGGATCAGCCTGCCGAGCGTGTCGGCTACATCCTCGGCACGGCCGCACCGGTGCGCGTGCTCACCACCGCGCGGGACGGCTTCGAGCACGAGGCCGCGCCGTCGGTGCGCATCGACGAGCTGGATCTGTCCGGCTACGCCGAGGGACCGATCACCGACGATGAGCGGGTCCGCCCGCTGGTCCCGGCGAACACCGCCTACGTCATCTTCACCTCCGGCTCGACCGGTGTGCCGAAGGGCGTCGCGGTGCCGCACGCGGCGATCGCGAACCAGTTGCAGTGGAAGACCGCCGAATTCGGCCTCGGCGCGGACGACGCCGTGCTGCTCAAGACGGCGGCGACCTTCGACCTCTCGGTCTGGGAGTTCTGGTCGGCGGCGGTCAGCGGCGGCACGCTGGTGATCGCCACCGCCGACGGTCACCGCGATCCGTCGTACCTGAACACGCTGATGCGCGAGACCGGCGTCACCACGCTGCACGTGGTGCCGTCCATGCTCGACGCGCTGCTCACCGAGTCCGGTGATCAGCCGCCCGCGTCCCTGCGTCGGGTCCTGGCCATCGGTGAGGCGCTGCCCGCCGCGACCGCCCAGCGCTTCCGCGCGGCCGGCTCCGGCGAGCTGTTCAACCTGTACGGCCCCACCGAGGCCGCGGTCTCCATCACCAGCCACCGCGTCGACGACCACGACACCGCCTCGGTGTCCATCGGTGCGCCGGAGTGGAACAGCCGGGTCTATGTGCTGGACGCGCGCCTGCGTCCGGTGCCGGTGGGTGTGGCGGGCGAGCTGTACCTGGCGGGCGAGCAGCTGGCGCGCGGCTACTTCGCGCGACCGGATCTGACCGCCGACCGGTTCGTCGCCGACCCGTTCGGCGCGGCGGGCGAACGCATGTACCGCACCGGCGACCTGGTCGCCTGGACCGCGAACGGTGAACTCGACTACCGGGGCCGCACCGACTTCCAGGTGAAGATCCGCGGTTTCCGCATCGAGCTCGGCGACATCGAAGCCGCGCTGCTGCGCCGGGATTCGGTGTCGGCGGCGGCGGTACTGGCGCACAACGACCCGAACCTGGGCGATCGCCTGGTCGCCTACGTGGTCCCGGCGTCCACCGTCACCGGCGAATTCGACAAGCGGGCGCTGCAGTCGGCGCTGTCGGAGGATCTGCCGTCCTACATGGTGCCCAGCGCCTTCGTGGTGCTCGACGCCCTGCCGCTCAACGCCAACGGCAAGCTCGACCGCAAGGCGCTGCCCGCGCCGAGCTTCGAGCAGGCCGCCTTCCGCGCGCCGGCGACCCCGGCCGAACGGATCGTGGCCGAGGTGTTCGCCGATGTCCTGGGCATCGAGAAGAGCGAGTCCGGCCGGATCGGCGCGGACGACGACTTCTTCGCCCTGGGCGGCAACAGCATCCTGTCCATCCAGCTGGTGGCTCGCGCCAAGGCCGCGGGCGCGGCGTTCAGTGTCCGCGAGGTCTTCGACCAGCGCACTGTGGCGGCGCTGGCGGAGGTCGCGACCCTCACCGGCGCCACCGACACCGGGCTGCGGGAGCTGCCCGGCGGCGGCGTCGGCGAGATCCCGATCTCTGCGGCGATGGCGGCGCTGCTGGCGCGGGGCCGTTTCGACGGGCTGGCCGAGGCCATGACGCTGGAGATGCCGCAGGCTCTGGACTGGTGGACGTTGCTCGAAGCGCTCGAGGCGATCTTCGAACGCCACGACGCGCTGCGCACCCGGGTGCGTGACAACGGCGGCGACTGGACGTTCGAGGCCATGGCGGTGGTCGATGTCGAACCGCTCGTCCGGGAAGTCCGGGTGGCCCGCGGCACCGATGGCGACTGGCTGCGCGAGGACGAGCTGGCCGCGGCGGTGGATCGTCTCGATCCGGCCGCCGGGGTGATGACCCAGTTCGTGCTGTTCACCTTCGAAGACGACCGCACCGACGAACTGCTCGTCGTGGCGCATCGCTTCGTGGTGGACGGGCCGTCCTGGCGGATCCTCGGCGCCGAGATCACCGAGGCGGTCGCACGTCTCGGTGTCGACGCGCCGCTGGAGCTGCCCGCGCCCGGCACCACACTGCGTCGCTGGGCACACCACGCCGCCGAGCTCGACCACAGTGCGGAACTGCCCTACTGGCAGGGTGTTTCGGCCACCGACGAGGCGCCGATCGGTGCCCGGGCGTTCAACCCGGCCGTCGACATCGCCGCGACCGTGCGCCGGGTGCGGGTGCGGACCCCCGCCGACATCGGCCTCGCGGTGCTCGGCGGTGCGATCGACTCCGGCACCGTCAACGGCTCCGCGGTGGTCGGTGGGTCCGCCGGACTCGCGGGCAAGTACCGCAGCACCGCGCACGACGTGCTGGTGTCCGCGCTCGCCTTGGCGCTGGTGCGGTGGAGCGGCACGGCGGCACTGCCGGTGCTGCGCCTGGACGCGCGGGGCCGCGCCGAGGAGTCCGTGCCGGGTGCGCACCTGGCGGGCACGGTCGGCTGGTTCGATACCGCCTACCCGGCGCGTCTGGACCTGACCGCGGCCGGGTTCTCGGCCGCCGAGGTCGACGATGCCTTCGCGGGCGGTTCCGCTCTCGGCGGGCTCGTCAAGGCCGTCAAGGAACAGCTGCTGGCGGTGCCCGGCCACGGCGTCGGGCACGCGCGGCTCGGGCTGGCAGACCCGGCCCAGGTCGGCTTCCGCTATCGCGGCGAGCTGCCCGCCGAGATCGTCGACGCGCGCTCGGGCGACCTGCCCGCCGCGGGTGTCCTCGACATCGAGGCGGCGTGGATCGACTCGGACCTGGTCACCACCTTCGGCTTCCCCGCGGGCGTGCTGACCGAGGACCGGGTGCGCGAACTGGCGAGCCTGTGGAGCGACGCGCTGGCCGCGTTCGCCACGCACGCACGGCGGCCCGATGCCGGTGGGTTCACCCCGTCGGACATGCCGCTGGTGCGCGTCGGCCAGACCGACATCGACCTGTGGGAGCGGACCTACCCCGGCATGACCGAGGTGTGGCCGCTGACGCCGCTGCAGTCCGGCCTGCTCTTCCACGCGCTGATGAGCACCGCCACGGTGGACGTCTACACCATGCAGGCCGTGGTCGACCTCTCCGGCACGGTGGACGCCGACCGCCTGCACGCCTCGGCGCAGGCGATCCTGGACCGCTACCCGAACCTGCGGACCGCGTTCGTCACCGACTCCGACGGTCAGCCGGTGCAGGTGGTCCTCGACGGCGTCGAGGTCCCGTGGCAGGAAGTGGATCTCACCGATCTGCCGCAGGACGAGCGGATGGGTCAGCTGCGCAAGCTGCTGGCTCAGGACCAGGCCGAACGGTTCGACATGGCCACCCCGCCGCTGGTGCGCTACGCCCTGTACCGCACCGGCGCCGACCAGTGGCATCTGTCCATCACCACCCACCACGTGCTGCTGGACGGCTGGTCGATGCCGCTGCTCATGCAGGATCTGCTGGTGCTCTACGCGGTACGCGGCGACGTCGCCGCACTGCCGCCGGTGGCCTCCTACCGGACCTTCCTGGAGTGGCTGGCCGGCCGCGATCCGCAGGCGTCTCTGCGGATCTGGGCGCAGGCATTCGAGGGGCTGTCCGAGCCGACCGAGTTCGCGCCGCCCGCCAAGGGTGTCGAGCAATACGAAACCGGCAAGGTCACCGTCGAGCTCGACGAAGAGGCGACCCGCAGGCTCGGCAAGCACTGCGCCGAACTGGGGATCACCGTGAACACGCTGGTCTCCTCGGCCTGGGGCATCCTGGTCGGCCGGCTCGTCGGCCGCTCGGACGTGGTGTTCGGCACCACCGTCTCCGGCCGCCCGGCCGAGCTGCCCGGCGTCGAGACGATGGTGGGTCTGTTCATCAACACCCTGCCGGTGCGCATGCGCATCGACGAGCACGCTGCCATCGGCGACCAGCTGCGCCGCATGCAGCGCGAACAGGCCGATCTGCTCGACCACCACTACATCGGTCTGGCCGACATCCAGCGCGCCGCCGGGGTGGCCTCGCAGTTCGACACCCTGTACGTCTTCGAGTCCTACCCGGTGGATCGCGCGGCCATCGCCGCGGCCTCCGATATCGACGGCATGTCGGTGACCGGCGTCGGCGTCAGCAACTCCACGCACTACCCGCTGACCCTGCAGGTGCTGCTGGAGAGCAAGCTCGAGATCACCTTCGAGTACCTGACCAGCCGCTACACCGCCGACGAGGTCAGCACCCTGGCCGCGCGCATGTTGCGCGTGCTCGACGCGCTGCTCGGCGATCCGGTCGGCGCGGTCGGCGACATCGACATCCTCGACGAGGCCGAACGCGCTGCGCTGCTGGGTGATCCGGGTGCGGCCCAGGCCGCCGAGGCCGGTCGCCTCGGTGCCAGGACCGTCGCGAAGGTACTCGCCGAGGTCGTCGAAGCCGATCCGGAGGCTCCGGCGCTGCTCGACGGCGACAACGAGATCGCCTACCACGTGCTGGACCGGCGCTCCTCGCAGCTCGCGCGGGTGCTCATCGGGCGCGGTGTCGGCCCGGGCGACGTGGTCGCGGTGGCGCTGCCCCGGTCGGTGGACTCGGTGGTCGCGGTCTGGGCGGCTCAGAAGGCCGGTGCGGCGGTGCTGTTCGCCGCCGGACTCGACGCGGCGGCACTGGCCTCGGCGGGAGCTCGCTTCGGGGTCACCCGCGAGGCCCGCGAGGACGCCGGAATCACCTGGGTGTCCCTGGCCGAGCAGTCGGTGCGTGACGAGATCGCGGCCGCGGCGGGCCATCCGGTGTCCTACGCCGACCGGGTCCGCCCGCTCGGCGAGGAGCACCCGGCCTTCGTGGAGCTGATCGACGGCGTCGCGGTGCCGCTGAGCCAGGAGCAGGCGCTCGATCTCGGCGACAGCCTGCGCCGCAGCGAGGACATCGACTACGAGTCGACGACCTACACCACCGCCGACACCGGGCGGGCCGCGCTGAACGAGTTCCTCGCGACCTCCATCGCGGGCGCGCTCTCGGTGCTGCCGACCGGTTCGGTCGCCGACGACCTGACCGAAGGCGAGGTCACCCACTGGTTCCTCGCCGCCGGTGAGAGCTCCGACGCGGCCGATGACGCGGTACGGGTGATTCACGCGAAGTAGAGCGCGCACGAACGACAGTGGCCGCTGCCGGTGACCGGCAGCGGCCACTGTCGTTTCCGGCATTGTGTACGCGCGCGTTCGCAACGGCGTGTCGCCGTCCGGGCTCCGGCACCATCGCTCCCACAGGCGGTTGCGAAGAGGAGGGGTCGCCGTGAGCGAACCGTGGCGGATGTCCGAAGGGCGCCGAGAGGATTTCTGGCGTCGGTGCGGGTGGTCACCGGAGCTGCCCGACGCCGAGCGTGAGTGCATCGAGCGACGTTGGGACGACGAATCCATCGAACTCGCCGAACTCTTCGGCTGGTAGCGGAGCTGTTCGGCGGGCTCTGAGGTCAGAGCCTGATGCCTGCCGCCGACAGGTCGTGCCGCAGCGAATCGATCTCGAGCAACTGGTGGATCCAGGTGGGTCCGGCGATTCGGCGACGCGTGATCTCCCGGACCGTGCACGCGGCGACCGCGGCTGTGGCCAGGGACTGTCCGCGGCCGGTGGCCCACCGCGGTGGTCCGTCGGCAGGCCGGGCGAGTACCACCCACCTGTCGCTGCCCGGCATGTGCCGCGGGGCGAGCGCCCGCAGCGCCGGTGCCCACGTGAGCGCGGCCAGCCCGGCGGTGGCCAGACGGGAGTCCAGTCTCAGATAGGTGCGCACGGGGACCGCGAATTCGCGGGTGAGCCGGTGTTGATCGGCGAAGTCGGCACGCAACGCGGGAAACGGCTTGTACCCGGCCTGTTCGGGAATCGTGAAGCGCGCGGGCCGGGTGAAGTTGCGGATGTCGGTGCCGTCGGGGTCGGTGAAGCGCTGCCCCAGCAGTCCGTAGGTCCAGGCCGTGGCAGCGGGGCCGTGCTGCTCGCCGGAACCGAGTCCGATCATGATGTCGACTGGGCCGGGGTCGCGGGAGAGCGCGTCGACGGCGAGCAGGGTGGTCAGACCGGGCGCCAACCCGACTCCGAGCACCACCGGTCCTTCGACGTGCTCCAATGCCCGCACGTATGGTGAGGTCGCCGAGATCTCGACGAACACGATGCCGCGGCGGGCGCACTCCTCGGCAAGCCGGATGTCCTCCACCCCTGCGCAATTCACCACGATCGAGATCCCGGCCAGCGCGGTGTCGACACTGTCCGGCACGGTCACGTCGACCACCCGGTCCGCGCGCGCGGCGTCGCGTCCGGCCGCGAGCGCCGGGATGTCGTGCGACCGCAGCTGCCGCACGAGGTGAGCGCCGACGGCTCCGTACCCGCCCAGCACCAGGACCCTCATCGGACCTCCTCCGAACCGGGCGTCGCGACGGCTTCCTCGCGGGACGATTTCGCCGGGAGCAGCTGCAACGCGAGCGCGTCGGTGGCCCAGGACTCCCACTCCGCGCCGGTCCAGCCGCGCTCGTGGACGAGGAGCCGGTAGGTCTCGGGGGCGAGCACAGCGAGGGCGATGTCGGCGGCGCGGGCGGCGGTGAGACCTGCGCGCAGCGGTGTCTTGGCGGCGAGGGCCTCGGCCAAGCGGAGCTGGACCAGGTGCCGCTGGGCGATGTTGGTCTGCCAGAGTTCGGCGAGTTCGGGGTCGGCCGACGCGGCCGACCGGATCACCTCGAGCAGCGGGCTGACGCGGGCGTAGATCGTCGCCGCGGCGGCGACCTGGAGCCGGATCTGCTCGGTGGGCGCCGCCGCGAGCGCCGCCGCGAACCAGGGCCGGTCCATGGTGGCGACCGGCTCGGTGTCGCCGGCGATCTCGATGTCGAGGAGTTCGGACAGGATCGCGCGTTTGGTGGCGAAGGTGAAGTACAGCGTCTGCACCGCCATCCCCGCGTGATCGGCGATGGCCTTCATCGTGGTCTGCGTGTAGCCGCGGGTGGTGAACAGTTCCCGCGCAGCCGCGAGCATCTTGGCTCGGTTCGCTGTTGTTCTGGCCGCCCGTACGCCGGAGCTCTTTCCCGTCATGCCTCGATCCTAGTTGACTGAAGCGCTACTCTAGTTAAATTTGACTGTAGCGGCAATCCAGCCGTTCGGGTATCTGGACTACACGAGTTGAACGCACCGCCTCCGTCCTTTCCGACCGTGTGGAGCGATCCCGACGCCGCCGAGCGGGCGGCCGCGAAAGCTGGGTTGGTAGCGATCGAGGTTCGGTCCCGCCTGTTGCGGCTGCCGCTGGATGGTCGGCGTGGCCTCGGTGATCAGGTCACCGAGTGGATGGGGGCGCTGGCGGCTATGCGAACGCGACTGGAGGCGTGCGATCGGTGGCGCCGGGCGAGTGCCCGGCTGGACGAATATCTCGACAGGTGCGCCCGCTTCGAGGCCGGCGCTCCCGTGCTGGTCGATTCCTATCTCTCGGTGACCGGGCGCAAGCGCTGAGTCGTCGTGGCGGCCATTGCGGGTTGCCCGTCGATGGCTTGGCCGACGGTTCCGCCGGTCACTGGCTGGCAGGGCGAACCCGTCGCGGTGCCGAACGCCTCGAATGGGTGCCTGATCACCGCATCGGATGGGTGACCGGTGGCAAGGACAGCAGTTCGTCGACCGACCACTGATCGTCGGCGTGGGCGCCGTGTTTCGCCGCGAGCACGCGGCCGTCCGGCGCGACGAGGAAGTCCGCGGGCAGGCCGAGGCTGCCGCCGTCGGGACGCAGCGGCGGGACCGGGCGACGCCCACGCGCCGTGGCGACAGCGGCGTGAGCGACCGCGCGGACGATGCCGGGCCAGGCCCGTGGATCGAGAACCGCGCGCGGTGCGGTCTCCACGCCGAATTCGCGGTAGAGGACTCGCCGCGGGTCGGCGATCACGTCCAGCGGCAGGTCGGCTTCGTACCTGCGCAATGTGTCGGCGCCGGAATGGAAGACGACCACTTCGCGGATTCCGGCGGCTTCGATCTCGTCTCCGCGGGCGACGATCGAGCGCAGGTGCAGGGTGCAGACCGGGCAGCCCGCGAAGCGGCGGAACTGGAGGTGAACGAGCCTGTCGGGGGCGGGGACGGGCACGTCGGCGCCGGTGATGCTGGTCAGCGTCCGTGGGGGCACTGTCGAGATGAGGGGCATGACTGACTCCTTTGTTGGTGTACGCAGTACGCCTAAAATCAGTATGCGCGTATCTTGTACGCTGTCAATCCGTGCCCCGTCCTCGTTCCCTGACCGGCGACGATCTCGCTGCCGCAGCGCTCACGGTGATCGACCGCGACGGGCTGAACGCGCTCACCATGCGCGCCGTCGCCCGCGAACTGGGCATGGCGACAATGGCGCTGTACCGCTATGTCCCCGATCGCGAGGGCCTCGAAGTGCTCGTGGTGGAAAGCGTTTTCGATGTGGTCGATGTCGCGCTGCCCGCCGGCCTGCCGTGGGCACGGCGTATCCAGACGCTGGCCGAGCGCGTCTGCGCGGCGGTCGGCGCGCATCCGCAGACCGTGCCGCTGCTCCTCGCGCACCGGCAGTCCGCGCGCAGTGGGTTGCGGTGGATGGAGGCCATGCTGGCCGTGCTCACGGACGCGGGTTTCGACGGTACCGATCGTGTGATCGCCCAGCGCACCATCGTCGGCTTCCTGTTCGGCTTCTTGCACAACGCCCACTACGCCGCGCTGGACGGGCAGGGAACAGCTGCTCTGGCCGCGATGTCCGCCGACGAATTCCCGAACCTGGTCGCGACCGCCCGGTCGGCGACGACGGTGTCGGCCGAGGAGGAATTCCGCGGCGGTCTGGCGATCGTGCTGCGCGGGCTGCGTCCGGACTGAACCGGCCGACCGATCGGCGCACGCACTTCCGGACTCCGGGTCGGTGCACGAGAACGGCCGCGCCGAGGATTCTCGACACGGCCGTTCTGCGTGACATGCCGGTCAGTCCTTGCCGCGACCCGCCTTGAAACCGAAGTCCCAGTGGTAGCGCTGGGCGATCTCGATGATGCCGCCGCCCGGACGCCCGGCGGGCGGGCGGATGAAGGTGCCCTCGCGGCGGACCACGAGTTCGCCGTTGATGTTCTCGATGTGGGCGAGCACGGCGTCACGGGAGTCGTCCACGCAGCCGTCGAGGGTCATCTCGATGGGCGGGCAGTTCAGCGGGTACAGCGTCGCGGTGGCGTGCACGCCGCGGAAATCGTTGGCGCCGTCGTAGATCGAGGTGAACACCAGGATGCGTCGCAGCTCGCGAGCGAAATCCAAGTTGATGTCGAGGTTCTCGCCGGTGGCGCTGGAACCGGTGCGGTCGTCCTGGTCGAGCCGGATGAACGGTGGGCGATCCAGCGCGCCGAAGGAACGGTCCAGCGCGCGCACCGAGCCGATCCGGCCGTCGGCCAGCTCGAAGAAGCAGCTCAGGTCCAGGTCCAGACCACCGCCGCCGCGCCTGCGGCCGAACAGGCCGCCGCGCTGCTGGTGCTGGGAGGTCCAGTTCAGGTTGATCCGCATGGTGCCGCCGGTGGCGCCCTGCTTGGTGAGCGAGACCGAGGGCGATTCCTTGGTCAGCGAGATCTTGCTCATGTTCACCGGCGCGCCGCCACCGGCGGGTGGTGGCGCGAACTGCTGGTTCGGCGGTGGCGCGAACTGCTGCTGCGGGGGCGGCGGTGGCGCGAACTGCTGCTGCTGGTTCGGCGGTGGGGCGAACTGCTGCGGGGGCGGTGGGGCGAACTGCTGGTTCGGCGGGGGCGGCGCGAACTGCTGCGGCGGTGGCGCGAACTGCTGGTTGGGCGGCGGCGCGTACTGCTGTTGCGGCGGAGGTGGGGGCGTGAACTGCTGCGTCGGCGGGGGCGGCGGAGGCGGCGGTGGGGTGAACTGCTGTTGCCGCGGGGCGGCGGCCGGAGCGGGCTCGTCGACCGAGATACCGAAATCGGTCGCCAGTCCGGCCAATCCGGAGTCGTAGCCCTGGCCCACGGCACGGAACTTCCAGGCGCCCTGGCGGCGGTAGAGCTCGCCGAGTACGAACGCGGTCTCGGTGGTCGCGCCGGTGCTGTCGAAGCGGGCCACTTCGGCGCCGCTCGCCGCGTCGAGCACGCGCACGTAGAGTCCGTGGAACTGTCCGAAGGTGCCGCCGTCGGTGGACGCCGCGATCACGATCGTCTCGACCTGCGGTTCGACGGCGGACAACTGCACCGAGAGCACGTCGAGGACTGTCGGCCCCTGCTGCTTGCCCTCGTGCCGGACTGCCCCCGAGGGATGCGTGGGCTGGTTGTAGAACACGAAGTCGTTGTCGGAGCGGACTTTCCCGCTCACCAGCAACAACGCGGACGCGTCGGCGTCCGGCACACCCGGACCCGATTGCCACCCCAGCTCGATGCGGACCGCGGACATCGGCACCGCTACATTGGCGCCCTTCATCATCGACACGCGAACCAACGTATACGAGTGGGCACCGACCCGTCACGCGGATGCCGAGCGCGGCCGGGCATCCGGGGGCCGTCTCAGCGCGTCGGTGGTGCGATCTTCCAGTGCTCGCTCAGCGCGCCCGCAATCTCCGGCAACACCGTCACCGCGATCCGCTTGCGACGCAGGAACTCCCGGACCTCGTTCACCTGCTCACGCTTGCGCATATCGTAGGCGCCCGACACCGGCTGCCGCACCGGCGGAATCGACAACAGCACCAGTTCCCCGTGCTCCTCGTCCCCGCCGGTGAGATCCAGCGCCAGTGACCACCGCGCCCGCTCGTCGAGCGCGAACCGAGCCGCGACCACCCGATCCCATCTGACGACCTGGTGCGTCAAGGGGGTACGCAACTCGATGGCCTCCTCTGTCAGCACCACCGCGTCGCGCTTGTACAACGCCACCAGCGCCGCCACCCCCACGACGATCCCGGCCAGCAACCCGGTGAACACCCGGCCCCAGCCGAACCCGGCCACCATCGCCAGCGTCACCACGACCACCAGTGCGAACCCGATCCCGCCGTAGATCGCCGTGCGTCGCCCCGGCACCACACCGGCCCGAACCATCGCCATCCGATCAGCCTCCCGCCTTCTCGAGCGCCACGCTACCGCGTCCCGGCCCCGGCCTCGTATCGGACGTCCGTCGAGCTCATAGCATCGGGGCGCACCCGCGAAGACGACGAGTGGGCGCCTGGATCCAGGGGGCGCCCGGGGCAGACCGCCTGGGAGATGCGCTTGTCCGGCCCCGGCGATCCTGCGGAGTCGCCCGCGCCCGGACCGGCTACGTCAGATCGGCGTAGCGCGGAGCCTCATCGCGCGTCGGCAGACCGAGCCGCGCACCGGCCGCCTGACCGAACCGTGCGTGAACTCGGCTGCCGAGGCCCCGCGCGACCGTGCCCTCGGCCGGAGGGGCTGTCCCGCCCGCATCGCGTCCGCCGTCGATCGCCTCGGTGCCGCGAGGTGTCAGAGGCAGGTCACTCATCGACGCAGGGCGACAGCGGCTTCGGCGGTGTGGACGCGGAACTGCAGAGTCTGCTGGAAGTACAGCTCGACGGTGTCGGCGTCGTGGGAGAGATAACCGATGGACAGATCCTGGCCGAGGATGAGTTCGAAGTCGCCGCCGCGAGTGGTGACGACGTAGGCGCCGTCGATGGCGGGCGCCCAGATGATCTCCCCGTCGGGGAACATGCGCTCGATGTGGACACGGATCGGGTAGCCGTGGTCGGAGGTCTCGCTGACCTCGGTGTAGAGATCGGCGCTGAGCAGCACGGAGTAGGGGCCGTCGACGCCGGCCAGCCGCAGTGCGGTCAGCGCTCGGGCGATGGCCTCGGGGACCAGGCGCGACTCGGCGGGCAGGGTGAGGGGAGTGGTGGAGGCGGCGGCGCGGATGCCGGTGATACCCGCGGCGGCGTAGCCCTCGAAGATCGCGCGGTCCTCGGCGAAGGCGATGCGCCGGGCGGCTTCCTTCACCGGGTCCAGGTCGGCGTCTTCGGCGCCGCGCTCCACATTGTCGAGTTCCTCGCGCGAGAGCGTGAACGGCACCCGCAGTTCGATCATCGGGGCGAAAAGGCGCTGACGGGCCTGCACGCCGTCGTCGGGCGCCTCGATGGAGGTGGCGCGGCCGAGCCCGACCGCGGAGTAGTCCACGCCGTGCGGACCGGACACGTCGACCACCCGGCGGCCCGCGATGTGGCGTTTGAAGGTACGGGTCGCTTCTTCCTCGACGGCCGCCCACGCCTCGGCGGTGATCGGCGCGAGTTCGCGATGCAGATTGTTCACGGGGTGCTCCTTTTCAGTGTGCCGATACCGAGTGAGCCGTCGGAGTTGGCGCCGAGCGGGCGCGCCTGGGTGTCGGCCTGCTGGGTCGCGGCGGTGCCGGGCGGATCGGGCAGGTCGTCGAAGAAGTCCAGCGGCGGGGTGAAGAACAGGGTGCCGGTGATCGCGGTGGAGAAATCGAGAATGCGGTCGTAAGGGGCGTCCTCGGTGCCCTCGAACATCCGCGACAGCATGGTCTCGGTGACCGTGGGGGTGGCGGCGTAGGCGATGTAGTAGGTGCCGAACTCGCCGTCGCGCACGCTGCCGAAGGGCATGTTGGCGCGGGTGATCTTGCGTTCGGCGCCGTTCTCGTCGACCACCGAGTTCACCGCCACGTGCGAATCGGCCGGTTTCACCTCGTCGGGCAGTTCGAAATCGTCGAGCTTGGTGCGCCCGATGACCCGTTCCTGCTCCTCCACCGACAGCGCCCGCCACTCGCGCATCGGGTGCAGGTATTTCTGCACGATCACATAGCTGCCGCCGGCGAAGGCGGGGTCGTCGGCTTCGGTGATCAGGGTGTGCTCGACGGCTTCGCGTCCTTCGGGATTCTCGGTGCCGTCGACGAAGCCGAGCAGGTCGCGCTGTTCGAAGTACCGGAAGCCGACGGTCTCGTCGACGATGGTGGCCGCCCCGGCCAGCCGGTCGGCGATGGCCATCGCGAGTTCGAAGCAGGCGTCCTGGACCTCGGCGCGGATGTGGAAGAGCAGATCCCCCGGGGTGGACGGCGCGCGATGGACCTTCCCGGCGAATTCGCGCAGCACGTGCAGTTCGGCCGGGCGGGGCCCGGTGAACAGCCGATCCCAGGCCCGCGAGCCGAGCGATGCCACGCAGCTGAGGTTCGCCCCGGGTAACCGGAACCCGACCGACCGGCGGAGCCCCGGCAGATCCGCGAGCAGGTCGCGTACGGTCGCCTCGCCGCCGTCGTCGATGGTGGCGACGAGGAAGATGGCGGCGGGCGTGAGCGGTTCGAGGATCGGCTGCGGCTCACCCATGCCCGACAGCCTAGGGCTATATCGCGACAGTCAGCAGGAAAGCCACATCGTCGTCGGCCTTCACGCTGTGCCTGGCCTTGGGCACCACGATCAGGTCACCGGCAGATCCCTTCCACTCGTCGACGCCGCTGATCAGCGTCAACGTGCCGGACAGGACATGGATGGTGGCATCGCCGCTGTTGTCGTGCTCGGCCAGGCTCTGCCCCGCTGTGAGGGCCACGACAGTCTGACGCAGCGAGTGGGTGTGCCCACCGTAGACGGTCTGCGAACTGCGTCCGCTCGACGCGGTGGCGGCCAGCTTGAGCTGCTGGCGGGCCAGGGCGGTCAGCGACTTCTTGTCCATGGGAGTGCCTTTCGCGAGGTGCGGTCGCGTCCAGATCGGCCGGCGACGGGGCAGCGCCACCGGTGTCCTTGGAGTATGCCGGACCGTTCGGTCGGGCGTGTCCGCTTTGCCGACCCGTCCGCGACCGCTCGCGTGTCGGTCCCGCTCAGGTTCGGGTCCGGCGCACGTAGCGATCGATCCGGAAGCGCAGTCCGGTGGCCGAGACCCGTTCGGGCTCGGATTCCAGCAGCCGCCATTCCGGGCCGATGACCGGGGCGTGCGCGTCGCCCTGGACGCTGACCTGGACCACGGTGACCAGCAGTTCCGTCGCGAAATCCATTGCGGTGGCATAGATCTCCGCGCCACCGGCCACCCATACCGATTCCGGCTCGGTCATCGCCAGCGCCTCGGTCAGCGAACTCGCGCGCTCGGCGCCGGGGGCGGACCAGTTCGGCTGCCGGGTGAGCACGATATTGCGGCGACCGGCCAGCGGGCGGAACTTCGGCGGCAGCGAATCCCAGGTCTTGCGCCCCATGATCACCGGGTGCCCCCAGGTGACGGTGCGGAAGTTGGCCATGTCCTCGGGCACGCGCCAGGGGATGGTGTTCTCGAACCCGACGACGCCCTCGGGGCTCTGTGCCCAGATCAGGCCGATGGTGCGGGTGGACACGATCGTGCTCACACCGCCACCGGAGCCTTGATCGCCGGGTGATGGCGATAGCCGGTCACGGAGATGTCCTCGTAGCCGTAGTCGAACAGCGAAGGCGCCGGGCGCAGCTCCAGCCGGGGGAACGGGTAGGGCTCGCGGGTGAGCTGCTCGCGGACCTGCTCGACGTGGTTGTCGTAGATGTGGCAGTCCCCGCCGGTCCAGATGAACTCGCCGGGCTCGAGCTCGACCTGCTGGGCGACCAGGTGGGTGAGCAGCGCGTAGCCGGCGATGTTGAACGGCACGCCGAGGAACAGGTCGGCGCTGCGCTGGTAGAGCTGGCAGGACAGCTTGCCGTCGGCGACGTGGAACTGGAACAAGGCGTGGCACGGCGCCAGCGCCATCTTGTCCAGTTCGGCGACGTTCCAGGCCGAGACGATCATGCGCCGGGAATCAGGGTCGGTGCGCAGGGTGTGCAGCACTTGCGAGATCTGGTCGATGTGGTTGCCGTCGGGGGTCGGCCAGGAGCGCCACTGCACGCCGTAGACCGGGCCCAGCTCGCCGTCGGGCGCGGCCCATTCGTCCCAGATCGTCACCCCGTGCTCGCGCAGCCAGCGCACGTTGGAGTCGCCGCGCAGGAACCACAGCAGCTCGTAGACGATCGACTTCAGGTGCACCTTCTTGGTGGTGATCAGCGGAAAACCGGCCGACAGGTCATAGCGCAGCTGATGGCCGAACACGCTGCGGGTGCCGGTGCCGGTGCGGTCGCCCTTCGGTGTGCCGGTCTCGAGCACGAGCCGCAGGAGGTCCTCGTACTGGCGATTCGGTGGAACTTCCGTGTCCGTCTCCACGTCGGAGAGCTTAGTCGGGCCGCGCGTGGGGAAATCCATTCGGGCTGTCCGCGCGAAAGCGGGATCGGGCTCCGCGAGGACATGCTCGATCGGGTCGAGCAGGGACCGTCACGGGCATCCTGGCATGCTCGGCGGATGCGCAAGCTCTACGTGATCGGCATCGGCGCGGGCGACCCGCGGCAGGTGACGATGCAGGCCGTCGAGGCCATCCGGCAGGTCGAGGTGTTCTTCGTGATCGGCAAGGGCGAGGCCAAACGCGAGCTCGTCGAGGTCCGCACCGAGATATTGCGCGCCCATCTGGACTCCGCACCCCGGATCGTGGAGATCGCCGACCCGCCGCGGGAACGCACCCCCGGCAGCGCGCCCGCCTACCGCGGCGTGGTCGAGGACTGGCACGAGCGCCGCGCGGAACTGCTCGAACAGTCCTTCGCCGAGGTCGACGGCATCGGCGGCATCCTGGTGTGGGGAGATCCCTCGCTCTACGACAGCACCCTGCGGATGATCGAGCGGGTACTGCGCCGCGGCACGCTCGACTTCGACTACGAGGTGATCCCCGGTGTCACGAGCGCCCAGGCATTGGCCGCGCGCCATCGCATAGTGCTGCACGACATCGGCGAACCCGTGCACATCACCACCGGGCGCAAAGTGCGCGACGAGGGACTGGGGCCGGGCTCGACGCTGGTCATGCTCGACGGCGACTGTGCCTTCACCGAGGTCCCCGGCGACACGCACATCTGGTGGGGCGCCTATCTGGGCATGCCCGACGAGACTCTGATCGCCGGGCGGTTGCGCGACGTGCGCGACCGCATCGTCGACGTGCGCTCCCGGTTGCGCGCCGAGAAAGGCTGGATCATGGACATCTACCTGCTGCGTCGCGCGCCGGAAAGTGTCGGGGTCGCCGGGTAGCCTCGGGCCTGAGCCCGAACCAGCCGAACCAGCGGAGGTACTCCGTGCCCGAACTGCCGGAAGTGGAAGCGCTGGCCCAGTTCCTGCGGGAACACGCGGTCGGCGCGGTGGTCGGCCGGGTCGATGTCGCCGCGCTGAGCGCGGTCAAGACCTTCGACCCGCCGGTGACCTCCCTGTCCGGCCGCGATGTCACGGGCGCGGCGCGCTGGGGCAAGTTCCTCGGCCTGGATTGTTCCGGGCGCTGGCTGATCACCCATCTGTCGCGGGCGGGCTGGCTGCGCTGGGTCGACGAACCCAACCCGAATCCGCCCAGGCCGGGCGGTAAGAGCCCGCTGGCGCTGCGCGTGCATTTCTTCACCCCCGCGGGTGCGACCCCGGCGATCGATCTCACCGAGGCCGGGACGAAGAAGCGGCTCGCGGTCTACGTCGTCGACGATCCGGCGCGGGTGCCCGGCATCGCGCGGCTCGGGCCGGACGCGCTGGCAGTGAGCGAGCCGCAGTTCGAGGAGATCCTGCGCGGGGCCTCGGGCCGGGTGAAGACCGTGCTGGTGGATCAGACGCTGCTCGCGGGTATCGGCAATGCCTACTCCGACGAGATTTTGCACACCGCCATGCTCTCGCCCTTCGCGAACACCAAGACGCTGCCCCCGCAGAAGGTCGCCGAGTTGTACGCGGCGATGCGCACCGTGCTCGCCGACGCGGTCGCCCGGTCGGTGGGTCAGGACGCCGCCCGGCTCAAGGGCGAGAAGCGCTCCGGGCTGCGGGTGCACGCCAGGACGGGGCAACCGTGCCCGGTCTGCGGGGACATCGTCCGGGAGGTCTCCTACGCCGAACGGTCCTTCCAGTACTGCGCTACCTGCCAGACCGGCGGCAAGGTACTCGCCGACCGCAGGATGTCGCGGCTGCTCAAGTGAGGGGCACACGTCCGCCGACCGGCGCCGACACGGAAGCGCGACTCCGGGCAGCTGGGCAGACACCGGCCTGTGGCGCTCCCGCGAGCGGGCAGCCTCAGCCGCCGGGGGCGCTGTTCGGGGCCGCACCGCGCCGATCGGACATCCTCAGGTCAGGCTCGGCGCCCGCACGCCTGCCCACGCCAGCCGTCGCTGCCGGTCCGGGTCCGGCAGTACGCGGACCGGGTCGTCGATGACGAGGGTGAGCCGGTCGGTCTCGGTGTAGGCCGGCCACGACGGCAGCGGCGCGCCGGTGCGTGCGAACGCCAGCCAGTTGTCCTGGAACTGCCTGGTCACGACCTGCATGCTGCGCGCGCCACCCGCCGCCGTCAGCGCCCGCCCGATCGGGCCGTCGCCGACGCCGAAGACCGGGAACAGGTCGGTGGCGTGGGTGGCTCCGATGCCCGCCAGCTTCAGCGCGCGCGGGGCGTAGTCGAAGCGGTAGGCATAGGTGGGGGCGTGCCTGCTGTGGCCCTCCATCACCGCCACGGACGGACGCCAGAAGACGTAGTCGCCGCCCATCCGCACCGCCGTCCGCCTCTCCGGGTACCGCGGGTAGGCCGCGCGCACGCGCTTCTCGACCTCCGGACCGGCGGCGTCGAGCAGGATCTGCAGCCGTTCGGGATTCGTGGGCAGGTAGTCGGCGAACCGGGCGAACAGTTCGCCTTCGTCGCGGCAGGTGCCGATGATCAACGGCACGGCGGCCGCGTTGCCGTCGCGGATCGCGTCGACCGGTGCCTGCGGCAGATACTCGCCGTCGGCGACCGGGCAGATCGGGAAGAAACCGGGGCGCAGGCGCCCGGCGGCGGCAATCGTGCGGTCGGCCGCCTTGCGGATCTCGTTGGCGGGCAGCTCCTGCAAGGCCTTCGCCGCATCGGCCGGGGCGATGCCGAGTTTGCCGACCAGCAGACGGGCGAACTCGGCGGCGTCCTCGGCCGACAGACCCCAGTCGGCCGGCGGGCTCTGGGCGATCGCCCGATGGAACAGCCCGTGCGCGGCCGGGACCGCCATCAGCGACAGCACGGCGTGCGCGCCCGCGGATTCGCCGAAAATGGTGACATTGCCCGGGTCGCCGCCGAACGCGGCGATATTGCGCTGGACCCACTCCAGTGCGGCGACCTGGTCGCGCAAGCCGAGGTTGTGGTCGAACGGCCGGGAGGGGGTGGCGAACTGGCTGAAATCGACGTAGCCGAACGCGCCGAGCCGGTAGTTGAGCGTGACCACGACCGTGCCGCGCTGCGCCAACCGAGCCCCCGAGTACAGGTTCAGCGCCGACGTGCCCATCACGTAACCGCCACCGTGGATGAACACCATCACCGGGCGCGGGGTGATCGACGGCGTGGCGGGGACGGTGACATTCAGTGTCAGCGAGTCCTCGCTGGTCGGCTGGTAGACCCGCGCGCCGATCCTGGCGCCGCTCCGATGCTGGAAGGAGGCCGCGGCGAACTCGGTCGCGTCACGCACACCCGACCAGGGCTGCACCGGCTGCGGCGCGCGGAACCGCAGCTCACCGACCGGGGGCGCGGCATAAGGCAGGCCGCGCCAGCGCAGCACCCGCTTGCCCCGTCGACCCCGGACTACACCGTCGTCGGTCGTGATGTCGATCGTTGCCACCATCAGTCGATGGTAACCACCGGTGGCGCTCCCGAGCGAGGTCACAGCGGCTGCTCGGAGACTCGTCCGCCTGCGGCACGCGGTGCCGTTCGGCTACTGCAGATATCCCTCGACCTGGCGCGGGGAATTGATCTGCGCCTCTTCCGGCGACCCGCCCGAATCCTGCCGGGCGCGACGTTGACGCAGCAGATCCCAGCACTGATCGAGCATCACCTCGATCTCGGCCAGGCGTTTGCGCTCGTCGACCGGATCCACCTCACCGGCAACCGCTTTCGCACGCAGCCGGTGTTCGTCGTCGACGAGCTTCTTGATGCGTGCCAGGAGATCCTGATCGCTCATGCTCCCATGCTACGGACAACGCGCCCGCGTCGCGCGGATCCAGGCGGCCGTGCTCGTGGCCAGGAGGCGAGGGCACGGTCGCATCCGGACGCGTGGTGCCGGGGGCGTATCGGCGCGGCCGGTGCCACGTTCGACGCCCGCATCCGGTTCCCCTCGGGGCCGCTTCAGCTGCCGGACGGACCGGCAGGTCTGCATCTCGCGGGACGGCGTCCGCCGGTTCGAGCGTGTTTCTCCGGCCCTCACGCGGGCCCGTCAGCTCGGCGCGCGGGGTCGCCTGGATGTTCGTCGCGGGCGCGGGCGAGGCAGTCCGCTGCCAGCCTCGCCGCGATTCGTAGCTGTGGCAGGCCCGGCGCGGTATAGCCGAGCGGGATGCCGTAGCTGCGCGGAGCGTCTTCGAGAAGTCGGAGCGGTTCGATGTGCGCTTCACCGCGGGGACATGTGTCGCGCAGCGAATCGAGTCCGCCGTTGCGGCGCTCGCGGTGCGGATCAGCCGCCCGGCCCAGGTCAGCTTGCCAGCCCAGATCGGCCTGCCGGTGCCGATCGGGCTCGTGCAGTCGGACGTGCGCATGGTGCTGCCCGGGCGCGGTGGTGGGGAGGTGGTGGCGGCCCAGCGAGTCGAGGTCGAGGCCGACGACGCGGCCCAGGCGCACCGCCGCGCGCTCGGCCGCCGCCCCGGGGAGCGGGACCACGACGTGGGAGCCCGCGTCGTCGCCGAGCACCTCGAGCCCGCGCTCACGCAGCGCGGTGACCATCAGTTCGCGCCGGGGCGCCACCATGCGGCGCAAGCGGCGGAGGTGCCGGGCCAGGTCGCCGTGCCCGGCGAGATCGGCGAGCACCATCTGCCCGGCCGGTGCCGGTGTGGTACCGGTGTATTCGCGGTGGGCCACTATCGCGTCCGTGACCTCCGGCCTCGCGACCAGCCAGCCGACGCCCAGCGCGGGGGACAGGATCTTGCTCGTCGTGCCCAGATGCACGACCACATCGGGCGCGAGTGCGGCCAGCAAGGGCAGCGGCGCGGTGTCGTAGCGCAGTTCGCCGTCGTAGTCGTCCTCGATGACGAAGAGACCGTGTCGCCTGGCGTGCTCGATCAGCTGCACCCTGCGTGTGGCGGGCATGCGCGCACCCAGCGGAAACTGGTGGGCCGGAGTGCAATACACCGCGCGTACGTCCGGCGGGATCAGATCCACCCGTAGCCCGGCGGCGTCCACCGGTACCGGCCGCACCGTGATTCCCGCGGCACGGAACGCGCCCACCGCGCGCTGGTAGCCGGGGTTCTCGACGGCCACCGCGTCGCCGGGGCGCAGCAGCGCGGCCGCGAGTTCGGCGACGGCCGCGCTGGTTCCCGCGGTCGCCAGGACGACGGTGTCCCCACCCGCGCGCAGGCCGCGATGGCGCAGCAGATGCTCGGCGACCGCCGCCACGTACGCGGGGTCCCCGCCGCGATCCTTGCGCACGATCGGCGAACGGTCCGCCGCCGTGCGCCATGCCCGCCGCCACGCCGCCCGGTCGATGGCCGCCACGCACGGTGCGCCGGGACCGAGATCGTGTGATGCCGTACGCGCGCCGTCGCCGGGTCCGGTGGGACGGCGTTCGGGCGCGGCGGCGGGGGCGGCGGTCAGGTAGGTGCCGGAGCCGCGCCTGCCCGCGATCCAGCCCTCGGCGTGCAACTGGTCGTAGGCGGCCGCGATCACGCTTCGGCTCACCCCGAGCCGTTCGGCCAGCGCTCTGGTGGAGGGCAGCCGGTCGCCGCCGCGCAGGACCCCGCCGGTGGCGGCGGTCCGCAGGGCCGCGGCCACCTGCACCGCGAGCGGCTCCGCGGCGGCGCGGTCGAGGACGACCGGCAATTCGTCGAGCACGATCTCTCCCCAAGTGGACTGTCGAATCCTCGTGGAATTGGCCCTTCGATCATGCCACTGGGGGCCGCATGCTGAATCCATGCCAGCAGATCTCCCCGCCCCCACCCGCCCGCCGCTGTCCCCGACCCCACGTAGCACGCCGACCCGAGCCAAGGACCGGGGCCGCACGGATCGCGCCGAACTCGACGCCGTGCTCGACGCCGGACTCGTCTGCCACCTCGGCGTGCTGCTCGACGGCGACCCCGTGGTGCTGCCCACCGCCTACGGTCACGACGGCCGATTCCTCTACCTGCACGGATCGACCGGCGCGGGCAATATGCGCGCCGCGCTCGGCGCGGAGATCTCGGTGGCCGTCACCCATGTCGACGGCGTCGTCTACGCCCGCTCGGCCATGCACTTCTCGATGAATTACCGCTCGGCCGTGATCCGGGGGCGCGCGGTGGAGATCACCGACCCCGGCGAGCGGATGCGGGCCCTGCGCATCATCGTCGAGCACGCGGCCCCCGGCGCGTGGGAGCGGGTGCGCCCGCCGAACCGCAAGGAGATGGCGGCGACCCTGGTCCTGGCGGTCGACCTCACCGAAGCCTCGGTCAAGGTGCGTGAGGGCGGCCCTCGCGACGATTCCGAGGACATCGCCGAAGGCGGAGTGTGGGCCGGTGTGCTGCCGATGCGCCAGGTCTTCGATCCGCCCGTCGGCGCCATCGACCTGGAACCCGCTGTGGCGGTGCCGGACTCGGTCCTCGCCCGCGTCACTCGGCAGGGCGAGCTCGTCTGACCCGGTCACCAGAACGACAGCGAGAGCCCCAGGTCCGAGGCGACCCGGGTGGCCGCGGCGGCCAGCGCGTCCGGGGAGTCGACGCCGGGCGGGTCGAGGGCCACCAGACACAGCGTGTAGTCCGCGCCGATGCGGCACAGGTAGCCCGAGAGCCGGGTCCTCGGCCGGGTGCGGACGGTCAGCCCGGGGTGGATCGCCCGGGCTGCCACGCCGAGGCATCGATGCGGGCCGAAGCTGTTCAGTTGCTCGGGCAGATCGCCGATATTCGAGCAGAGGATGTCGCGTTCGCCCGCGCCCGCGGCCATCCGATGTGCGAGCCGGTCGCCGACGACCTGGAGGATCTCCTCCGGCACACCGGCCGGGCCGGTCATCCGGTGCTCGTAGGCGGCGCGCGCCTTCGCCCGCAGGGTGGCCGGTGTGTCGGTGGGCTCGACGACCACCGAGGTCACCGCGATGTCGTTGGCCACCCGCGGTTCGTCCCGGGTGTCCACCGGCAGGCTCGCCTCGATCCCGGCCCACGCGAAATCCCGCGCGGCGCCCGCTGTCCGCAGTGTCTCGGCGACCAACTGGATGAACAGGCTGTTGGCGGTGCCGTCACGCTCGGTCGCGACCCGGTCCCAGGTGGCCGCGTCGCACTGGGCTGCCACGCTGTGCACCGGTAGCGGATCATCCGCCGCGTGAGCGTGACCGTCGCGATTCGGTGCCGCGTCACGAACCGCTCGCACCGGATGTGCGCCCAGACCGCGCACCGCGCGCAGCGTCCCGCCGACCACGATCGACCACTGCCGCGCCGCGTCTCGCCATTCCGACTCGATACCGGCAGGTGTCGACGGCCTGCCGCCGGGGGTGTTCGGGCCGTCCGCCTCGAGCCGAGCCAGCGCAAGGCTCGCCGCGAGAACGAGCCCGCGCGCGTCGGCGAGGACGTGCGAGCAGGTCAGGGCGATGATGGTGCCGCCGTCGTCCAACGGTGTGGCCGACAACCGCCAGCCGGGCCCGAACTCGGGATCGAGACCCTCGCCCTGACCATCGGCCCAGGTCAGCGCCTGCGCGGCGGTCAGCGGCGCACTCGCGAGCACGAGCGGGTGGGCGCGCTGGTTCGGGCGCCAGGCGGGCCGGGCGCCGGGCACACGCGAGCGGATCACGCGTCTGCCCAGATCGCCGGTGCGCAGGGCCGCGTGCAGCCTGCGCAGCAGATCCGGGTCCACGCGATCGGCGGTGCGCCACAGGCCCTGCAGGACATTCGGGGTGCCGAGCCCCCGGTGCCCGCGCAGGAAGATCTCGTCGACGACACCGAGCCGAGTCGAACTCGTCGCGCTCGTCCGCTCCGGGGCGTGCGGGCCGCCGGTGCCGGTCGTGGCGCTCGGGGCCGGTATACCGCTCATCGCGTTCGAGCCACGGTCACCGCCGACGTCGCTGGGCACACCCGTGACCCGCATGTCACCCGTGCCGTTCACTCCGCGGCGCCGTGCCGACCCGCGCCCGCCGCGAACCGCTGCGCCCCGTCGAGTGCTCCGGCGCTCAGCGCGGCGAGCCCGTGCCGGAACTCGTTGGCGAGCGCCGTCGCCTCGTCCATGCCCTCCTGCTCCAGCAGCGACATGCGGTCCGAGCGCAGGCAGGCCTGGGGAAGCGCGGCGAGTTGGGCGGCGAGTTCCTCGGCGGCGGCCCGCGCCTGCCCGGTGGGCACCACACGATCCACCAGTCCGATCCGCAGCGCCTCCCGCGCATCCACCGGACGCCCGGTGAGCACCAGGTCCATCGCCCGTCCCGCCCCGATCAACCGGGGCAAACGCACTGTGCCGCCGTCGATGAGCGGCACACCCCAGCGTCGGCAGAAGACACCGAGCGTGGCGTCCTCCTCGGCGACGCGCAGATCGCACCACAGGGCCAGCTCCAATCCGCCCGCGACGGCGTGTCCGCCGATCGCCGCGATCACCGGCTTGCTCAGCACCATCCGCGTCGGCCCCATCGGCCCGTCGCCGTCGGGCTCCGCGCGATTGCTCCGCTCGGTGCCCAGGCTCTTGAGATCGGCTCCGGCGCAGAAGGTTCCGCCGTCTCCCCAGAACACCGCGACCGAGGCGTCCGGGTCGGCGTCGAACTCGCGGAAGGCGTCGGCGAGGGCCGAGGCGGTCGGTCCGTCGACGGCATTGCGGGCCTGGGGACGGTGCAGGATCACCGTCGTGACCGGACCGTCGCGTTCCACCCGCACGGCGGGTCCGGTGGCCTCGGAGGCGCTGTGGCTCATCGCTCGAACATAGCCCCCGAAAGCGCTGGTGGGCGACCCCTTGCGCGAAGAAGTGAATAAGTGGTTCACTTTTTGTATGGTGTATCGCCGAAGCCCTGCCATGCAGGCCAGGCTGGACGCGCAGGCGCGGCTGATCGTGCAGGCCGCGACGACGGTGCTGTCCCAGCAGGGCTTCGCCGGGCTGTCGATGGCCACCGTCGCGGCGACCGCGGGCGTGGCCACCGGCACCGTCTACAAGCACTTCGAGAGCAAAGCCGAACTGGTGACCGCCGTGTTCCGCGCGGTGGTCGGCAGAGAGGCAGACGCCGTCGTCGCGGCGTCGTCCTCCGGCAGCGCCACCGAGCGCGTGGTCGCCGCCGTGCAGACCTTCGCCGGACGCGCGCTGCGCAATCCGAAACTCGCCTACGTGCTGCTGGTCGAGCCGGTGGACGCCGTGGTCGACATCGAACGCCTGCGCTTCCGGCGCGCCTTCACCGACACCTTCGTCGCGGCCGTCGCCGACGGCGTGGCGGCCGGCGAGCTGCCCGCCCAGAACCCCTATACGACCGGCGCGGCGCTGGTCGGCGCGATCGGCGAGGTGCTCGCCGGGCCGCTGGCCACCAATCCGCACAACGCCGCCGTCGTGCCCGACCTCGTCGCCTTCGCCCTGCGAGCGCTCGGCGCGCCCACAGGCACCGATGCCACCACCACACCTCTACCGGGAGCGCCCGATGCACACTCATGACGTCTTCAACCAGGCCCCCGACATCACCCCCTTCGACTTCTCGCGCAATCCGGCGCTCCTGGAGGGCCTGCACCGCGAGGGCGCGGGCTGGGCCGAAGCCGAAGTACGCGAACTCGGCCTGCTCGCGGGCAGTCCGCGCGCCCAGGAATGGGGCAGGCTCGCCAACGAGTGCCCGCCCGTCCTGCGTACCCACGACCGCTACGGCCACCGTGTCGACGAAGTCGAATTCCATCCGTACTGGCACGAACTCATGACCGTCGCCGTCGAGCACGGCCTGCACGGCGCCCCCTGGCTCGACGATCGCCCCGGCGCCCACGTCGCCCGCGCCGCCAAGTTCGCCACCTGGGGCTTCGCCGACGCGGGCCACATGTGCCCGATCTCCATGACCTACGCCGTGGTCCCCGCTCTGCGCCACAACGCCGAGCTCGCCGCCGCCTACGAGCCGCTGCTCGCCTCCCGCGACTACGATTTCGGCCTGCGCGAACCGTCCACCAAGTCCGGCCTCATCGCGGGCATGTCGATGACCGAGAAGCAGGGCGGCTCCGACGTCCGGGCCAACACCACCACCGCCACCCCGCACGCGGACGGCAGCTACCGCATCGTCGGCCACAAATGGTTCACCTCCGCCCCGATGTCGGACATGTTCCTCACCCTGGCCCAGGCGCCCGGCGGCCTGTCCTGCTTCCTGCTGCCCAGGGTGCTGCCCGACGGCTCCCGCAACCCGATCCGCATCCAGCGCCTCAAGGACAAGCTGGGCAACAAGTCCAACGCGTCCTCGGAGATCGAGTACGAGAACGCCACCGGCTGGCTCGTCGGCGGCGAGGGGCAGGGCGTCAAGACCATCATCGAGATGGTCAACATGACCCGCCTGGACTGCGTGATCGGCTCGGCCACCAACATGCGCGCGGCCACGGTGCTCGCCGCGCACCACGCCCGGCACCGTTCCGCCTTCGGCGCGAAACTGGTCGACCAGCCCGCCATGCGCAACGTCCTGGCCGACCTGCTCATCGAGTCCGACGCCGCCACCACCGTGATGATGCGCCTGGCCGGGGCCACCGACCGCGCGGGCAGCGACCCCGCCGAAGCCGCCCTGCGCCGCATCGCCCTCGCGATCACCAAGTACTGGGTGTGCAAGCGCGCCCCCATGCACACCGCCGAGGCCCTGGAATGCCTGGGCGGCAACGGATATGCCGAGGAGTCCGGCATGCCCCGGCTCTACCGCGAGTCCCCGCTCATGTCGATCTGGGAGGGCTCGGGCAATGTGGCGGCGCTGGACGCGTTGCGCGCGATGGGCCGTCAGCCCGAGACTGTGCAGGCCTATTTCGACGAGGTGAACAAGTCCCGCGGTGAGAACCCACGCCTGGACGACGCGATCGATCGCGTCGGCAAGGAACTGTCCGACCTGTCCGACATCGAGTATCGCGCCCGCCGGGTGGTCGAACTGATGGCGCTGGTTCTGCAAGGCGCGCAATTGGTTCGGCACGGCCACGCCGCCGTCGCCGACGCGTTCTGCGCCACCCGGCTCGGCGACGACTGGGGGATCGCCTTCGGCACGCTGCCGGTCGGGGTGAACACCGAGGCGATCATCGAGCGGGCGTTCGTGGATTGATCGGTTCGCGGTCCGCAGGCATCGAAAGGCGCTTCGACGGCATGCTCCGAAAATTTTTTTCCGCCGTGTGTCGATCGGGGCGCGTACGGTTCGACGCCATGATGAGAGGGTCGAATCGCGGCCCCGGACGAAGGAGTGAACCGATGAAGTACATGCTGATCATGCGCGCCACCGACGAGGCGATCGAGGCGTCGAAGGACATCCCGTTCGAGCAGATCATCGAGGACATGGGCCGCTACAACGAGTCCCTGATGAAGGCGGGCGTCCTGCTCGGCGGCGAGGGCTTGGTCCCCGAGGAAGGGTTCGTCGTCGACTTCTCCTCGACCCCGCCGCTGGTCACCGACGGCCCCTACGGCGAGACCAAGGAACTGTTCGGCGGATTCTGGCTCATCGAGGTCGCGACCACCGAGGAAGCGATCGAATGGGCCAAGCGCGTGCCGCTGGGCCCGGGCTCCAAGATCGAGCTGCGCCGCGTCACCGAAGCCGCGGACTTCCCGCAGGACAACGAGTGGGTCCAGAAGGAAGCGGGCTGGCGCGAGGAACTCGAGTCGCGCCAGAGCTGAGTCGCGAGGCACGAGTTCGCAGAACCCGGACCGACGGATGACCCCGAAGAACGAACTCGGCCGCGCGGACAGCCTGGAGTCCGCGCGGCGCTCGGTCGCGGCGGTGTGGCGGATCGAGTCGGCGCGCATCGTCGCCGCCTTGACCCGCGCCGTCGGCGACTTCTCGCTGGCCGAGGACCTGGCCCAGGAGGCACTGGCCGACGCGCTCGCGCAATGGCCGCACACAGGCGTGCCCGCCAACCCCGGGGCATGGCTGACGACGGTCGCCAAACGCAAGGCGATCGACGGCTGGCGCAGGCAGCAACGCTACGACGAGCGTCTGGCCACGCTCGCGCGCGAGGTGGCCGCCGAGGAGGCCGAGGCGGTCGGCGCGGCCGCCGCGCTGCCCTTCGACCCCGACCACATCGACGACGACATGCTCCGACTGCTGTTCGTCTCCTGCCACCCGGTGCTCTCCCGGGAGGCACAGGTGGCGCTGACATTGCGCGTGGTCGGCGGCTTGACCAGCGAGGCGATCGCCCGCGCCTTCCTCCAGCCGACCAGCACCGTGCAGCAGCGCATCGTGCGCGCGAAGAAGACCCTCGCGGCGGCGAAGGTGCCGTTCGCCGTGCCACCGCGCGCGGAGTTCGGCGATCGGCTGGCCGGGGTGCTCGGCGTGCTGTACCTGGTGTTCAACGAAGGGCATGCCGCCGCGACGGGCGAGGACTGGATGCGCCCCGACCTCTCCCGAGAAGCGTTGCGCTTGGCCCGAGTACTGGCGAGCACCGTGCCCGAAGAACCGGAAGTGCACGGCCTGGTCGCGTTGATGGAACTGACCGCCGCGCGCTTCCCGGCCCGCCTCGACGCCGACGGACAGCCCGTCCTGCTGGCCGACCAGGACCGCTCCCGCTGGGATCGCGGCCGCATCCTGCGCGGACGAGCGGCTCTGGCCCGTGCCGACGCACTCGGCCGTGGCCGCGGCGCCTACGGATTACAGGCGGCCATCGCCGAGACCCACGCTATGGCCGCCTCCGTGGATGACACCGACTGGGAACGCATCGCGGTGCTCTACGAAGCGCTGGGCCGGCTCGCACCTTCCCCGGTCGTCGAACTCAACCGCGCGGTCGCGGTGTCCAAGGCCAACGGCCCGGCCGCGGCGTTGCGGATCGTGGACGAGTTGGTCGAGCAGGGGAAACTGGCCCGGTACCACTACCTGCCCGCCGCCAGGGCCGAACTGCTCGCCCAGCTGGGCCGCCCTGCCGATGCTCGCGACGAATACGAGAACGCGATCCTGTTGGCGGGCAACGAGAGTGAACGCGCGCTGCTCCGCCGCAAACGCGACGCACTAGGGTGATGCACCGGAGCCACTGACTGTGCGCAGGGGGACGGCGACCGGTGCGTCGCGAAAAAGGTGGGCCGCAGTTGTTCGGAATAGAGTGAGACCTCTCGAGCTATTCGGACTTACGGGCCTCAGTCGGTGGTCTCAGCGGCCCCGGGGGTACATGGTGACGAGAGAACCGTCGAGGTTCGCGGCGAGGTAGGCGCCGCCGTAGTCGTCGGTGAGATACACCAGCAAGGTCGGCTTGTCGTCGTTGAAGGTCCAGGCCGGTTCGACGATGAGGTAGCGCAGCGTCGGATTCGGCACGCCGAGTTCGGCGTTCGCGGTGGCGAACAGGGCAGGCAGGACGTTCCAGTCGATGCTGTCGAGGCGGATGGTCGCGTCGTCGTCGTCGAGTTCGCCGCCCGCGCCCTCACGGGTCGCGACTCCGTTGCGATAGCTGTATTCGTCGTAGAGGCGGGGCTGCGTCGCCACCGGCGCACTGGCGTTGACGTAGTTCGGGTAGACGGTGAACTCGGTGAACTCCGTCCCGCCTGTCAGTTGCCCTAGTGCGGTCACAGCGGCGCGTACCCCGTCCGGGGTGAGCAGATCGGCGGTGTTCGGGCTGCCAGTCGAGTTGGTGGCCGTTATCTGCACGCCGCCGGTGCCGGGCGGCTCTGTCGTGGCGGTCCCGCCCGGCACGACGATCCCTCCGGTTGTCGTGGTCGTTCCGCCGGCCGATGTCTCCGTCGCACCGGGACGCAGCAGTACCACCGCGGTGACGAGGACGACAACGGCGAGCGATCCCGCTGCGGCCAGACCTATCCGCGCAACGGGCGGCAGCGCGCTGCGCCCGGCGGGTGAGCGACCCGGGGGAGCCGGATAGGGCGGCGGCGCGACATACCCCGGCAGCCCTGCCGGATGTCCGCCCGAGGGGCCGGTGTATCCGGGCGAGGCGTATCCCGGCGCGGACGGATAGGGAGTCGACTCCGGTGAGGTCGAGACCGGACGCGGTCCCGACTGCGCGGAGTACGGCCCCGGTGTGACGGGATACGGCCCGGACAGCGACGGGTCGAAGTCAGTCGATTGCCCGGCGGATAGGGACTGCGGGCCCGAGATCGCCGGTGACGGCCCCGGCCACGGCCGATCCGGGACGGTGATCACCCGGGTCAGCAGAAGGTCCAGTTCCTCGGTCGAGGGTCTGCGCTCCGGCTGCGGCACCAGCACCGCCTGTAACACCGGGGTCAGCGATCCGGCCCGCCGCGGGGCGGGAACGGTGCCCTGCAGGACCGCAGCCAGGGTGGCGACCGTGGTGTCGCGACGCATCGGGTGATAACCCTCGACCGCGACGAACAACAGCAGTCCCAGCGACCACAGATCGGAGGCCGGGTTGCCCTCCTGCCCGGCCAGCCGTTCCGGCGCGATGTAGTCCAGCGAACCCACCAGGTTGCCGGTGCCGGTGAGGCCGGTGGCATCGTGCAGCGCGGCGATGCCGAAATCGGTGAGTACCGGCGAACCGTCTTCACGCAGCAGCACATTGGCGGGTTTGATGTCGCGGTGCAGGACGCCGACCTGGTGCGCGGCGCGCAGGCCCGCCAGGATGCCGCGCCCGATCAGCGCCGCCTCCTGCGGCGTAATCGGGCCGTCGGCGAGCCGATCCGACAGCGAACGCCCGCGCACCAGTTCCATGACGATCCACGGATGCCCCGGCGGCGGCGATTCGACGATGTGATGCACCGCCACCACATTCGGGTGACCGATCCGCGCCAGCGCGCGCGCCTCGCGCAGCACCCGTTCCCGCTGTACGCCGGGGGCGCCCGCGGAACTCTCCGGATCGGCGGGCCGCACCTCCTTCAGCGCGACCTCGCGATGCAGCGCCACGTCGTAGGCCCGCCACACGGTGCCCATGCCGCCGCTGCCGAGCGGTTCGAGCAACTCGAAACGTCCGTCCACCATCACCCGCTCGGAAACCACGGCGCAAGCCTATGGGGCGGGGAATTCGGATGCGAGGGCATGCCGGGTTCGCGGTCCGAATTCGTCGGTGCAAGAGCGTGCGGTCCTGCACCTCGCGGCCTACTCCGCTGTCATCGTTCCCGTCGTCGGGTTGTATCGGATCACCGTCGCCGGTAGTAGGAAATCACGTTTGCCGAACCTCAGACTCGGCTCCCTGTCCCTCCACCAGACAGCCTGAACCGGCTTGCCCGCCGCCATAAAGACCGTCGTGTGCGGACTGGGCTGGTCGGGATCGGGACTCTTCGGTGGCCGATTCGTGAAGCATGCCAGATGAAGGTCCGGGGACACCTTCCGCTTCAGTGCCTCGTCGGTGGTCAGCGCGTCGATGTAGATCACCTGATCCCATCCCTCTGACCAGCCCGCGCTACGCGCCATATCCAACATCGTGGTCGTTTCGATCTGATGCGCGGCGGCGGCGTCGAACGCATCGATCAGTGAATCGGAAGATCCCAGCGGTTCTGCACGATTCTCGAGATCGAAGGTCTCCGATGGACACGTTGCGGTCTTCGGCTCGACCGTGGTGGTACTGCATGCCGCAGTGCAGAACAGCGTCGACGCTGCTATCGCGGCTGCAAGGACGACGCGCATATCAGTTTCCCTTCGGCATCGGAATGTCGGCCCCGGGCAGAATAGTGTTTCCTCCCGGAATCACCGTGTTGCTGAGAGCGATCTGACCACCGTCGGGAGTGTCTTGTATCACAATCGCCTTGTTGTCGTTGATCGCCGCGAGAATTTTCTGCTGCAACTCCTCCGGGCTCGCATCCATACTCTGTGCGCCGATACTCCGGCCCACTTCGTTGTTGTAGAGATCCATAGCCTCGCGTGCTGCGGGGTTGCTCCCGATCATCTCATGGGCGCCGGCGAAAGTGCTTGTCCACTCCGGGCCGAACTCTTGGGTCATGCGAGCATTCCAATACATGTGGCGGAAAGCATCGGAGTGCCCGTCGGCCAGGGAGAATTTGTTCTCATCAAAGGAGAGATTGGGAAAAGCAGTTTCAGCCGCCAGGGTGGCCTCATCCTGGATGTCGTAGAACTTCTTCAGGTTGTACACACCCTCCGGCGGTGTACCGGCGAGTTGGATCAGCGCCAGCGCCTCCTCCTGCGTCATCGCCTTGGGCTCGATATCCGGCTTGAAGGTCCGGATCATGTCGAGCAGGGCACCGGACGGGAATACCACCGTCGTGTCGGATGCGGAAACCTGATACTCCTGGAGGATACGAGCCAGTTCGGGATCGCTCGGAGTCGTGATCAGTGCTTCGCGGACCTGCTGCGGCAGTTCCTCCAGTACGAGATTTATCTTGGCGTTGTACTCGAGGTCGGCCGTCCAGATGTCGTTCAATGCTCCCTGCAGAGCTGACTGGAACCCGCGGCGCGTCCGCTCGACGGCGTATGCCTTCGTGATTCCGGTGAGCAGGCTGTCGTCCATCCAGTCCATTACCGACTTCTTCGACAAGACCTGACCGTCGTCGGTGTAGAAGAGTTCGTATTCGGATGCCTCGATCAGTCGGATGGTGTCGATGACAGTGGACTTCGCGGTCCGGAAGATGGAGGCGACCTGCTGGATCGGCGCTTTCATCGAGTCGATCGCATCGACGGTCGCGAGTGCGTGCCGTCGTTCGGTCTCGAATCGGGCGCGCATCGCATCGCCCGCCGCGCTGTCGAAGTAGTCGCGTGAGTTCTGTACGTCACGGTTGGCTGCTTCGACGTCGGTCTCGATGGTATCGGCCAGCGAGCCCAACTCCGTCGGCAGTCGTTCGGCAGGACTGATTGTCCATTCGCGCACAATGGAAATCCGAAATGGAGTTTCATCGGTCACCGTGGGCCCGCCTGTTCGATCGATTTCGCCGTCGCGTTGTCACGAGCTTCGTACGTAGTCGCGGCAGTGTCGATCTCATCGGCGACCGTTCGCATCTGGCTCGCGTGATAGCGGACGACGCGGTCCAGAGCCTCGAGCACCTCCTGCACTCGCGTGAACGTCTGGGAGTTCACGATCCCGTCGCGTGCGCCGTCGCGCGTACTCTTCGCCAGCGGTTGATGGCCTTCGATGAGCCCCGCCTGCCATCGCAAACTCGTGGCGAGTTCTCGCATGGCGACCGGATCGACGTTCACCACGCACCTCGTGAAGCCTGTTGCCGACGAACGGACTCGTGGATTCGGCGCGCATTCGCGACAGCCATCTCGTGTGCCCTCCGTTGGCAATCCGCGACAAGTCGCGCGAACTGCTCCGGGCCGCGTTCCATCGCGAAATCTGTCAATCGGAGGCCGGTGATGGAACCGTAGAGGTCGACCTCCAACTGGACAGCACCGTTCGGTGAGTGGGCTTCCCCGCGGACGCTCTCGACCGCTCTGTCGAGTTCGATTACACGCCGGGCAATCTCGTTGAGATCCTCACTCATGGCGGCCTCCCGAGCCGGAGCCGAGGACCGCCGCCGCCTGGTCCCGCGCTGCGGTGTGTGCCGCTCGGTGCTGGTCGACGAGGGTCGCGGCCAGGCGGGCCGGTCCGTCGTCCATGGCGTAGTCGGCGACGTAGAGCCGCGTGATCCGACCAGCCGCATCGGTTTCGATCGCGACACTTCGGTCAGCCGAGGTCGATTCACCTCGCACCGACGCGATTTGCCGATCCAACTCGGAGTCGTCTCTCTCCATACTCACACCCCACCCTGCCCGCTGCTTCCTTCGGGACGGCTCACGGCGACATCCCCGCCCGAGAATGTATACCGTCTTTATGGGATGTGTTCATGGCGTGACGTAGAGGTGGAGCGCTACCCGTGGTGGGGACGGCCTCTGGTGCTGAGTCACCAGCTGTGTGAAACATCTTGCGGCGCAACCGCTCCGAGGTGGGCCGAATCCGTGTAACAGGTCGGCTATCAGCGTGCCCAGTGTCCACGAGGACAATTGCGACGATGCCCGCAGCTACGCGGTCCGGCGGCTGGAAGAGCGGGACGCGGTGCTGATTGCCGATGACACCGGTTTCCTCAGTCCATCCAGCAACGCCTCGTCGCCGAGCCGGACCGGCTCGGCGACGACATCCGCACCTTCTTCCGCGACATCTCCTGACCGCGCGTCAGGTCCAACCGCTTCGACGCGATCAGCCCGACCTACCCCGCGTCCGCCAAGGGCACGCCTCAGTGTGCGTTCGAGGTGCAGACGACCTCGACGACCTTGGTGCCGCTGAGGTCGGACGAGCCGAAGTTGGCCAGCCGGGCGAGCGGCACACCCTCGGCCAGCTTGTCGATGGCGTTACGCACGGCCTCGCTGCGGGTGGGTCCCCAAGCGGCGGCGACCCAGCCCTCCTTGTTCCACACCAGTGCCCCGCATCCATTCGCCCAGGACACCGCCACTTCGCAGTCGTCGTAGCCGCAACGTGCCAACGCCACCTCGTGCGCCTCTTGCGAGGTCGGCCAGTCGAAACTCGACTCGTAGGTCCACTGTCCGGGACTGAAGGCGATCGCGCCGTGCAGGCTCGCCGCCTCCGCCTGGCCGGCACCGAACACCGAGCCGGCCGCGAGACCGAGCGCCGCGACGGCGAAGCCGGCCTTCCCCATGAAACTCATTCGAAATTCTCTCCTTTGAAACCCTGTTCCGGAAGTTCGGAACCGCTCAGCAAACCACCCGCCTGCCGCCTGCGCAATTCGAGCCGCCGGGCCCCGAATACGGCCCCGCAGTACATCGAGCCGATGAACGCAGCCTGGCTGATTCGGTACGTACGGACGCACGCATACGGCAAAGTGGTCGCCGGATACTGACGATCCCGCCGCAGAGGGGGATATAGGTGGCAACACCGTCGGGCACAGGCGGAAACGCCGGTGTCGGCAACAGCAGCACCGCCGCGTCCGGCGGCACCAGCTCGCCCAGCGGGCCGGATTGGCAGAAGGCCGGTGCGATCTTCGGTGCGATCAGCGTGGTCGTGGCGAGAACGCCTCGCATAGTGGCCCACGCGTTTACAGCGCCCTCCAGCTCCATGGCCTTTCGACTTGCTCACGGAGACAGGCGATTCGATGCCTGGATTCGGCTCGCGCGTCCTCGCGGCGGTCGGCGAGCTCGATCGCGAACGCTGTCCAGCGCAGCTCCTGGATATCGGCGAAGATGCGGAAGTCGGCGGCGCGGGTCAGGTCGTATCCGCCGTAGGCGTCGACAAAGGCTCGGTAGTCGGCGAAGGTCAGCCGGTCGAAGTCGGTGTGGTCGACCGCGATGGGAATCAGGTCCCACTCCGGTCTGCCCAAGGCGACTGTGGCGAGGTCGAGCAGGATCGGTGTCCCGTAGGGGGGCACGATCACGTTTCCTTGCCATGCGTCTCCGTGGATAACGGAGGGTCGCTCGGGCAAGGGTAAGCGCACATAGCGTTGTCGTAGGTCCTGCTCATGCCGCAGCAGCCAGGCGCGGTCCTCGGAGGGGATGGCTGTGGATCTATCGATGTGTTCCCGGATCTCGGCAAAGGGGTCGTGCGCGGGAAGTTCGAGCGTCGTCGACGGCGGGAGCGCGTGGAGGCGGCGGAGGGCAGTCGCCAGTTCTGCCGGGGTGGCGGTCCGATGTTCAGGGATGAAGCGCCACCAGGTGATCGGCCTGTGGTCGATGACGATCGGTTGATCCAGGTCTGCGGCTTCGACCGTCGGTACGCCGGACCGGTTGAGCCAGGCGGAAATCCTCAGTTCACGTACGGCGACCGGCCGGCTGCCCGGTTCGCCGATGCGAGCCACGATTCCGCCGGGTAGCAGAAATGTCGCGTGGGTGCCGACCCGAAGCGGAATTGCGTCGGTCGCGTCGATGTGAACAGCGGCTGCGGCTTGGACGAGGATTTCCGCCGTCGCTGGACTCATGGGCGCATCTCGGCCTTCGTCACGTGCTCGAGGGTGTCGAGAAGCGCTCCCACCGTGGGGATCCGTCGATGACGTGTCGCGGCATCTGCCATGCCCCGCAGTTCGTCCCGGACGCGTCGCGATCGGAATCGGGCGCCTTCTTCCACTGCCATCATTCCCGTCATGGTGGCATGGCGTGGATCACCGATCCACATGATCAGAGTGGCCAAGCGTATTCGTGAGAAGACACGCGATCGCGGGTATTGCTCGCCGTACAAGCGAATCGCTTCTCGGATTCGGGACTCGGCCGGCTCGGCGTCGTTACATGCCATGGCCACAGGGATGAGTGCTTTTCCGGCGCTTCCCAAGTGCTCTGCGAGGTCGTAATAGCACATCCAGGGTGGGTCCCTCTCGGGTTCACGCTGCATGAAGTGCTCGTCGGCGCGAGCAACCTCCGACGACGCTTCATCGAACCGGTCGAGTCGGGAGAGGAACTGCGCACGCATCGTGGACAGCATCGCGCGCGTCGTATAGGTCAACCGGTCCGAACGGACCTGCGCCAGTTCGATAAGGGACAGCGCGCCGTCATCATTGCCGAGATAGGCAGATCTGCGCGCCATATCGGCCAAGGTCGCCGCCCGCAGGTTCCAGGATCCGGCACTGTCGGCACACCAGAGGGCGAATCTGAGGTGGCGTTCGGCTGTGGCATGAGCGCCGATATCGAATGCGCAGTACGCGGCAATTCCGCTGAGATTGCCGACGGCCTCGAATAATGCGTGGCGGGCTGCGGGCGCGACTCGACCGCCGAGTAGCGGTGTCACTGCCGCAAGCTGCGTCGCAGCGACCTCGGCGGCGGAGCCCCCACCGTGAGCATTCTCCATGGAAGCGATCGATCTGGTGATGCTGCGGATGTTGTGGATGTCTTCCCAGCCTACTCGTATCGCGCTGGTGGACCGGGCATTGGTCGCAAGGAGTGCTGCGTCGGGATCGAAAGGACTCAACACATTGACAGAAAGCGCATCTCGCTCCAAGTCTGCACGGTGTCGGCGAGCTGTAAAACCCAGTTCCCGCTCCGTCGCATGAAGGACTGCGCACATCGCTCGGCGATAGTGCGCCCCTGGCCATCGCACCGCACCCCGCTCGTAGCGTGCGATCGCATGCGCATCGAGATCACTTCGCTGCCCGTCAACGCGCCAGAGGTAGTCGTTGACTGCTTCGGCCAACTCTGCCCGGCTCATCGGCTGCCCGGCGACGACGGGCGACGGAGTTGCTTCTCTGCGCTGCTGCAACTTCCGGTTCGGTGACGACATCAAACCCCCTCGGTGTCCCGCCGAATTCTATCGACTGCAGGTGGGCCGACAGCCGTTCCGAGAGATCTGCCCCTCAATCTGCCCTGCTGAAATACCGCGCGGCGCTGAAAACTATGACGAGTCCATACGCGGTGCGCTGCCTTGCCAGGCGCTTCGGCGCACGTGGTCTCCGGTGCCCTGCGACACCTCGATTCTCAAGGGGAGAGAAGTAATGGTAAGTAGCGAACTGTCCATCTGGCTGGTTGTCTCGCCGGTCGTCGTCGCGCTGCTCATCCTTCTCTTCGGCGTCCTACCTGCCTGGTCGGAGCGAAGATGCGACGGCTTCGAACCGCCTTCCGGCCGGATGGACCGAGACCACCCGTCTGGATGGCATGCCCCGCCCTTCCGCCCCTACACCGTCGCCGCCGCGCGTGGCGTCGCTCGGGCGCACGCGTGCTGCAGCCCGGAGCGCTGCGGCGCGAAGGCGGCGGCACTCAGCGTGCTCATCGCCGCCGGGATGACGCGCTACCCGGTACAGAGGCGACGCGGAGGGCTGTGGGCATGAGTGCCGAGTCGGCAGGGGGTCGGAATCGTCCCGTGGGAGAGGGGTGCGAGGACGCGACCGTTCTACAGATCGACGCGGCGCAGGCGAGCGGGATCGTCGTCATCCACGAAGCCTGTGAGCCGCCGTGCCCGCGAAAGCGAACGGCGCTCGAGTTTCTCCGTCGCGCCGCGGACCGATCATGACAACGATTGAGGAGAACCGTGCTGCCGCAACGCATACCGAGGTCCGCTCGGCCGAAGCCGGTCCCTCGGGTCTCGCCCGCCGTCCTCGTGCGGGTGGCCGAGGCTCTCCGGCGATGGCGGCCGTCGGACAGTGGAGACCGCGTTTCCGATGACTACTCGACCAGCTGGAAGGATGAATCTTGAGGTTTCTGCTGATCAGGTTGGTTCTCGCCGCCTTGGGCGCACTCGTCGCGATCACCGCTTCGGCTGGTCGCGCCGGCGCGGTGACCGAGTCCCAGTGCACCCATGAGGGCGGTGGTGTCATCATCGCCGAAATGGATGGCACACGGACATGCTTCGGCGGCTTCTACACAGGTCTTCAGATTCTCCCGCACTGAACAAGGAGCTCATCACATGGCTAGGAACGAAACGCGAGCGACCGTGACCGGTGCTGCCCCCGCTCTGCTGCGCGCCTTGCGTCAGGCCGCGGAACTCGCGGAACGGCGGCAGCGTGGGTGGTTCGGGGTGGAAGACGTGCTGGCGGTCCTGCTCGACGACGACCAGGCGTTGCTCGGGCGGCACGCCGAAGCACATGGACTCGGGGAGGCGTACACGCAGATCCGCAACCTGGCCGCTGCGATTGTGCCCGGCTCGACGCATGGGGAGTCGACACCGGCCGGTCCGCCTGCTGTCGTGGTTTCGGTGACCGGACCCGATTCCGATGAGTTGATGCGACACATCAGTTCCGCTTAGCGTCGGCTATCCGGAGGCCGCGACCCTCGAATGTGCGTCCGATGCGCCACTGGCTCACTGCGTGGTCGACATCGACCTGGTGCTCGGCGGGCCGACTCGATGGGCCGGGCTGAAACTGGTGTATCGATGGAAAGAGGCTTCGCTCAGTTGATTTCGTCGCCTTGGTCGGTCAGCTTGCGGCTGGACTCCTCATCGACTGCTTGGAGCTGTCCGATGGCGGCTTGGTAGGCGTCGCGCATGGTGGTGACGATTTCGATGTGCTGGTCGGCGGGCGAGGACGTTGTCGTTGGGGTCGTGTAGGGAGCCATCGGTGGCCTTCTGCTCGAACTTCACCCTCAGGGCGTTGGCCGACGGTAGGCCGCCGTAGCCGGCGAGGCGGCCTAATCGTTGGGCATCGCGCCTGATGCGTAGCAGTTGCCGCCGGAGTTCTTCGCAACGGTTGTACAAGGCTTGGCCGATTTCGGTATCAAGCTTGAATTCCCCGTTGATACCCTGCTCTTTGAATTCCTGCCAGGTCTTCAGGTGTGATTCCGTGTCGGCCATGCAGTCCCCCAGAGAAATGTTCGGCTATTTCGGTAGATGCGGTTCAAGTGTGGTGGCGTGTTCGATCGCGAGGTCACAGGCCTCCTCGATGGGCCTGTCGTCGAACCAGTCGACGGCGATCTCGAACATGCCCTGTTCGGCGGGCATGCTGACGTAGCACGATGTACCGGCTTCGATTTTGTCCCTGTTCAGGAGTCCCTGCCGGTTCCCGATGGTGATCTCGCGAAGGATCTCGAGCTTTGGATTCTTGCGGGCTTCGTCGATGGTGTGGCTGGTGGACAGCAGGTCCATGCGGTAGCTGAAGACCGAGGGTTCCCACCCGCAGATCCGCCAGGACGAGACCTTGTCCGGGTTGACGATGTTCTGCTCGGTGGAGGGGTCGAGCCCGAGTTCGATGAGCCATTCGTCGGGGATGTCGGTGCAGGGGTCGAGCAGGTTGTCCATCTCCGGCTCCGCCGCGGTGGGGGTGCCGGGCTCGGTACTGCTGAGGCCGAGATCCCCGCACGCGGTGACCAGGCCGAGAATCGCGGCGGCGGCGATGGCGGTGCGTGCGGCGGAGGCGGTGGTGTGCATGTCCCCTCCCTGGATTCGACAGCACAGTCAACATATCGGACACGGTGGGGCACCTGGCGGTTCACCGGGCTGATCGAATCGGCATCCGACTTCACCCTGTTCCTTTGTGACGCCGCGAATCCAGCGAAATCGCGAGCATCGATCGTGGAGCCGCGACGCGCGGCGCCCGCTCCGGTTCGCATGCTTGGCATACTCGACTCGCCCGATCGGGGGCACAGCAGCCGGCCTGGCCCGGCGATCTGCACGGAAGTCGAGGGGGATCGATCAATCAGGTCCGTTCAGTTCATGTCGGATCGAACGCGGGCACGGCTTGCTGCCCGGGCACGTCGGCTGTCGCGCGGCCTCCGTAACGAATGGCCGCGGCCATCATTCCGATCGCGGTACCGGTGCCGAGGAGCCTTCCCGCGGCGAGCAGGTCTGTTGTGGCACTCAACGGAATCCACAGAAGTTCGGCGGCTTCCTCCAGATCGGTGGGCGATGCGACCTGCCGCGCGTCGTGTCCCACGTAGACGAAATGGCGGGTCTGCACCATGCCCGGTACGGGTTCGATATCGGCCACCAGGTCGAGGTGTCCGGCGTCGAACCCGGTCTCTTCGAGCAGTTCCCGTCGAGCACACGTCAGGGGGTCTTCGTCGGGTTCGACGATTCCGCCCGGCGATTCCAGCCCGACCGCTTCGACGACCCAGCGATGTCGCCGCATGAGCAACGCGCGTCCGTGCTCATCGACCGTGGTCACCGTCGCCACGGTGTTCAGGCGAATCGCATGGTGAGACCGGCGCACGCCGTCGGGAGTGGTGATCTCGTTCCGAGTGACGGTCAGCCATGGCTTTCCGTCGTAGATGGTCCGCTCGTTGTGCACCTGGGTTCGCGGCGGCTCGGTCATGATTCCCACGGTATACATGAAGCCCCGACCGCTGCCCGCCGTTCGTCGTCGCCAGTTGGACGAACGATGAGGTGGAGTGGTCTCGGGTGCGAACCAGCCGTCGACGGGCGATGTGGTCGCCGGTCCCGGCTCATGCCGGCCCGGATGCTGCCGCGATGTCGACGCCATGGGCGAGCAGCGTGGATGCGGTGATGCCGAAGACGGCGCGGAAGGTGTCGCTGAAGTGGCTCGGGGAGGCGAAGCCGGCGTCGGCGGCGGCGCGGGTGAAATCGCTGCCTACTGCCACGCATTCGCCGAAGCGCACCAGCCGCGCCCACATACGGTAGCGGCGGAAACTCGTTCCGGTGTGCTCGGTGAACAGGTGCAGGAATCGCGATGGTGACAGGCCGACGGCAGCGGCGGCGTCGGCGGCCGAATGGGGGGCTGCCGGGTCGGCGAAGAGGGTGCGGATGACGCTACGGACGCGGGGATCGGGTGGGCCGGCCGGGACGGCGCCGACGATGAGGTCTCGCAGGATCGACGGGTCCGGCGGGCCGGTCAGGTGGGTGAGCAGCGCGCGCAGTTGCGGGCGGGCCGGAGTGTGCGCGGGAGCGAGGTTGTAGAAGAACACCATTCGGCTCGTGCCCGCGTCGATGTGGTGGCGGGTGCGGGCCGGGATCAGCGTGCTGCGCAGCCGCAGCCTCGATCGGCCGATCGTGAGGACGAACGGTGCGTCGATGCCGAGGGCATAGCAGTCCACAGCGGTGGCGTGCGGGTCGAGAGGTAGCGCGGGGCCGACGTAGACAGCCTGCTCGGGCCACAGCCAGATCTTCGGACCCGTCGAACCGGCATCCATACCAGCCATCATTCCCGACATCGGCACGCAGCGTCGACGTCAGCGTGCGCCCCGACGCTGAGAGCGGCGGATCGACAGCCATACACCACCCAGCAGCGCCGCGGCGGCGACATCGACCGCCGCCACCCGGGTCAACTGTGGAGCGACGGACTCCGTGGCGGCGGCGAGCGCAGGGAAGCTCACCAGGCTCACCGCGTTGGCCGCGATCGCAGGCTCTCGCCAGCGCGGCCGCCGGGCACCGACGATCAGACCGATGCCGAGCACCCCGAACAACACCGCGCGGTGCCGCAGCAGCAGGCCGACGTTCTCGTCCACCGCATGGAGCCCGTAGGCCTCGCGCATCCGCTGCACCGACACCACGCCCAGGGCGGGCACCGCATTCAGTACTCCCACCGCGATCAGGGCGGCGGCGTGTCCGTCGAAACGACATCTCATGTCGTCATCCTCGAAGCGGCGATGGAAACGCGCTTCCGAAAACCTGCTGTCTCAGTGTTCGGAGCGGTCGTGAACCGCCTACGGTGAACTGGTGACGGGCACAGTGCGGGAGACCTCGATCGCGGCCCTGGCCGCCGCCCTGGAGGGGCGGGCGTCCGCCACGGATCGCCGGTACCTGGTGGGTATCGCCGGCCCGCCCGGCGCGGGGAAGTCCACGCTGTCGGGCGGCTTGTGCGCGGCGCTGAATGCTCGCGCGGGCCGGCGGATCGCCGAGATCGCGCCGATGGACGGCTATCACCTGCCCAACGCTCGCCTCGACGAGATGGGCAGGCGGGCGGCGAAGGGAGAGCCGGACACCTTCGACAGCGCGGGTTACGTCCAGAACCTGGCGAGGCTGCGCGGCCTGCCGCTCGGTGCGCCCGTCGAGTGGCCCACCTTCGATCGGACGCTCGACGAACCGACTCCCGCGGGCGTGGTGTTCGCCGCCGAGCGCATCGTCGTGACCGAGGGCAACTACCTGCTCGTCGACGACCCGGGCCTCGGGGCCTGGCCGGAGGTGCGCGCGCTGCTGGACGAGTGCTGGTATCTGGACGCGGGACGTGCGGTGCTGACGGAGCGCCTGCTGCGGCGCCACCTCGACGGTGGGCGTACCGACGAGGCGGCGCGTGACAAGGTCACAAGCAGCGACCTGCGAAACGCCGATCTCGTCGCGGCCACCCGTCCCCGCGCCGATCTGGTCCTGCGGGCCGAGGGCGGCCGCTATGCGGTGCTTGCAAAGCCGACCTGATCACATCCGAACGACGGGATGAACACCCGGTACCAGGTCCGCAATCGGCGATGTGTGGTACTCGACCCGAACCGCTGCCGCTGACCGTGCCCGCGCGTGGGGTATGGCCGAGCTCGACCGCCTCGACCCCGGGATCTACGCGATCCCGCCGGTGCGTGTTCTCCTCGGCGCGTATGCCCTGGATATGCGGTCGCTGGGCGGACCATGAACCCTATGGCCGAGACCCGTCCACCATCAGGTCGTATCCGTCTGCTGCGCAACGCCGCGGCGGTGATCTGCGCACTGCTGCTCTACTACAACGTGCCGGTGGCGCGCAGACCGGACGGTGCGCTGATGGGCGGCGTGTCGGCCACGGTGGCCTTCCTGGTCGGAGTGATCGGGCTGCTGTGGCTGGTCACGCGCCAGATCCGTCGCTATCTCGCCGCGCCGGAGGGCGCGGGCCAGCAGGTCGACGGCATCCTGCTGCTGCTCATGGTGGTGATCGTGTTCTTCGCCCAGTTCTACTTCCGGCTCGAGATCCACGATCCGAGCCAGTTCGACGGCCTGAGCACCCGGACCGACGCGCTGTACTACACGATCGTCACGCTGGGCACTGTCGGCTTCGGCGACGTCTACGCCGTCGGGCAGGGCGCGCGCATCGCCGTCATGATCCAGATCGTGTTCGATCTGATCGTGATCGGCACGCTGCTCGCGGTCATGACGTCGAGCATCGTGCGCGCCCGGGGGGAGATCGGTCGCCGCGATCGGCGAACTCAGCAGGAGGACACGAGCGGAGGCGAGCCCTGACCCGCGCTAGCGGTGGTCGCGGTACCAGCGGATGAGGGCGTCGGTAGAGGAGTCGTCCTGCGGATCGGGATCCTCGGCGGCGCTGAGCAGGGGAGCCAGCGCGAGAGCCTGCTGCTTGCCGAGTTCCACGCCCCACTGGTCGAAACTGTCGATGCCCCAGATGGTTCCCTCCACGAATACCTGGTGTTCGTAGAGGGCGATGAGTTGCCCGACGACCGACGGCGTCAGTTGCGGGGCGAGGATGGTGGTGCTGGGGCGATTGCCCGGCATGACCTTGTGCGGGACGACCTCCGGGTCGGCGCCTTCAGCGGCGATCTCCTCGGCGGTCTTGCCGAAGGCGAGCACCTTGGTCTGGGCGAACAGGTTGCTCATCAGGATGTCGTGCATGCTGCCGGTGCCGTCGACGGTGGGCAGATCGCTGGTGGGGCGGGCGAATCCGATGAAGTCGGCCGGAATCAGGCGGGTGCCCTGGTGCAGCAGCTGGTAGAAGGCGTGCTGGCCGTTGGTGCCCGGCTCGCCCCAGAAGATCTCGCCGGTGGAGGTGGTGACGGGGGTGCCGTCGGCCCGCACGGACTTGCCGTTGGACTCCATCGTCAGCTGCTGCAGATAGGCGGGGAATCGGGCGAGGTCGTTCGAATACGGCAGCACCGCGCGTGATTCCGCGCCGAAGAAGTTCGAGTACCAGACGCCGAGCAGGCCCAGCAGCACCGGAGCGTTCGCCTCCAGCGGGGCGGTGGCGAAATGGGTGTCCACGGCGTGCATTCCCGCCAGGAACTCCGCGAAGCGCTCCTTGCCGATGGTCGCCATCACCGACAGGCCGATGGCCGAATCCACCGAGTAGCGGCCGCCGACCCAGTCCCAGAAGCCGAACATGTGCTCGGTGTCGATGCCGAAGGCGGCGACCCGCTCGGCATTGGTGGAGACCGCGACGAAATGCTTGGCGACCGCGTCCTCGCCGAGCGCGGCCACCAGCCAGCGCCGGGCGGCCGTCGCGTTGGTGAGGGTCTCGAGTGTCGAAAAGGTCTTGGACGCCACGATGAACAGCGTGGTCGCCGGGTCGAGGCCGTCGAGTTCGGCGACGAGATCGGCGGGGTCGACATTGGAGACGAAGCGCGCGGCGATGCCCGCGTCGGCGTAGTGGCGCAGGGCCTGGTGCACCATGACCGGGCCGAGGTCGGAGCCGCCGATGCCGATGTTCACGACGGTGCGGATGCGTTCCCCGGTCGCGCCGCGCCACTGTCCAGAACGCAGCGCGTCGGTGAATTCGCCCATCCGGCGCAGTACTTCGTGGACCTGCGCGCCCGCGTCCTCGCCGTCGATGCGCAGCGATTCGCCCTCGGGCAGGCGCAGCGCGACGTGGCCGACGGCGCGGTTCTCCGAGGTGTTGATGTGCGCGCCCGCGAGCATGGCGTCGCGGTGCTCCGGCACCTGCGACTCGCGGGCCAATTCGACGAGCAGCGCCAGGGTTTCGCGGGTGACCCGGTGTTTGCTGTAGTCGATGTGCAGGTCGCCGACCCGTACCGTCAGCTCGCGGCCGCGTCCGGGGTCCTCGGCGAACAGCTCCCTCAGGTGCCGTTGCGCGAGAACGCCGTGGTGATCGTGCAGTTTCCGCCAGGCCGCCGATGCGGTGATGTCGCTGCTCACGCCGCCGAGGTTACCCACCGTCGCGCGGGCGCGCACGGGCAATGCCCGCTGCGGGGGACAACGGCGAGGATGTGGATATCTCGCTCGAAGGCACCGCCCAGGCTGGTCCGTGCTGTCTAGGCTGGCGACATGGTGTCCGAACGCGAACTACTCGAATCCGTCCCGACGCGACTGTGGATCGGCGGACCCGTCGACGCCACCGGCGGCGCCACCTTCCCGGTGCACGATCCCGCCACCGGGCGCGTGCTCACCGAAGTCGCCGACGCCACCCCGGAGGACGCCCTGCGCGCCCTCGACGCCGCGGCCGCGGTGCAGCAGGAGTGGGCGGCCACCCCGGCCCGCGAACGTGGTGAGATCCTGCGCGCGGTGTTCGACGCGATCACCGCGCGAGCCGAGGAATTCGCCCTGCTCATGACCCTGGAGATGGGCAAGGCGCTGCCCGAGAGCCGCAACGAGGTGCGCTACGGCGCGGAGTTCTTCCGCTGGTTCGGCGAGGAAGCGGTGCGGGTGCACGGCCGCTACCAGCACGCGCCGTCCGGGACCGGGCGCATCGTCGTGCACAAGCAGCCGGTGGGACCGGCATTGGCCATCACGCCGTGGAACTTCCCGCTGGCGATGGGCACCCGCAAGATCGGTCCCGCCCTCGCCGCGGGCTGCACCATGATCGTCAAGCCCGCTTCCGAGACGCCGCTGACCATGCTGCTGCTCGCCCAGCTGTGTGCCCAGGCGGGCCTGCCGGACGGCGTGCTCTCGGTGATCACCACCAAGCGCTCCGGCGCGGTCACCGGTGCGCTGCTCGACGATCCGCGCCTGCGCAAACTCACCTTCACCGGTTCCACCGAGGTCGGCAAGAAGCTGGTCGAGCAGTCGGCGGGCAAACTGCTGCGCACGTCGATGGAACTCGGCGGCAACGCGCCGTTCGTGGTGTTCGACGACGCCGATGTCGACGCCGCGGTGCAGGGCGCGATGCTGGCCAAACTGCGCAACGGCGGCGAGGCGTGCACGGCGGCCAACCGGTTCCACGTGCACAGTGCGGTGGCCGAGGAGTTCACCGACAAGTTCGTGGCGGCCGTGCGGGACTCGGTGCGGATGGGTCCGGGCGCCGACCCCCAGACCACGCTCGGACCGTTGATCAACGCCGAACAGCTGGCCACCGTCACCGACCTCGTCGAGGACGCGGTGGCACTCGGCGCGCGGGTCCTCCACGGCGGTTCCGCCCCGGGTGGTGCGGGCTGGTTCTACCCGGCCACGGTGCTCGACCGAGTGCCGGAGAAGGCGCGCATCCTGAGCGAGGAGGTCTTCGGTCCGGTGGCGCCCATCGTCACCTTCGACACCGAGGAGCAGGGCCTGGCGGCCGCCAACGACACGCGCTACGGCCTGGTGGCCTACGTCTACACCCGTGATCTGGACCGCGCGCTGCGGATCGCCGAGGGGCTGGAGACGGGCATGGTGGGGGTGAACCGGGGCGTCATCTCCGACCCCGCCGCGCCGTTCGGCGGTGTGAAGGAATCCGGCTTCGGCAGGGAGGGCGGCTTCGAGGGCATCGAGGAGTACCTGTCCACGAAGTACATCGCGCTCTGAGGCAACCCGTGCACGAAACGAGGGCCACGGTCCATCGCGGACCGTGACCCTCGTGAGTGAGTTCCGCCGGTATTCACCTGCCGAGCCGACCGCGCCCCAGACGCAGCAACAGCATGGCGAGGGTGTGGCCTTCCTGGCCCAGTTCGCTGAAGCGCTCCAGCACCTTCATCTCGCGGCTGTGCACCAGGCGCGGGCCACCGGAAGCCATCCGGGTTCGGCCGATCAGCCGGGAGATCTCGGTACGGCGCTTGATGGCGGCGAGGATCTCCGCGTCGAGCTGGTCGATCTCCTTACGGAGCTTGTCGATCTCCGCCTCCGACTGCGGCAGCGCCGAGTCGGATCCGGCGGGCTGCGCTGCATCCGACCCGGTGGTCGTGGCAGGGGTGCTCATATTCATCTCCTCGTGTCAGAACCTGGATCGGCGCGGGCGTGTGGCGCGTTACCGACCCGTTCTTTCACCGTGAAACAGACCTGGTGGGTTCCATACTCCCCCCAGCAGTACGCGCTCAGCTACCGGATTCGAGATCTCGGTCGCCGACGAACCGTCAACACGGACGCATCGTGGCCAGCCGATGCGCGACGGCCAGTCTGCCACGGGTTGCGAACAATGCAAAACATGTCATTTTTCAACTCTGCGGGGCACGGCCGTCGAGGGGATGGGGCGTCGCGCCTGTCGGTGTCCGCCGGTAGCGTGGACGGGCAATGGACATGACGGCGGCTCCCCAGACGACAGCTCCCCCCTCGGGTGCTCCCCAACCGAACTCTACCGGCCGATCGCTGGCCGAACGGGCGCAACAGCGGGCCGATGAGCTGGCCCGAAGGCATGCCGAGGGGCGAGGGCCGGCCGGCGAGCGCGCCCCGCAGGCCGCCGAGGAGCAGGCCCGGCGCCGCGCCGAACGGGAACAGCAGCGCGTCGAGCAGGTGGAGCGCTTGCTCGACGGACTCAATCCGCAGCAGCGGGCGGCGGTCGTGCACGCGGGGGCGCCGCTGTTGATCGTGGCGGGGGCCGGATCGGGCAAGACCGCCGTGCTCACCCGGCGCATCGCCTATCTGCTGGCCGCCCGCGACGTCGCCTCCGGCGAGATCCTGGCGATCACCTTCACCAACAAGGCCGCCGCCGAGATGCGCGAGCGCGTCGCCGGGCTGGTCGGCCCGCGCGCGGTCACCATGTGGGTCTCGACCTTCCACTCCAGCTGCGTGCGGATCCTGCGTACCCAGGCGGCGTTGCTGCCCGGACTGAACTCCAACTTCTCCATCTACGACGCCGACGATTCGCGTCGCCTGCTGACCATGATCAGCCGTGACCTGGAGATCGACGCCAAGAAGTACTCCGCGCGCCTGCTCGCCACCGCCATCTCCAACCTCAAGAACGAGCTGATCGATCCGGAACGGGCCGCCGCCGAGGCCGCCGGATCCGCCGATTCCGAGCTGCCCGTGCTCGTCGCCCGCGTCTACGCCGAATATCAGGCCAGGCTGCGCTCGGCCAACGCGATGGACTTCGACGACCTCATCGGCGAGACCGTCGCCCTGCTGCAGAGTCATCCACAGGTCGCCGAGTACTACCGCCGCCGCTTCCGGCACGTGCTCGTCGACGAGTACCAGGACACCAACCACGCGCAGTACGTGTTGATCAGGGAGTTGGTCGGGCACGCGCCGAAGAATGGGGAGGGCACGGTCGACGAGCACGCCGTGCCGCCGAGCGAACTGTGCGTGGTGGGCGACGCCGACCAGTCGATCTACGCCTTCCGCGGTGCCACCATCCGCAATATCGAGGAGTTCGAGCGCGACTTCCCGGACGCGGAGACGATCCTGCTGGAACAGAACTACCGGTCCACGCAGAACATTCTGTCCGCCGCCAACGCGGTCATCACCCGCAACCAGGGCAGGCGCGAGAAGCGGCTGTGGACGGATTCGGGCGAGGGCGAGCAGATCGTCGGATACGTCGCCGACAACGAGCACGACGAGGCCGCGTTCGTGGCCCGCGAGATCGATCGTCTGGTCGACGCGGGTGAAGCGAACTACAACGACGTCGCGGTGTTCTATCGCACCAACAACAACTCCCGGGCGCTGGAGGAGACCTTCATCCGTCTGGGGCTGCCGTACAAGCTGGTCGGCGGCGTCCGGTTCTACGAGCGCAAGGAGGTCCGTGACATCGTGGCCTACCTGCGCGTGCTGGAGAACCCCGAAGACGCGGTGAGCATGCGCCGCATCCTCAACACCCCGCGCCGCGGTATCGGCGATCGCGCGGAGGCATGCGTGGCTGTGCACGCCGAACAGCGCGGCCTCGGTTTCGCCGCGGCGCTGCGTGATGCCGCCGAGGGACGAGTGGCACTGCTGAACACCCGCGCCCAGCGGGCCATCGCGGGCTTCCTCGCGTTGCTCGAGGAGATCAGGGCGGCGGGCGAACAGCCGGACGCGGACTTCCCCGACGTGGGCGCGGTCGTGGAAGCGGTGCTCGACCGCACCGGCTATCGCGCCGAACTGGAGGCCTCCGACGACCCGCAGGACGGCGCGCGGCTGGACAATTTGAACGAGTTGGTCAGCGTGGCGCGGGAATTCAGCGCAGGCGCCTACGACGCCGCGGTGGCGGCGCGCGAAGAGGGGCTGCTGCCCGAACAGGGCGAGGGTGAGCCCGAGCCCGGTTCGCTGGCGGCGTTCCTGGAGCGTGTCTCGCTGGTCGCCGACGCCGACCAGATCCCCGACGAGGGGTCCGGTGTGGTCACCATGATGACCTTGCACACCGCCAAGGGCCTGGAGTTCCCGGTGGTCTTCGTGACCGGCTGGGAGGATGGGCAGTTCCCGCACATGCGCGCGCTCGGCGACCCCACCGAACTGGCCGAAGAACGCAGGCTCGCCTACGTCGGCATCACCCGCGCCAGGCAGCGCCTCTACCTGACCCGCGCGGTGGTCCGCTCCGGCTGGGGCCAGCCGGTGTCGAACCCGGAATCGCGTTTCCTCCAGGAGATTCCCGGTCACCTGATGGACTGGCGCAGGCTCGAGCCCGCGAATTCGCCCGGTCCGCGCCGTCGCGGCGGCCCGGACGACATGGAGCGGGACTGGACCCGCGGCGACGGCTGGTCCGAGTCACGCACCGGGACGCGCGGACGCGGTCCGGCCAGGCCCGCGCCGGGCAAGGCGGGGCGCGCCACCTCCACTCTGGTTCTCGCCGTGGGTGATCGCGTCAGCGACGACAAGTACGGCCTGGGCCGGGTGATCGCCGTCGACACTGTCGGAACGATGCAGACCGTGACCATCGACTTCGGCGGTGACGTGGGCAGGGTCCGGCTCATCCCGCAGCACAGCAGGACTCTGGTCAAGCTCTGAGCCCGGCCGACAGCGAGTCCGGGGGGTCCGCAAGGGTCCTTCGGCCTGGTCCGGGGCCTCTTCTGCGCGCCATGGTCACTGGGTAGCGTCGAGGTGTGGACACCTTCGCGCACCACCTGCTCTGGTTCCTTCCGATGCTGTGGCTGGGGATGGTCCTGGCCATCTCGTTCCTCGAGGCGCCGTTGAAGTTCCGGGCGCCGGGGGTCACGGTGCCGCTCGGCCTCGGCATCGGTCGCATCGTGTTCAAGGCATTGAATACCGCCGAAACCGTATGGGCAGTACTGCTTCTGATCGCCTGTGTGGTGCTGGGACCGTCGAACTCGGTGTGGGTCTGGCTCGGTGTCGCGGTGGCCGCGCTGGCGATCCAGCTCGTGGCGATCCGGCCGCCGCTGACCCGGCGGTCGAACCAGGTGCTGGCCGCCGGAGAGGATCTGCCTCGCTCGACCGTGCACTACTACTACGTCGCGTTCGAGGTGGTCAAGGTCATCGCGTTGATCGGTCTGGCGATCGTGGCCGCGCCCTGAACGACAAGACTCCCGGCCCGCACGGGCCTGGTGAGCCGGGCACTCTGTGCCGGAACGCTGTATGCCGGAACGCTGTGTGCCGAAAATGCTGTGTGCCGAAAATGCTGTGTGACTGGACCGGACAGCGAAACACCCCGGCGCTGAAGGGCTCCGGGGTGTTCGGTGGTCGGTCGGCGACCGAAGGTCAGCTGCGGATCTGACCGAGGGCGATACCGCGGCTGGCCAGCCAGGGGAGCGGGTCCACCTTGTCGGAACCGTTGAGCCAGACTTCGAAATGCACGTGCGGACCGGTGGAGAAGCCGCGGTTGCCGACGGTGGCGATCTGGTCGCCCGCCATCACGTACTGGCCCGCGGAGACGACTGCGGTGTCGACGTGGCCGTAGACGGTGACCGTTCCGTCGTCGTGCAGGACCCGCACCCACATCCCGAAGCCGGAGGCAGGGCCCGCCTCGAGCACGGTGCCGTCGGCCACTGCGTAGATCGGGGTGCCGATGGGGGCGGCGATATCGACGCCGAGATGCTGCACACCCCAGCGGGCACCGTAGCCGGAAGTGAAGTTGCCGTAGGTGAATTGAGTGAACAGCGGCCGGAGTTTGGCGGCCTCGGCGGCGGCCAGCTCCTCGGCGTACTTGCGGCCCTTCTCCAGAATCTCGTCGAACTGGCCGAGATTCGAGGGTGCGGAGACGTTGAGCACCTGCGGCGCGGCGGACGAGGAGGAGGCGGTCGGGTCTTCGAGGCTCACCGATTGCGCGGCGATCTCGTGGATCTGGCCGGCGGCTTCGTAGTCGATGGTCTGGGAGGGCTGGCCCGGCGCGGCCATCGCGGCCTGGCCCGCGGCGACGACGGCGCCCGCGGCGACGGCGACGACCGCGGCACGGCCCTTCAGCGATCCGGGCGGGGCGGGGACGCGGTGTGCGCCGCCGCGACGGGCGGCGCCGCGACCGGGAACGAAGGTGGGCGCGACAGGCGCTGCGGCAAGGCCCGTGGCGGGCCCTTCATGGTCGGATTCCTCGGCATTCCAGCCGTTCTCGGCTTCCGGATACTGCGACTGGCGGGCCCAGGCATCGCTGTCACAGGTGCCCTGCCACTGGCTGAGGTCCTCCTGGTGCCAGCCTTGCGCCTCAGGGGACTCCGTGGTGGCGGCGCCCCACGCGCCGCCGTCGGTCCAGGAGCCCTGCTGATGCCATGCCGGGGCCTCGTCCTGGGTCCAGGCCGAGCCGTCGTTCCACGCGGAGTCGTTGTGCCATGCCGCGTTCGAGTCCTGCTCCCACGCGGAGGCCTCGGGGGCCTCGGAGGCCGCGGAAACGCCGTCCTGCCCCTCGTGCCAGGCCGAGCCCTCGCTCCAGGCGTCTTCGTTCCACGCGCCACCCGACTGGCTCCAGGCCGCGGTCTCGTCCCAGGCGGTGTTGCCCGCGGCATGCGTGCCGAAACCCGCGGTGGCCGGGGCGGCATGGTGATTCGTCGAGGGGGGCAACGGTGTGGCAGCCGGCATGAAGGGCTGATCGTCGTCGCGGTAGCGGTGACCGGAGCGTGAGCGAGGGCCGGAAGCGAAAGCGCCGGCAGCGAGTTCGGTGAGAGTCGAGCGATTACTCATCGGCAGTACCACATCGTGAAGCGGGAGTTGGTCACTGTGCCGATGAAACGGCAGGTGAACGATGTCGGGGGTGTCTCGATCGAACGGCTCACCGATTGCGGAGCGCTGTGCTGCATCAAGGCTTGCCGTCCTCCTCATCCTCTGGAACAGGGGAGTCGTGACATAGTTGTGACATCGACTGCATGACGGTAACGAAGCGATTGCGTCGCCCGCAAGCGCTGCGCCGTTTCTCTCCCGGCATGTGAGATTCATCACCGTAACGGCGTGGAATATCTCACCGCGTTTTGGGCACGGAAGTGAGAATGTCTCCGGTCTCCGCGCGACGCTCCGGCGCGGGCCTCCGGCGCGGGCCGCTCTACCTGGCTGCACGCCAACAAGCTACTCGCCAGTAGCCTTGGCCAGCGGTTTTGCGTGCCCTGCCTTATGGTGCGTGACCTGCGCCACTTAGGATGAACGTGGCCGATTGGCCCTCCATGTGACTGGTTAGAGTCCGACCCGACCCGCTTCCGACGTCGGGCCGCCAACAAAGACGTTGTCATAGCAACGCAGACGAGATGGTGAGTACATGGATCTCTTCGAATATCAGGCGAAGGAGCTCTTCGTTAAGCACGGAGTGCCTTCGTCCGAGGGCCGCGTCACGGACACGGCCGAGGACGCCCGCGCCATCGCGGAGGAAATCGGCAAGCCGGTGATGATCAAGTCCCAGGTCAAGGTCGGTGGCCGCGGCAAGGCCGGTGGCGTGAAGTACGCCGCCACTCCGGAGGACGCGTTCACCCACGCCCAGAACATCATCGGCCTGGACATCAAGGGCCACATCACGAAGAAGATCCTGGTGGCCGAGGCGAAGGACATCGCCGAGGAGTACTACATCTCCTTCCTGCTCGATCGCGCCAACCGCACCTACCTGGCCATGTGTTCGGTCGAGGGTGGCATGGAGATCGAAGAGGTCGCCGCCACCAAGCCCGACCGCCTGGCCAAGGTCGCCGTCGACGCAGTCAAGGGTGTCGACCTGGCGTTCGCCCGCTCGATCGCCGAGCAGGGCCACCTGCCCGCCGAGGTGCTCGACTCCGCCGCGGTGACCATCCAGAAGCTGTGGGAGGTCTTCGTCGCCGAAGACGCCACCCTGGTCGAGGTCAACCCGCTGGTGCGCACCCCGCAGGACGAGATCCTCGCCCTCGACGGCAAGGTGACCCTGGACGAGAACGCTTCCTTCCGGCACCCGGAGCACGAAGAGTTCGCGGACATCGACGCCACCGATCCGCTCGAGCTCAAGGCCAAGCAGAACGACCTCAACTACGTCAAGCTCGACGGCGAGGTCGGCATCATCGGCAACGGCGCGGGCCTGGTCATGTCGACCCTGGACGTCGTCGCCTACGCCGGTGAGAACCACGGCGGTGTGAAGCCGGCCAACTTCCTCGACATCGGCGGCGGCGCCTCGGCGGAGATCATGGCCGCCGGTCTGGACGTCATCCTCAACGACGCGCAGGTCAAGAGCGTGTTCGTGAACGTCTTCGGTGGCATCACCGCGTGCGACGCGGTCGCCAACGGCATCGTCAAGGCCCTCGAGATCCTGGGCGACGAGGCGAACAAGCCGCTGGTCGTGCGTCTCGACGGCAACCGCGTCGAAGAAGGTCGGCAGATTCTGGCCGACGCCGCGCACCCGCTGGTGACGCTGGCTCAGACAATGGACGAAGGCGCCGACAAGGCCGCCGAACTGGCAGCCGCCCGCTGACGCGGACGAGTAAGGACCGAATCTCATGTCTATCTTCCTGAACAAGGACTCCAAGGTCATCGTCCAGGGCATCACCGGCGGCGAGGGCACCAAGCACACCGCCCTCATGCTCAAGGCCGGCACCCAGGTCGTCGGTGGCGTGAACGCCCGCAAGGCCGGCACCACCGTCTCGCACACCGACAAGGCCGGCAACGCCGTCGAGCTGCCGGTGTTCGGCACCGTCGCCGAGGCCATGAAGGAGACCGGCGCCGACGTGTCCATCGCGTTCGTGCCGCCGAAGTTCGCCAAGGACGCCATCATCGAGGCGATCGACGCGGAGATCCCGCTGCTCGTGGTCATCACCGAGGGCATCCCGGTGCAGGACACGGCGTACGCGTGGGCCTACAACCTGGAAAAGGGCAACAAGACCCGCATCATCGGCCCCAACTGCCCGGGCATCATCACCCCCGGTGAGGCGCTGGTCGGCATCACCCCGGCCAACATCACCGGCAAGGGCCCGATCGGCCTGGTGTCGAAGTCCGGCACGCTGACCTACCAGATGATGTACGAGCTGCGCGACTTCGGCTTCTCGACCTCCATCGGCATCGGCGGCGACCCGGTCATCGGCACCACCCACATCGACGCCATCGAGGCGTTCGAGAAGGACCCCGAGACCAAGCTCATCGTCATGATCGGCGAGATCGGCGGCGACGCCGAGGAGCGGGCCGCGGCCTACATCCAGGCCAACGTCACCAAGCCGGTCGTCGGTTACGTCGCGGGCTTCACCGCGCCGGAGGGCAAGACCATGGGCCACGCGGGCGCCATCGTGTCCGGCTCCTCGGGCACCGCCCAGGCCAAGAAGGACGCGCTCGAGGCCGCGGGTGTCAAGGTCGGCAAGACGCCTTCGGAGACCGCCGCCCTCGCGCGCGAGATCCTGGAGCAGGCGTCGATCACCGCCTGATCGGGTCAGCGGCCGGAGGTGGTAGCGAAGCGTCACCACGGAGGCCGCCCCGATCGGGCACATCGAACGCCGCCTGATCGGGTCAGCGGCTGGAGGTGGTAGCGAAGCGTCGCCACCGAGGCCGCCCCGATCAGGCACATCCAGCACCGCCTGATCTCACAGTGACCATCCGCTCGGACTCGATCGGATAAAGCTTGTTGAAGGACCGCTTTTCGGGTAACCGGAAGGCGGTCCTTCCGCTTCCGCGCACGAGGACGACCCGTTCGGGTGAGGATGACCGGTGCGGGCGCGTGCAGTAGCGTCAGAAGTAATCCAGCCGAAGTACACGAACTCGACCGAGGAGACGACGACATGTCCTACCCGACCGGGGGCTCCGGGTACAACACACCCGCGACGCCCTCCGCACCTTCCGCACCCGGCCCCGGGCAGCCGACCGGTGCAGGCGCCGGTGCGAGCGCCGCGGGTGCCGCGGCCAAGGGGCTGCCGTTCTTCATGGTGGTCGGCGTCGCCGCGCTCGGTGTGCTCAACTTCCTGCTCGGGTTCCTGCCGTTCGCTCAGCCCGAGATCACCAACTCCTTCAACGGCGCCACCATCACCGGTGATTCGCAGTCGGCGTTCAGTATGGGCATGGCCGGGCTGCTCGCCCTGCTGCTGCTCGGCGGTCTGTTGGCGGGCCTGTCGCTGCTGCCGAAGCAGGATTGGAAGGGCGCTGCCGCCGCGGCGTCGGCCGCCGGTTTCCTGGCGCTGCTGTTCCAGGTCATCGCCCTGCCCGAAGGCTACAGCGCGAAGTTCGGCGCCTGGGTGCTGATCTTCCTGGCCCTGGTGCAGACCGGTGTCGCGGTCGCGGCGGTGCTGTTCGACGCCGGCATCCTGAAGCCGCCCGCCCCCAAGCCCGCTCAGCCGGCAGGCCAGCAGGGTGGATACCCGGGCCAGCAGGGTGGATACGGCCCCTACGGTCAGCAGGGCCAGTCACAGTACGGCCAGCAGAGCCAGCCGGGGCAGCAGAGCTACGGTCAGCAGGGGCAGGGTTACGGCCAGCAGCCCGGTTACGGTTCCGGGGCGCAGTACCCGGCGCAGCCCTCGCCCTATGGTCAGAGCCAGCCCGGCCATCAGGCCGCCTCGCCGTACGGCCAGCAGAGCCAGCCCGGCTACGGCCAGCAGCCGGGTTACGGTCAGCAGCAGCCGGGATACGGTGCGCAGCAGCAGCCTTCGCCGTACGCGGGCGGTGCGCAGCCGCGTCCCGACGAGAGCGCGACCCAGCACTACGGCGGGCAGTCCGGCCAGCAGTACGGCGGCGGTTACGGTCAGCAGCCCTCGGCTCCGCAGGCCGGTCAGCAGGGGCAGCCGTTCGGTGGCGAGACCGGCGGTGACCCGGCCGCCGACGCCACCACGGCGTTCCGGCCCTCCGACGACAACAACAAGTAGGTCGTCGCTCCACCCGGTCTCGAAGTACCTGTTACCGAACCAGATCGGTCGAAGAAGTATCCCGCGAGCACCCGGCCCGTTCCCAGGGCGGGTGCTCGCGGCGCGCCTGCCCCGATCCCGTCGCGAAGGCTGCCACGCTGAATTCCCATGAGCTCACCCAGAAACTCGCTGGTTCGCTGGACCGGGGAACCTCCCGGGAAGCCGGAGCGGCCCGTGCGTAGCGGGCCCGAGGAGATCTACGAGCCGGGATTCCTGTCGCTGACGCCGGAGCGGGCTCGGGTGCTGCTGCTCGTCGCGGTCCGTCCGGCGGCGCAGGCGATGCTGGTGGTCGCCGTTCTGGTGTTGCTCACGCTGCTGACCTCCGGCGACGGCATGGCGGGCACCTCCGCCGCGATCGCCGGCAGTTGGCTTGCGATACACCAGGTTCCGCTGACCATCGGCCAGACCACGCTGGGACTGCTGCCGTTGCTGCCCACCGCCGTCCTGCTGTGGGCGGCGGCGCGCGAGTGCGCCCGCGCCATGGTGCCGGGCGGTTCCCGCGCCGATCTCGGATGGCTGCTCGGCGCGGCGCTCGGCGGACCGCTGCTGGTCACCGCGGTCTGTCTGGCCGTGGTGGAGGACGCGTCGGCGATTCTGCCGGTGCGCTCGCCGAACGCGCTCGGCGCCTTCGGCTTGGTGCTCGCGCTGCACCTGATCGCGGCGGTCGCGGGCATGGTGAGCCGGGAAATCCCGCACGTGGTCGACCTGCTTCGGCTGCCGGACCGGGTGGAGGCGGGTCTGCGCTGCTCGGGACGCGCCGCACTGCGACTGCTCGCGTGCGCGGCGGTGGTGACCGTCGTGTCTCTGCTCGCGCACTGGTCGGCGATGGGGGAGGGCTATGCGAGCGCGGGAAATGTCTGGGGTGTGTTCGGTCTGACGGCGCTCTCGCTGGTCTATTTCCCCAATGTCGTGGTGGGCGCGCTCGGGATGCTGATGGGCGCGCCCGTGCAGTTCGGTGCGGCCTCGATCAGCCTGTTCGAGGTGGTCGGCGGCCCGGTGCCCGTCGTGCCCGTGCTGGCCGCGCTGCCCGTCGGTCCCGCCGCCGGGTGGTGGCCGTTGCTGATGGCGCTGCCCGCCGTGGCCGGGGTGATCACCGGTCTCGATCTGGCCCGCACCGGTGACGACGAGATCCGCCGTCCCTGGTCGGTTCTGGTCTGCGCCGCCGGGACGACGCTCGTTCTGCTCGCCGCGGCGCTCCTGGCGGGTGGCGAACTGGGTGGCTTCGGCCACGTCGGCCTGGACCTGGTGGTCTTCGCCGCGGCATCGTTCCTCCTTCTCGCGGTCACCGGCTGGATCGGCCTGATCGCGGCCAGGTTGGTCCTGGACCGCCGCGCGGTGCACCTCGGCCACGACTACTACGACGATGACGACTACGACCGGCGTGGTGGTTCCCGTGCCGACCACGAGATCGGTCGCGACGACGACCGTTACGACGACGACCATGACGGCGACGAGCATGACGGCGACGAGCACCACGACGACGAGCACCACGACGACGAGTACTACGACGACGATTACGACGACGAGTACGACGAGTACGACGACCACTACGACGACGATTACGACGGTGACCACCACCAACACGACGACGACCACCACGACGGCGATGATTACGAGGACGACGATCCCGATCACGGCTACGGCGAGTACGACGACGATCCCGATCACGACGTCGCGGAGCACGATCTCGATGAGGCCGACCGCGATCATCCCGACGCGATCGAGGCCGAAGTCCTCGACGACCCTCCTGCTGTCAGCCGACCGCGCCGCGAACCGGACGCCGACATCGTCGACGCCGAAGTAGTCGATCCCGACGCCGCCCGCTGATCTGCCGTACCGGCGAGCACTCCTCGCTGTCGCCCAGTCGCGCCCCAGGCGGCGTTTTCCGCCGCATGTCCTCCGAGGCTGTCGCGTCCCCTCGGGCGCGTGCCACCCGCCGCAGCACGCCCCGGCGACCGGTCGTCGGGATCGTCCATGCCACCGACTACGCTGATCACCGGCGGTGACGTTCCCCCGCCGACCGATCGACACGCAGGAGTAGAGCGCTGACGCCTTCGCATGCCACGTGGATGCCGACCGCGGCCCCCGCCACCGTCGTTGTGCTCGCCTCGGGCACCGGGTCGCTGCTGCGCTCCCTGCTCGACGCGGCGGGCGAGCCCGGGTACCCGGCGAAGATCGTCGCGGTGGGCGTGGATCGCCCCTGCGCGGCCACCGGCCATGCCGAGGACGCGGGCGTTCCGCACTTCCGCGTCGCGCTGCCGGACTACGCCGACCGCGATGCCTGGGATGCGGCGCTGACCGAGCAGGTCGCCGCCTATCGTCCGGATCTGGTGGTCTCCGCTGGTTTCATGAAGATCCTCGGCCCGGCCTTCCTGGCACGCTTCGGCGGCCGCATCATCAACACCCATCCCGCGCTGCTGCCGTCCTTTCCCGGCGCGCACGGTGTGCGCGACGCGCTCGCCTACGGGGTGCGGGTCACCGGTTCGACGGTGCATCTGGTCGACGCGGGCGTGGACACCGGCCCGATCCTGGCGCAGGAGCCGGTGCCGGTGCTGCCCGGCGACGACGAGGCCACCCTGCACGAGCGCATCAAGGTTGTCGAACGACGGTTGCTGGCGGAAGTCGTCGCCGCCGTCGCCACGCGAGGCATTGTCTCCGACGGACGAAAGGCAGTAATTCCAGATGAGCGGGTGCACCGGTGACTGAACGCAAGCCGATCCGCAGGGCGCTGGTGAGCGTCTACGACAAGACCGGACTCGTGGAGCTCGCGAGCGGTCTGCACGCCGCGGGCGTGGAACTGGTCTCGACCGGTTCGACCGCGGGCAAGATCGCCGAGGCCGGTATCCCGGTGACCAAGGTCGAGGAGCTGACCGGCTTCCCCGAGACCTTGGACGGCCGGGTCAAGACGCTGCACCCCCGGGTGCACGCGGGCATCCTCGCCGACACCCGCAAGCCCGAGCACCTGGACCAGCTCACCGAGCTGGGCGTCGAGGCGTTCCAGCTGGTCGTGGTGAACCTCTACCCGTTCACCCAGACTGTCGCCAGTGGTGCGAGCCAGGACGAGTGCGTCGAGCAGATCGACATCGGCGGCCCGTCGATGGTGCGCGCGGCCGCGAAGAACCACCCGTCGGTGGCCGTGGTCGTCGACGCCGGTGACTACACCGACGTGTTGGCCGCGGTGACCGAGGGCGGTTTCACCCTCGCGCAGCGAACCGCGCTGGCGGCCAAGGCTTTCCAGCACACCGCGGCCTACGATGTCGCGGTCGCGAGCTGGATGACCGGCGTGCGCGCCCCCGCGGTGGCCGAAGCCGCGGGCGAGGCGCCGAGCATCCCGTATCCGGCGTGGATCGGCGGCAGCTGGGAGCGTGCCGCGGTGCTGCGCTACGGCGAGAATCCGCATCAGTCCGCGGCGCTGTACACCGCCGACGGGCAGCCCGGCCTGGCCCAGGCCAAGCAGTTGCACGGCAAGGAGATGTCGTACAACAACTACACCGACGCCGACGCCGCGTGGCGTGCCGCCTACGACCACACCAGCCCGGCGGTCGCGATCATCAAGCACGCCAACCCGTGTGGCATCGCGATCGGCGCCGATGTGGCCGAGGCGCACCGCAAGGCGCACGCCTGTGATCCGGTGAGCGCCTTCGGCGGCGTCATCGCGACCAACCGTGAGGTCACCGTCGAGTTGGCCGAGCAGGTCGCCGATATCTTCACCGAGGTCATCGTCGCCCCCTCCTACGCCCACGGCGCCGTGGAGGTGCTGCAGCGCAAGAAGAACGTGCGCATCCTCATCGCCGAGCCGCCGCAGCGCGCGGGCGTGGAACTGCGTCCGATCAGCGGCGGCGCGCTGTTGCAGCAGCGCGACATCCTCGACGCCGAGGGCGACGACCCGGCCAACTGGACCCTGGTCGCCGGTGAGGCCGCCGACGAGCAGACCCTCGCCGATCTGGCGTTCGCCTGGGTGGCCTGCCGCGCGGTGAAGTCCAACGCCATCCTGCTGGCCGCCGACGGCGCGTCGGTGGGTGTGGGCATGGGCCAGGTCAACCGGGTGGACGCGGTGCAGTTGGCGGTGCGCCGGGCCGGGGATCGCGCGAAGGGCTCGGTCGCGGCGTCGGACGCCTTCTTCCCGTTCCCGGACGGCCCGCAGCAGCTGATCCAGGCCGGTGTGCGTGCCATCGTGCAGCCCGGCGGTTCGGTGCGCGACCAGGAGACCATCGACCTGGCCAAGGAAGCGGGGGTCACGTTGTATCTGACCGGATCCCGTCACTTCGCGCACTGAGCGCGAGAACGTTACGGCGAGGGTGGACGCGCAGGTGTCCACCCTCGCCGTTTCTCGTCCCGTCGCGCCGGGCCCGGTGCCCTACGGCACAATGAGCGAATGCGTATCGTAGTCGCCGGATCATCGGGACATCTGGGTCGAAATCTAGTTTCCACGCTGCGGAGCGAAGGCCACGAGGTGGTGACGCTGGTGCGCCGTCCCGCCACCGGCGCCGACGAGATCACCTGGGATCCCACAGGTTCGGACTTCGACAGCGCTGTGCTCGCCGGAGTCGACGCGGTGATCAACCTGTGCGGCGCGCCGGTCGCGGCGCAGCGATGGACTCCGGAATACCAGCAGGAGTTGCGGGAGAGCCGGATCCTGCCCACGCGGGTCCTGGCGCGCGCGGTGGCCGAGGCCTCGGTACCGGTGCTGCTCAACGCGTCCGCGGCGGGCTGGTACGGCGATTCCGGGGATCGCGAGGTCGACGAGTTCACTCCCAACGCCGACGACTTTCTCGGCACCATGTGCCGGGACTGGGAGGCGGCGACGGCCGCGGCCGTGGAGGGGGGCGCGCGGGTGGTCCTGTTGCGCACCTCGAACGTGCTGGCCGCGGACTCCATGATGGTGGAGGGGCTCAGCCCGCTGTTCAAGCTCGGACTCGGCGGCAAGTTCGGCAGCGGCCGCCAGTACGTCCCGTGGATCACGTTGCAGGATTGGCTCGCGGCCGTGCGCTGGCTGCTCGTCGAGCCGGTATCGGGTCCGGTCAATCTCGTTGCCCCGGAGGCGGTCACCAACGCGGTGTTCACCAAGGCGTTCGCCCGTGCGTTGCGCCGCCCGGCGTTGCTCACCGTACCCGGCGCGTTGCTGAAGCTGATCGGCGGCGAGGCGGGCGCAGAACTGTTGCACGGACATCGAATGGTGCCGAAGGCGCTGGTGGGCAGCGGATTCCAGTTCACCCACCCCACCCTCGACGAGGCGATGGCCTACACGTTCACCCGGCGCTGACCACGGCTCGATCGCCGAGCGGTCGACTCAGCGGGATCTCCATGTGGGCGAACATCGCGATCATCACACACATCTTGCCCACGGCGTCGGCGCGGATGCCCGTGCGCAACTCCACCGTGACCGCCGTATCGGTTTCGGTGGTCACCGCGTCGACGCCGTAGCACTCCGGTGAGCCCATCTCGAAGTTGATCGCGATCCGGTCGTCGGCCACGCGCGACCAGGATCTGAACGGCATCGGTTGCGGTGTCACGATGGTCGGGTCCGCGGTCACCAGAGTGCCGGTCGGCTGCGGCGCCTCGCTCGGCGTGGCCGGTTCGGTGGGCTGTGCGGTCGTGGCGAAGCCGCTGGAACGCGTATCGTCCTGCGCGGCATCGTCGCCGGCGCCGCCTCCCGAGCCACAGCCCGTCGCGGCGAGCCCGACGAGCAAGGCGGTCAACGCGGTAGACGCGGCGACGGTGGGTCGGCTCGGCATCCTGTGCATGCGCTCAGCCTAGTCCGACGGTGGGATATTCCCCACAGTGAACTTTCCGCGAACCTTGCGCGTTCCTCCTGCCGGCGCAGTCCGTGTGACGGTAGATTCGGCGGCGATGCGCGTCGTCCATCGCCGCGCATCAGCGACAGGTGCTGTGCACGAAGACATTTCGAGAGGATTAATGTGGTCGACACGCTGCGTGTAGGCGAAGAACTCGGACTCGGCGATTCCCTGACCGGTGGTGCGTACACTCTCACCCTGCAGCCGGACGGCAACCTCGTGCTGTCCGAACCGGACGGCGAGGTCGTCTGGGCCACCCAGACCCACGATCAGGGTGTCCAGCGCGCCGTCTTGCAGCCGGACGGCAACTTCGTCCTCTACAAGGGTGAGGGCGCCGCATGGTCCACCGAGACCGACGGCGAGAACGTCGACCGGCTGGTCGTACAGCCGGACCGCAACGTGGTGCTCTACGGCACCGACGGTTCCGCGGTGTGGGCCTCGGGGACCCACACCGACAACCCGCTGCCCGCGCCGGAGCCGGAGCCGGTCGCTGCCGCGCCGGTCGCCGAGGAGGTGCCTGCGCCGCCCGCGCCGGAGATCCGCACCTACACGGTCGAGCCCGGTGACACCCTGTGGGCGATCTCCGAGCGCTTCTACGGCGACGGCAACCGCTACCAGGAGATCGCGGACGCCAGCGGTATCGCGAATCCGGACCTGATCCATCCCGGCCAGGTTCTGACCATCCCGTAAGGCCGGGAGCGCCGCGCGACATCAGCGGACAGAGGTGGGGCCCCGCGGCACGCCGCGGGGCCCCACGCATCCGCCGGCGGAGGGTCAGTAGCGCATCGCGTAGGAGAGCTTGCGCAACAGCGACTTCTGGCGTTGGGCCGCCTTGAACCGATCGTCTTGCTCGAGCACGGCGGTGGCCTGGGTGACCCGCCGCTGCGCCTCTTCGATGGCCTCCTCGACCGGCATCACGGTCTCGAGGTCGAACAGTTCGATGATCCTGGTGACCCGTTCGTAGACGCTGCCGCCGACCACCTCGTAGGGCAGGCCGATGTCCTTGACCACCTGCAGCAGGGTGTCGTCGGACAGCTTGCGGAACGGTTCGGAGACCGGGCGATGGCCGTCCTTGCGCATCTCGAACTCCACGGGCAGATGCACGTAGGCGTCGTACAGCCGCGCGGCGCGCTCCTTGACGATGTCGCCGATGATGTCGGTGTACTCCAGCAGCGGCTTCTTGCGCCCGATGCCCGCCACGCTCTTCACGGTGCGCAGCAGCATGCCGGCGCCGGGGTTGATGCCCACCGCCATCCTCGCGGTGCCGTAGACCCACTCGTGCACCACGGAACCGTCGGAGATGAAGGAATCGTCCCTGGATTCGTTGTGCACCCGCTCTTCGAAGCGTCGCAGGCCCAGCAGCAGCAGCTCGATGGAGTTGAGTTCCATCACCGTCTTGCCGGGAACGAGGTCGATCAGCAGCTCACGCGAGGTGAGCGCATGGGTGCGCGCGATGCCGGTGGCGATCGACAACGTCTCGGTGGTGGTGCTCTTACCCGTGCCGTAGGTGCCCGATATCGCGAGTTTGATGCTCTCGCGTCGCTGTCCACCGACGAGGTACATGTGCGCTCCGATCCTTGTGCGAACCTGTGGCCCGGCTCAGTCCGCCGTGGTGGCGCCCGTGCCGCCGGTCGCGGCCGCGCTCGACGAGCCGCGGTTCGCCGTGCCCGTCGCGTCGGCCGTGGCCTCCGTGTGGGATGACGCCGTGCTCTTCGAGTCGGCCGCGGTACGCCTGGCTCCGGCCGCCGTGGTCTTCGCGGTGTTCTCGGCTCCGGTCGCCGTGGTCCTGGCCCTGGACGCTGTGCTCTTGGTCCCCGCCGTGCTTCTGGTCCCCGCCGCTGTGCTTCGGGTTCCGGACGTGGTACCTCGGGCGCCGGACGTCGTGCCCTTCTCGCCGGCCGCGGCCTTCTTCGCCGCGGTACTCCTGGCCGTCGCGTTCGCCGTCCGCTTGGCGGGCTGTTTGGCTGCCTTCGCCGGTTGACCGTCCGCTTTCGCGGGCTGCTCGGTGGCCCGCCCGGGCGGCGTGGTTTGTGCGGCGGGCGCTTTGGCGGCCCCGCGTGTGCGTTTGCGGGCGGTCGACCGCTTCGCGGCGGTCTGCTCCGTGGCGGCTGATTCGGCCTCCGCGTCCGCCGTGGCGGCCGAGGAGAGGGAGCCCGAGGTCGTGGAGCCGGAGGCGCCCACATCGGACGCAGTCGCCGTAGAGGCGTTCGCGACCGGTGAGGTCGCGGCGGCCGGGGTTGTGGCAGGCGGAGTCGTGGTCGCGCGCCGTCCGCTGGCATGCCGTGGCGTCGCGGCTGTGGTATCGGCACCGGAGGCGCGATGCTTGCCGCCTGTCTCCCCGTTCGTCCTGGACCGAGCGGTGGCGCGCCGACCGGCGGAGGACGGAGCTTCCGCAGCGGATCCGGCCGCCGGCGCGCCGGCGGTGGCGGCCTCGGCCGGGCGGGCCCCGGTCGCCGCTGCGGAGGCGGTGCTGTCGAACTCGGAGGCCGGGCTCGCCGCGGCGGTGGCTGTCGCCTCCTCGCCGGGGGCCGGAATGTCGGCCGTGGGCGCGGTCGGTGTCGCCGATGCCGAACGAGCTGCTCGTGCCGCGGAGGCGATCGCCTCAGGGTCGGTCAGGCGGTGCTTCCCCGCGGCCGCGCGCTTTTCGGCGTCGGAGAGGGCAGCCGTGCGCGTGGCGACGCCGGGGCGCTCGGTTGCCGGGAGGTCGTTCGTCGCGCCGATGTCGCTCGTGCGGGCCGCACGCCGTGCGGTGGCCTCGGTGAAGCGGCCCGAGATGGGCGAGCGCGGAACGGAATCTCCCGTGGACGCGACACCCTTCACCGGAGCGAGTTCGGCCGAGGCCGGCTCGACGGTGTGGTTTTCGACCGCCTCGCCCTCGACCGCACTGGCCGTCGCCGCATCACCCCGTGCCGAACGAGCTGTGCGTGAGCCGGGGGCGCTCGCCGAGGTGGAACCGGTGGTGCGCGAACCGGGGTCGCCCGCTGAGGTGGACGGTGTGACCGGCCGGTCCACGGCGGTGGTGCGGCGGGCAGTCGAGGAGTTGCGGCGGGGGGCGGCGTCACGGGGGCGGCCGACGGGCGCCGTGCGGATGGTGGCCTCATCGCTGTCCGGCGTCGCCGCGTGCCGCTGCCCGGTCGCGGCGCCGCCGCGTGCCTGCGCGGAGCGCGGTGTGCTCTTGCTCCGCCGAGCTGTGTCGACAGGCGCTGCCGGAGCTTCGGTGAGGGTCGCCGAGACCGTGCGTCCGGCGCCGCCGGCATCCTGGGCGTCGGCTTTCGCCTGGGCGATGATCTGCGCCGCCCGCTGTGCGGCGAGCTCGCTGGGACGGTCGGTGGGCCGGTCGGTGGTCGAGCCGGAGGCGCCGTCGGCCGGTACGCCTGGGCTGTCCAGCGCGGCCTCGTCGAGGTCGCCCGGGCGCATGGTGAACAGCGCTATGACGCCCGAGACCGCCGCGAGCGCGGCGACAAGCAGCATGGTGGTGTGCAGGCCGTCGACGAAGGCGGCCTCGGCCGCGGAGCGCACCACATCGGTGGCCGCGGCGGGCAGATTCTCCAGCACTGCCGCGGGTCCGCCCGCCGCGACCGCGTCGCCCGCGGTGGCGGCCTGATCATCGAAGACTTCGCGCGCGGTGTCGGTCTCGGCGAACGCACCGGAGACCTGGTTGTGGAAGAACGCGCCGACCGCCGCGATACCCACCGCCACACCGGCCTGCTGGAAGGTCTCGTTGATGCCCGAGGCCATTCCGGACTTGTCCGGCGTGGTGACGGCGATGGAGAACGCCGCGCGCGGCGGGTTGAACACGCCCATGCCGAGGCCGATCAGGATCATCGCGGGGATGAGCGCGGTCCACGCCGATTCGGTGTCGACCAGCACCACCGCGGCCAGGCCCGCGGCGATGAGCAGCTGCGAGATGCCAACCAGCACACCGGGATGCACCTTGGTAACCAGGGTGCCCGCGCCCGCCGCCGCGACGAAGAGCAGCAGGGTGAGCGGCAGGAAGCGCAGACCGCTGGCGAACGCCGAATGCCCGAGCATGTTCTGCACGTAGGCGATCAGCAGGAACAGCGCGGGCATCACGGTGAGCGCGCACAGCGCGGTGACCACCGACAGGCCGTTGAAGGTGCGGTTGCCGAACAGCGACAGATCGAACATCGCCTGCTCGGGCTTGGTGATCTGCAACCAGGTGAACCCGGCCAGCAGCGCCACCGCGAGCGCGAAGCAGCCCAGGACGATCCAGCTGGTCCAGCCGTCCGCCTCGCCGCGCATGAAGCCGAGCACCAGGAAGAACAGACCCGCGGAGAAGGCGACCATCCCCGGCCAGTCCACCGGCGGCGGTGTCTCGCTGCGGGACTCGCGCATCTTGAGATAGCCGATGACGATCGCGGCGACGGTGACCGGGACATTGATCAGGAAGATCCAGCGCCAGCCCGCCGACTCGGCCAGGCCGCCACCGATCAGCGGTCCGAAGGCGATGGCCAGGCCGGTGACGGCGCCGAAGACGCCGAAGGCCATACCCCGGTCCTTACCGCGGAATTCGTGTCCGAGCAGGGCAGGCCCGACCGCGAAGAGAATCGCGCCGCCCAAGCCCTGGACGAACCGCGCCACGATCAGCACCTCGTCGCTGGGCGCGAGTCCACAGGCCAGCGAGGAGAGCACGAACACGACCAGGCCGACATCGAACACCCGCTTGCGTCCGAGCCGGTCGGCCAGCGAGCCCGCCGCCAGCAGCACGGCCGCCAAGCCGAGCGCGTACGCGTCCAGGATCCATTGCAGCGCCGAGAAAGACGAGTCGAACGCCGCGCGGATGTCGGGCAGCGCGACGTTCACGACCGTCAGATCGAGCATCAACATGAAGGTCGCGAGCGCGACGACCACGAGGGTCCAGATCGCGCCCGGCGACCGCTGTGGTCCGGTCTCGGCACCGGCGGTGGCCATGTGGGAATCCCTTCGAAGTTCGACGCCGCGACGTGACGTCAGGCGGCGCGCAACGCTGCCGACACCGCGTCGCCGACCGGAATACGTTGCGGCAGCTGCCACATTCCGGTCACGTGGGTGACGATCTGCTCGAGCGATCCACCGACCACCAGATACGGCAACGACGATTGCTGCAGGGTGTCCAGCAGCAGCCGGTCGACGACGGTGGGCAGGACATCGTCCTCGCTCGCCTCCGCGTCTCGGGGAAGGCGCAGATGGACGAACCCGTCGTAGGTCGTGGTCGCGTGCCGCGCGACGATGCGGTGGTGCGCGAGCAGATAGCGTTCTTCGAAGATACGGTACGGCAGGTCCATCGGAGCCAGCGCCCAGTGCCGTAACCGCCTGGTGCGCCTGGTGGCTTCGGCCACCGCCCATTCGTGCAGCACCGAGCCGTCGGAGAGGAAACTGCCGGGCAGCCTGGCTTCGCCGTCGACGCGCTGCTCGAAACCACGCACCGCCGCGTCCACCGTCTCGGCCAGGCGTCGCGGCGTGCGCGGACGTACCAGACCGTCGGAGACGGAGGCGCAGTCGAGGCCGGTGGCCAGCGCGAGCGCGGTGCACACCGTGGCTCGGTCGGTGCCGGGGGCACCCGTGATGGCGATACGCACGGGGCCGGGGTTGTCGAGGTCGTCGTCGGTCATCGCCGCATCATCCGTCATCGCCGCCTCAGTCGGGGAGCCGGTGGGCGAGCAGGCACGAACCGGTCACGCCCTGGAATTCCTTGATCAGCAGATCGGCGCTGCGCCACCGCTGTCCGCCGCGGTCGATGATCGAGGCTCGCTTGATCTCCACGGTGCCGTCGAATTCCTCGGTCGACGGGCGAGGCGGTGCCTCGGAGAAGAACTCCAGCTTGCGCATCCACAGGGTGTCGCTGTTGGTGCGGTCCAGCGCATCCATCTGATAGAGCAGGATCTGCGAGAGCTGGGCGGCGCCGACGATGGCGTCGATCGGGGACACCGAATCCCAGTAGGCCGCTTCGGCGCCGACGTAACCGCCCTCGGCACCGGGACGCACGCTCTGCCTGCCGGTGACGCGGGTGGCCGCGGCGTCGACGGTCAGAGCGGTGGCGCTGAGGCTGTGGTCCTTCACACCGGTGAGGTAGTAGTGCGGAGCCGGGCCGAAGATGTCGGTCAGGCTGTCGAAGGCGTCGACGCCCTCGAGTTCGGGGCCGCTGCCGGTGCCGAGCGCGTGCACCAGCGTCAGTGTGCCCGCGAGGTTGGCGACCTGGAACTTGAAGGTGGTCTCGGCGCTGTCACCGTCTTCGGCGAGAGCGGTGACCTCGGCCGTCACGGGTATGTGGTCGAGGTCTTCGTGGGGGGCCGCGCCCGCCCGGACCGCACCGTGCCGGACCCAGGTGCGGGCCGACTGCTCAGGGGTCAGGCCGCGGGCGCGGGTCACCGCGGCGTCGCAGAGTGTCGCGGCGAGCATGATGGTGTCCACGCTGCTCACGTGCGGGACGAGTTCCCGGTGTTTTTTGGTCGACCAGGCCGCCGGATATTCCAGCCGGGCCACCGCGGAATGACGCGCGCCGGGCCGGACGGAATTACCCAGACGCAACATGGTCAGTTCCGGTCCGACCTTTCGGTAGCCTTCCCCGAAATATCGGGTGGCACGGGGCCCGAGGGGTTCGTCGTAGCTGGAGAAGTGAACACTCATACGTACAACCTTTGAACAGCGAAATAATCCGGTATTCAGGCGACGCGAGGCAGCTCGAAAACTTGTCCCGCGTACGACAGACCCGCTCCGAAAGACACCTGGAGCGCGAGCTGACCCGGCTTGGCCCGACCTGAGGAAATCAGGTCGTCGATCGCCAGCGGCAGCGCTGCCGCGGACGTGTTTCCGGTGTGGCGCACATCGTCGGCGACCACCACCGACTCTTCCCGCCAGCCCAGTTTGCGGACCACACTGTCGATGATCCGGAGATTGGCCTGATGCGGGATGAAGACCTCTACCTCGTCGAGGCCGATCTCGCCGGCGATCGCGATCCGCTCGACGATCTGCGGCACCGCGCCGGTGGCCCAACGGAATACCTCGGTGCCCTCCATCCGCAGCATCGGGGTCGGGGTGGTGGTGGGTGCGGCGCGCAACGCCTCCCAGGTCGGCTCCTGGCGGATCAGCCGGGCGAGCGAACCGTCGCTGCCCCAGACGGTTCGGCGGATGTGGCCGCTCGCGGTCGGGGCGATCAGTACCGCGCCCGCACCGTCACCGAAGATCGGCGCCACCCCGCGGTCGTCGGGATCGACTACGTTGCTGAGCTTTTCGGCACCGATGACCAGGACATTGCCCGCCTGGCCGGAGTTGATCAGCGCGGCGGCCTGTCCCACGCCGTGCGCGAGGCCGGAGCAACCCGCCGAAACATCGAATGCCGCCGGCCCCGCGCAACCGAGTTCGGAGGCGATGATCGGGGCGGCGGCCGGGGTCTGGTTCATGTGTGTGGAGGTGGCCAGCAGGACGACGTCGACGTCGCGCGCGGATACACCCGCAGCGCTCAGCGCGCTGTCGGCGGCGTGGACCGACATCGATATCACGGTCTCCTCGGGCCCGGCGAAACGACGTTCGCCGATTCCGGTCCGGGTGAGGATCCACTGCTCGTCGACGCCGAGACGGGCGGCGAGTTCCGAATTGGATATAATTCGGTGAGGACGATACGATCCGATCATGAGCATTCCGGCTCGCTGGACTGTCATATCCTGTCTTGCAGCCTTTTCTCGCAGCGTCGTCATATACTCACCCCCCTGAGCGTTTATGAAGTGAATCACTTGTGAATCAACCTAGCACCGGGGTGAAGTGCTGGTATCAGATCACACGGCTATAACACGTGCATAACGTGCGGCAGTGATGAAGGTCACGTTTTTTGATGCGGCATTGACATAACCGAAGCTACTGGTCAGTTCGCCATATTGCGAACTATATCGTTCGCTGCATGGGTCGGGACCCGGAAAGTGAACAAATATGTTCACCGGAGTCGTCGAGCGTCGGAACGCTGCTGGTCAGACGCGTTTCGTCAGAGAAACGACGAGGGCGGGCCCGATCCATGGATCAGGCCCGCCCTCGACTTACGGGGCTTGCGTCAGCGGCTGGTGAACGGCAGCAGCGCCATCTCGCGGGCGTTCTTCACCGCGACCGCGACCTGTCGCTGCTGTTGCGGAGTCAGGCCGGTGACGCGCCTGCTGCGGATCTTGCCGCGGTCGGAGATGAAGGTGCGCAACAGATTCACGTCCTTGTAGTCCACCGTCTCGATCCCGGCGGCGATGAGCGGGTTCTTCTTCGGGCGGCGGGCCTGCTCCGCGCGGACCTTCTTCGACGGTGCTCGCTTGACTGCCATATCAGGATTCCTTCTGCGGTATCGGTGGTTCTACCAGCTCGACTTGTGCACACCGGGAAGTTCTCCGCGGTGGGCCATCTCGCGCACACGCACACGGGAGAGACCGAACTTGCGGAGGTGACCGCGCGGTCGTCCGTCCGCGGCGTCCCGATTGCGCAATCTTACCGGACTGGCATCGCGCGGCAGTCGCTGCAGGGCGGCCTGCGCGGCCACCCGGTCCGCGACCGGGGTGCTGGGGCGGCGGATCAATTCCTTCAGTTCCGCGCGGCGCTCGGCGTACCGGGCGACGATCAGCTCGCGCTGCTCGTTACGGGCGATCTTGGACTTCTTCGCCATCAGCGCTCCTCACGAAAGTCGATGTGCTTGCGGATGACCGGATCGTATTTGCGCAACACCATGCGGTCCGGGTCGTTGCGCCGGTTCTTGCGGGTGACATAGGTATAGCCCGTGCCCGCTGTGGATTTGAGCTTGACGATGGGCCGTAGTTCGGTGGATTTCGATGCCACTCGGGCGCTCCTCAGATCTTTTCGCCGCGGGCGCGCAGGCGTGCGACCACGGCCTCGATCCCGTCGCGGTCGATGGTCTTGATGCCCTTGGCGGACACGGTCAGGGTGACGCGCCTGCCTTCACTGGGCAGGAAGTAGGTCTTGCGCTGGATATTGGGATCCCAGCGCCGGCCGGTTCGTACATGCGAGTGCGAGACGGACTTGCCGAAGCCGGGCTTGCGCCCGGTGACCTGGCAGTGGGCGGACATGTCCGGGACCTCCTCGGTTTGTTGGTAATCATTTTCGACAACGACCGTGGGGCACTGTACGCTGGCGGCGACCGAAATGACAATCATTATCGAAAGGGGCTCCCGGTGCCGCTCGATTCCGCCCCGCAGATCGGCGATCCCGATCGCCGTACCCCGGTGCTGCTGCTCACGAGTCCGCCCGGCCGCGCCGAGTCCGTCGTGCGCCGGTCGGCCGCGACGCTGGGGCGAGCGGAGAGAACAGTCGTCGTGCGCCATGACCTGAGCGAACTGCGTGAAGGAGTCGTGCGCCGCACGCTGACCATCGGGGGGCGCGAGAGCCGAACGGTGCTCGAGCTGGCGCACTGCTGTGTTTCCTGCACGCTGCGCGCCGATCTGCTCCCCTTGCTGTGCACGCTCGCCGCCCGTGATTCGGTGGACCGCATCGTGCTCGCCCTGGATCCGGCCTTCGAAGCCGAAGCGATCTGCGGCGCCATCGCCGACACGGTGGTGACCGGGGTGCACGGGCGCGTGGACGGGCCCGCTGCCAGGAACGTTCGCGTCGAGGCTGTGCTCGCCTGTCTGGACGGCGAGCACTGGCTCGCGGACGCCACCGGCGATGAGACCGTCGCCGAACGTGGATCAGCTGCCGCGGGCGCGGGCGTACCAACCGCCGACGACGACGACCGCACCGTCGCCCAACTGGCGGTGGGCGCCGTGGAATTCGCCGACGCCGTGCTCGTCGCCGACCCTCCGGCCGACCCGCTCGAGCGCGCCCGTCTGACGGCGGCGCTGGACAGGCTGGCGCCCACCGCGCCGGTCGTCTGGCTCGACGGGCAGGCGGTGGCGGACGCTGTGTTCGACGACGGGCTGCGCGAGACCGGGGTCGCAATCGAGGTGACCGACGCCGTTGCGTTCGTCGACGACCTGCTCGCGCGCATTCCCGCAGCTGCCCGCCGCGGCCGGATCTTCGACGCGCATGCGCCGTTGCTGCGCGGGGAGCCGCCGTTGACCGTCGAACACGGTGTCACGATCGTGGAGTTCTCCGCGCGCAGGCCCTTTCACCCCGCTCGCCTGCACGACGCACTCGATGTCCTGCTCGACGGTGTGATCTGCGCGCGCGGCAGGGCGTGGCTGGCCACGCAGGCCGACGAGGTGGTGTGGCTGGAATCCGCGGGCGGGGGCTTGCGGGTCGGCGGCGCGGGTCGGTGGCTGGCCGCCATGAGCGCCGAGGACTACGCCGCTGCCGATCCGACCCGGCGGGCGATGGCCGCCATCGGCTGGGACGAGCGATTCGGGGATCGCCACACCGAACTGGTGGTGCTGACCTGCGAGGCCGATCCGGACGAGATCCGGACCGCGCTGCACTGGGCGCTGGTCGACGACGACGAACTGCGCATGGTGGAGCGCGCGCCGGAACGGGTGGCGCGATGGGAGGACCCCTTCGGCGATTGGCACGCCGACCCGTGTGCGGACGTGGACGAGCAGATCGACGATGCCTACCGCGGCAATATCGCAGGGCCGAAAGGCCGGACAGGAGAGGTGCAGTGAAGACAGGAATCCATCCCGAGTATCGGCCCGTGGTGTTCGAGGACTCGAGCACGGGCAAGCGATTTCTCACCCGTTCCACGGCGACCGCGCAACGGACCGTGACATGGACCGACGGGAACACCTACCCGCTCATCGTGGTGGATGTGACCTCGGATTCGCATCCGTTCTGGACCGGATCGCAGCGGCTGCTCGACACCCAGGGGCGAGTGGAGAAATTCGAACGCAAGTACGGCCGCCGGGTGCGCGCCGGGAAGGAGGACTGAGATGGCGGTGCCCAAGCGCAGGATGTCGCGGTCGAATACCCGCAGTCGCCGGGCGCAGTGGAAGGCCGAGGCGCCGGAACTGGTCACGGTGACCGTGGCGGGAGTGACCCACCGTGTGCCGCGCCGACTGGTGGCGGCGGTGCGGCGCGGATTGATCGACCCGCAGCGGCTGTGAGACCGCCGCGGTCGCCGGTTCATCGATGAGGGGGAGTGGGGTGGGTTCGCCGGAACCCACCCCACTCGCATCTCGCCACGCCACCCGCGGGGCATGAGAGCAAATGTGCGGCAAAGGAAGTGTGTGGGGGCGGCAGCGGAAACGTGTCGCAGGTGCTTGCCCTGGAGTAGCTGAAGATCGAAAACCGCAGGCGCGGACAGATTTTCGATGGGAAATTCTCGGTGAACAGCTGCTTTCCTCGCCGCGACGGAGTACATTCATCCATCGAGGGCGGGTTCTCCCGTACAGGGAGAACCCGCTCATCGCCAAACTTGTGGCAATCTCCGGTGATTCCCGGAAGAAACTCGTTCGGCCCGGCTCTTCGCCGGATGATCTCCTGCTCCGGTCGATCAGCGCGCCGGTCGATGCGATCCGTCGCGCTCGCCGGGCCGGCAGGGCAGACTCAGTTGTTCGGGGGCCGACGGCCTTTCGGCCAGCAACGCTTCCAGCCGGGCCAGCTGAGCCACGATCAGCTCCACCGGACCCTCGATCAGCGACAGCGGCCACGGCAGGCTCCTGCCCTGCGAACGCTGCACCTGATCGGCGAGATCGGCCGCACCGGCCTCCAATTCGCTGATCTCGGTGCGCAGCTCGGTGATCTGCGCACGCAACTCGGCGGTTTCGGCGGTCAAGTCGTCGATACGGCGCAATGCCGCCGCCAGCCCGTCCACCAGCGAACGGGCCCTACCCTCGGCGTCGACGCCGAGCTGCGGCCAGCCGGCCAGGCTGGGACCGCGCAATTGAACTTGGATGTCGCGCAGCACGGCGTCCTGCTCCGGCGTCACGTCCGTTCCTCTCTCCTGGGCAGGGCTGAAGGTTGCGCGCGGGATCTAGAAGCGGGAGGTGCCGATCACCATCGTCTCACCCGCGTCGAAGCCCCCCGGCTGTCCGGTGCCGGGCGCCTGAGCCGGTGCGGTGGCAGGGGCGGGCACGGTGCGCAGCCGCCGGTCCGGCGCAACCAGCACCGCGGTGATCGGTACCGCGAGCGAGAGCATGCCGAGCACGAACATCGGGACCAGGAAGCCGAACAGATCGTCGCCGGGCGGGCGGGCGATGCTCTCGTCGAGTTCGATCGCCATACCGGCCAGGCGCACGTAGTGCATGCCCAGCGTGCCCACCGCGAACAGCACAGCGGCGGCGATCAGCACCCGGATGGGCGTGCGCCGCAGGATGAACCACAGGGTGGCCGTGGCGATGCCGATCGCGATCACCGCGGCCACCGACACCGCCCACCACGCGGTCTGCACCGACCCGCGCACATGGACGCCGTTCATCGCCACGTACATCATCCCCGTGGTGCCCAGGCCCATGATCAGGCCGGCCACCGCCAGGCGCGGCAGGTCGGCGTGCATCCCGAGCACCAGCAGCGCGGCGAGCACGGCGACCACCGCGATCACGCCGGCGGTGACCAGACGGGCGGATTCGTAGCGGATCAGGCCGTCGTCGGTGGGGGCCACGCCGAGCATCGAGATGAAGATCGCCAGCCAGGTGCCCACACCGCCCAGGCACACCGCCGCCGCGACCTGCCAGACCAGGCGGAATTTCTGGGTCACCGACTGCGTCGACTGCCGCACGCAGATCAAGCCGACCAGTGCGCCGACCGTCGAGACCAGCGCCGCCAGGCCGAGGACCCAATAGCCCATGGAGAAGTAGCTCACCGCGACAGCACCTTCACACCTGTCCGACCGGTTGTTCCCGCTGCTGCGCGGCCAGACGCTGGATCGCGTACTCGGTCACCGCCGCCAGCGACTGGCGCACTTCCATCGCGTTGCGCGCGTCGATGTCGACGATCGGCACGATCGGGCGCACCGAGAGCGCTTCCCGCAGTTCGGCCACCGGGAAGCGGGGGGCGTCGGGGAAACGGTTGACCGCCACCAGGAACGGCAGGCCGCGGGCCTCGAAGAAGTCGACCGCCGCGAAGCTGTCCTCGATGCGCCGGGTGTCGACCAGCACCACCGCGCCGATGGCGCCACGGATCAGGTCGTCCCACATGAACCAGAACCGGCGCTGCCCCGGGGTGCCGAACAGGTACAGCGTCAGGTTGCCCGGCAGCATGATGCGACCGAAATCCATCGCCACCGTGGTGGTTTCCTTGCCGGGCGTCGCGGCGAGGTCGTCGATGCCGTCGGAGAACCCGGTCACCATCGCCTCGGTGCGCAGCGGCACGATCTCCGAGACGGCACCGACAAAGGTGGTCTTACCCGCGCCGAAACCTCCCGCGACGACGATCTTGGTCGAGGCAGTGCGGTTGTCCTGCGGCGCCGGGCCGCCACCGAACGGCGTGGGATTATAGGGCGCGGAGTCCACGCAAAGTCCTCTCCATCAGGGACAGGCGCTCGTCATAGCTCGCCTGGTCACTCAGGGTCCAATGCACACGCAGCGTTCCAGCGACGACGAGATCTCCGATCACGACGCGCACCAGACCCAGCGGACGCTGAAGTTTGGCGGTGATCTCGGCGACCGACAGACGCGCGGTGCCCAGCCTGACGATATCGGTGCGGATATCGCCGACCGGCCATTCGAGATGGGCAGTGTAGGAGATGGTCTCGATGACCGCCTCCAGGGGAAGGTCGACCGCGGGTTCGGTCCGGCCCGAGGTCAACGCGTATGGGCGGACTCGGGTAGGCGGTATACCCGGCCCCCCGCCGGATGGGGTGGACATGCCACTCTCAGACGGCGCTGCGCGCGGTCGCCTGGACCACCGAGCCGACCCGGTCGACGAGCAGCGCCATCTCGTAACCGATCCGTCCGATGTCGTGGGTCTTGTTGGCCAGCACCGCCAGGTGCGAACCGTTGCCGACCGTCATCACCAGCAGGTACCCGCGCTGCATGTCCACGATGGACTGCATCACCTTGCCGCCGTTGAACAGCTGGGCCGCACCGGCGGACAGACTGGCCAGACCCGCGGTCACCGCCGACAGCTGCTCGGCACGGTCGGCGGGCAGGTGCGGGCTGGTCGCCTGGAGCAGGCCGTCGGCGGAAACCAGCACCGCGTGGGTGACCCCGGGCACGTCCCTGGTGAAGCGGGTGACCAGCCAGTTCAGGTTCTCGTCCGTTGTGGTGCTTGGTTTCTCGGTCACTCGAGCCCTCCGTCGTTGTACTGGGCGTCGGCCCGCCCACTGCGGACCCCGCTGAGATGCCTGGTCAAACTGTTGCGGATCTCTTCCGGATCACGCGCATTCGATTCGTTGGCCGGTGCGAGACCGCCCGGCACGAGTTGGGCGCCGGGGCGGCGGATCGGCAGACCGCCGTTGGTCCGCCCCGACACCGTGGGCTTGCTGGCCTCGGCCGCCGCGGCCCAGCCGGTGTCGCCCGGTGCGGCCCATTCGCCGCCACCCGCGCCGTTGTCCTTGTCGTCCTCGCTCTCCGAGCCCGAGGATGCGGGCTCCACCAGCCACTCCGACACCATGCGCTGGTAGATCGGCGTCGGCGACTCGGTGGTGACCGGACGCAATCCGGTCGAGGTGGTCTGCGAGGGCGCGGTCTGTGCGGACCCCGCCTCCTCACGTCCGGGGATCGGGACCTGCTGGGGCACCGGGTCGCCGGGGACGTAGACGTCGGTGACGTACGGGTCGCCCTGGTACGCCTCGAAGGACCGCGCCGAGGAGCTGGAGTAGACCTCTGTCGGATGCGAGTCGGCGGCGCCGAGCGATCCGGAGGGCTGGGCGCCGGTCGGCGCGGGCTCGTAGGTCTCGGTGGCGTAGGACTGCGAGGGGTAGCCCGCGGTGGAGTAGGAGTCCTGAGCCTGCGTCTCCGAGGAGAAGGGGGCGGGGGCGGGGGTGTCCGCGTAGTTCTCCGGCTCGGCCCACACGTCGACCTTCGGCGACTCCTCGGCGAAGCCGCCGGACGCGGGCCGGTCGCCACCGCGATCGGGCGCGGGGGCCACCCGGATGGCCGGCCGACGCTGGGGCAGGCCGCTGCCGGTGCCGCCGCGCGGCCCCGGCTCCGAGGGCATACCGTGCTCGGCCGAGGCCGGGCTGGGCACCGGCTGCAGGATCCGCGGCGCCGGCGAGCCGGGCAGTTCGAAGGAGGAAGTCTGCTCGGACTTCGAGGGCGTCGGGGAGAGCAGTTCCTTCGGGTGCTTGTCGTTCGGCGGCAGCGCGGTGACCAGCGAGCCGGGCAGGTGCACGCTGGCGGTGATGCCCGGCTGCTGGGTCATCGCCGAGGTGCGGCGCAGGTTGACGGTGATGTTGTGGCGCTTGGCCAGGCGGCCCACCACGAACAGGCCCATGCGGCGCGCGGTCTCGACGGTGACCTCACCACCGGAGGCCAGGTGGCTGTTCACGGTCTGCAGATCCTCGGCCGACATGCCCAGGCCGCGGTCCATGATCTCGATGAGGTAGCCGCCATCGACCGATCGGGCCACCGACACCGCCACCGAGGTGGTGGGCGGGGAGTAACGCAACGCGTTGTCGATCAGCTCGGCGAGCAGGTGCTCGATGTCGACGGCGGGCTCGCCGGGCACCACGCCGTCGGGCGCGGCGCCGATCTCCACGCGCTGATAGTCCTCGACCTGCGAGACCGCGCTCCAGAGCATGTCCGACAGCGGCACCGGCGGCAGATGACCGCGGCGCAGCGCGGTGCCGGCCAGAACGAGCAGGTTGTCGCCGTTGCGGCGCATGCGGGTGGCGAGGTGGTCGAGGCGGAACAGGCTCTGCAGCCGGCCCGAATCGTCTTCGTCGTGCTCGAGTTCCTCGATGAGCGAGAGCTGCTGCTCCACGAGGGACTGGCTGCGCCGCGACAGGGTCTCGAACATGCTGCCGATCTGCAGGCGCAGACGGGCCTGTTCGGCGGCCAGGTGGAGCGCGGCGCCGTGGATGTCGTCGACGGCTCGGGCGAGCTGGCCGATCTCCTCGGTGGTGTGCACCTCGACGCGGGTCGGTTCCGGGGTGGCGCCGCCGGAGCGCACCACCTCGAGCTCGTTGGGCAGGTCGACATGGGCGACCTGCAGTGCGCCGTGGCGCAGGCGGCGAATCGGAACGACCAGCGAGCGGGCGACCGCGAGGGCGAGGGCCAGGCCGGCCAGCAGGGTCGTGACCACGATCGCGATATCGCGCAGGACCACGCCGCGCAGTTCGGCGGTCCGGTCCGCCAGCGAGCGGTCGACCAGGTCGAGCAGCGTTCCGGTGGCTTCGGTATAGGCCGCGGTGCTGCGGCGCAGCGAGTCGTAGACGACCTCGTTGTCCGACAGACTGCCGGTGTTCTGGCCGAGCGCGCCGATGCGGGTCTGCACCGCCTCGAGCAGGACATCGGCGTTGGTCGCCGACTCCGGGCTCAGATAGGCGTAGACGTTGATGAGCACCATCTCCGCGCCCAGCATCGTCAGGATGTTGGCCCGGCTCGCCGGGTTGGCGTCGGCGAAGGCCACCATGATGTGTTCCTGCGTCAGCAGGCGGCGCTTGTTGGCGATCAGGCCCAGCTGCAGGAAGTACCGCTGGATCGTGACCTCTTCCAGCGAGTTCGACACCGCGGTGGCGGCGATGATCCGGTCACCGACCTGACCGACCTGTTCGGCGATCGTCACCGGCGAGCTGCCGCGCAGGCCGTTGCGCATGACCCGGCCCGCGGCGATGGCGCCGTTGAGCTCTTCGGTGACGCTGTCGGCTTCGACCGAGCGCAGGGCCGTCTCCAGGTCGGCGGCGGCCTGGTCGAACTTCGCCGCCGCCTCGTCCGTGGCGGGATCAGGATTGCGCGCCGGATCGGCGGTGACCGCGGCGATCGCCAATTGCTCGGCGGATGCGCCGAATTCGAGCATCGGCCGGACCAGCTGGGCCTGACCGGTCGCCGCGTCGAGCTGGGAGATCAGTGCGAGCTCGTCGTTGATGCGCAGCGCCGCGAAGGTCGATGCGAGCACCACCGGCAGCAGTAGCACGATCCCGACCTTGCGGGTGACTGGCCAGTTCGACAAGCTGAATTGCCGGGAACGCGGTGTTGCATCCATCCGCTTCCGTCGCCTCCACTCCGCGCGGGTTCCCCGGGATGGTCAGCGGCTGTTCAGCATAAGTCTCGGAACCAACCCATTGAGAACCAACTCGAGGTCTTGTTTTTACCGCAGGGAACATACCGTGCCTGACTTGTAACGGCAATCCGGGGCATGCGGCTCGATTATTCTCTAATATGCCCGCCGCTAACGGCTTTCGCAGCGAAACGAGGAGACCTGCTCGAAGGCGCGGCCGAGGCTCGCGCGGGTTTGCCACGAAAGGTGCTGGTCACCCCCTCCGGCCCGGCGTGTCGGTCGGGGAACCGGCTCCGCGGCGTGTCGCGTGGACCCTCTCAGTCGGCTCTCAGTCGGTACGGTCAGACTGGTCTCATGCGGATTCTGGTAGTGGACGACGATCGTGCCGTCCGGGAATCGCTGCGCCGGTCGTTGACCTTCAACGGCTACACCGTCGACCTCGCCGTGGACGGGATCGACGCCCTGGAGAAAGCCGCCGCGCAGCGCCCCGACGCGCTGGTGCTGGACGTCATGATGCCGCGCCTGGACGGGCTGGAAGTTTGCCGGAGATTGCGCAGTACCGGAGACGATCTTCCGATTCTGGTTTTGACAGCGCGCGATTCGGTTTCCGAAAGGGTAGCGGGGCTGGACGCGGGCGCCGACGATTATCTGCCCAAGCCTTTCGCGCTCGAGGAATTGCTGGCACGTTTGCGGGCGTTGCTGCGCCGCCGTGCCGCAGATCCCGGGGAGATCTCGGAGGCAATGCACTTCGCGGATCTCTCGCTGGATCCGGTGACCCGCGAGGTGTCGCGCGCGGACCGCTCGATCAGCCTCACCCGCACCGAGTTCTCCTTGCTGGAGATGCTGATGGCCAACCCGCGCCGGGTGCTCACCCGCAGCCGCATCCTCGAGGAGGTGTGGGGCTACGACTTCCCCACCTCGGGCAACGCGCTCGAGGTCTACATCGGCTATCTGCGGCGCAAGACCGAAGCCGAGGGCGAGGCGCGGCTGATCCACACCGTGCGCGGGGTCGGCTACGTGCTGCGCGAGACGCCGCCGTAAGGCGCCGCGATCATGGCACGCAGCAATCCCCGACGTCCCGCACTCGCTCCTGTCGGCTTGGCCGCCGCCCAGCCGGCCGCGATGCGTCCGCCGATGCCGCTGACCAGTTCGGTCTCACTACGCTGGCGGGTCACCCTGCTGGCGGCCTCGGTGGTGGCCATCGCGGTGGCGGTCACCTCGATCGCCGCCTACGCGATGGTGGCGCGTGCGCTCTACGCCGATGTCGACGAGGCGTTGCGAGCGCGCGCGGCCACCATGATCGACAACAACTTCGAGAGCCTCGGCTTCCAGTCGATCATTCTGGCCGGGCTGTACTCCAACGATGTCGGCGTCGCGCTGATCTTCGCCGATCACAAGCCCTATATGCCGCCGCAGCAGACCATCCCGCCGGTGGGCGAGCAGGAGTTGGCGGTGGCCGACGGGGAGCTGGCCACATCGCTGCGAACGGTCAGCAATCAGCGCGTGCTGGCCGTGCACACGAATTCGGGCGCCACCCTGGTGATCTCCCAACGGCTCGAACCGACCAGGGAGGTGCTCGACCGGCTGGCCTGGCTGCTGTTCGTGGTCGGCGGCTGCGGCGTCGTGCTCGCGGCCGCGGCGGGCACCGCGGTCGGGCGGACCGGTCTGCGGCCCATCGCCCGGCTCACCGCCGCCACCGAACGCATCGCCCGCACCGACGACCTCACTCCGATCCCGGTCAGCGGGGACGACGAATTGGCCCGGTTGACCGAGAGTTTCAACACGATGCTGCGCGCGCTGGCCGAATCCAGGGATCGCCAGCGCAGGCTCGTCGCCGACGCCGGACACGAACTGCGCACGCCGCTGACCTCCCTGCGCACCAATATGGAACTGCTCATCGCCGCCGGCCGTCCCGACGCGCCCACGCTGCCCGAGCAGGACATGGCCGAGCTACGCGCCGACGTCGTCGCCCAGATCGAGGAGCTGTCCACGCTGGTCGGCGACCTGGTCGACCTGGCCCGCGAGGACGCCCCGGAAACCGTCTACGACCGCGTCGATCTGGGGGAGGTGACCGAGCGGGCGCTGGAACGAGCCAGGCGCCGTCGCGCCGATGTCGAGTTCGTCGCCGAGTTGCGGCCGTGGTTCGTCTACGGCCACGACTCCGCGCTCGAGCGCGCGATCCTCAATGTTCTCGACAATGCCGCGAAATGGAGTCCGGCGGGGGAACAGGTGCGGGTGAGCATGCGCGAGACCGGGCGCGGACTGCTGGAACTGAACGTCGACGACGCGGGGCCCGGCATCGCGCCCGAGGAGCGCGAACTGGTGTTCGAGCGGTTCTACCGCACCACCGCGTCGCGGTCGATGCCCGGTTCCGGGCTGGGGCTGGCCATCGTCAAACAAGTGGTGACCAAGCACGGCGGCACCATCACCATCGAGAACTCCGATCGCGGCGGCGCGTCCGTCCGGATCGTGCTGCCCGGCGAGGCGGGAACCCCGAGGGGCGCAGCGGACCGGTCCGAATGAGCCGGAGCGTCGCGGGCCGGACGACACGGAACGGCCTCGCATGGAACGGCCGCGCGGCCGGAGTCGTTGTACGAGGACAGGGTGGGACGGTCACTCTCGGATAACTGCAAGCAGGGTCTCAGTTCGCTTTAAGCCGTCGCGGGCAGGCTCGACGGTGGACGTGAGGAGAAACGAGTACGCCATGACGGAGGATTTCCAGCCAGGGGGCTTTCGGCCTCCCCACCAGCCGCACCCGATCACGAGTCCGGGCTCGACCGAGCACACGGGCGGGCAGCCCGGCCCGGGGACGGCGGCCCACCCCGATCACAGCGGCTTTCCAGGACAGGGCTACGGGCACTATCCGACCCAGCCGTTCTCCGGTCCGGTCCCGGGGCCGCTCGGCTCGGCTGTTCATCCTGCCGCCGCGCAGCGTCCGGTTCGCTCGGCGCGCGTCGGCTTGATCGCCGGCGCGGTGGCGCTGGCCTTGGTCAGCGGTGGTATCGGCGGAGCGGTCGGCGTGGTGGCGACCCGTGACGACGGCCGGGCGTCGGTGACCAACGCTCTGGACGCGCCCCGGCCGGACGTCAGCACTGTCGCCAACGCCCCCGCCGGTTCGACCCAGGCGGTCGCGCAGAAGGTGCTGCCCAGCGTGGTGATGATCGAGGTGGCCAGCAACCGCGCCGAGGGCGAGGGCTCCGGGGTCGTGCTGTCCTCCGACGGGCTGATCCTGACCAACAACCATGTCGCCTCCGGCGGCGGTACCGGCGCCTCCATCGTCGTGCGCTTCTCCGACGGCAGCAGCGCGCCCGCGCGCATCGTCGGCGCCGACCCGGTCTCCGATCTCGCGGTGATCAAGGTGGAGGGCCGTACCGATCTGACTCCCATCGAGATGGGCGCCTCGGCGGGCCTGCAGGTCGGCCAGCCGGTCATCGCCGTCGGCTCGCCGCTCGGCTTGGCGGGCACGGTCACCACGGGGATCGTCTCGGCCCTCAACCGGCCGGTCTCCACCAGCGGTGAGGGCACCGACAATCCGAACGCGCCGCAGCCGGTCATCGATGCCATCCAGACCGACGCGGCGATCAATCCCGGCAATTCCGGCGGCGCCCTGGTCGACTACGAGGGCAGGCTGATCGGCATCAACACCGCCATCGCCACGCTCGGTTCGAGCGGGCTGGGCGGTCAGCAGAGCGGTTCGATCGGTCTCGGTTTCGCCATCCCGGTCGATCAGGCGCGCCGGGTGGCCCAGGAACTGATCGACACCGGACGGGCCACCTACGCGCAGATCGGCATCAAGTTACGGCCGCAGGACAGCGTCGCTCTGGTGTTGGAGGCCACACCGGGTGGACCGGCGGCAGAAGCGGGTATACCGGCAGGTGCGGTCATCACCGAGCTCGACGACCGCACCATCGATTCGGGCGAGGCACTCATCGCCGCCGTCCGGTCCAGGCAACCAGGAGACAAGGTGAAGGTCACCTATACCGACGACAAAGGCAACAACCCGACCACGGTCGAGGTCACCCTCACCGCCGCCCCCTCGGAGGGCGCACGATGACGGGCCCGCGCAGCGGCCGGCTGCGGATGATCGCGCTGGACGGCCTGAGCCCGGAATTGTCCAGCGCCGCCGAGGACTTGCTCGACGCAGGCGCTACGGTGAGCCCTATGGAAATCGATCCTGTGGCAGGTCGCGCACTCGTGGTTGTCGTCGATGATCGGACCGCGCACGGCGGCGTGGACTCTATCGGACCGTTGGTCACCGAGCTGTTGACCGAGGCGGGATTCCTGGTCGACGCCTCGGTGTCGGTGCAGGCCGACGAGGTGGAGATCCGCAACGCGTTGAACACGGCGGTGATCGGCGGCGTCGATCTGGTCGTCTCCGTGGGCGGTACCGGCATGTCTCCGCGCGACGTCACTCCCGAGGCCACCTCGCAGGTGCTCGACCGGGAGCTGCCCGGCATCAGCGAGGCGCTGCGCGCTTCCGGCCGGGTCGCCGGATCCTTGGACGCCGGCCTGTCCCGCGGGCTGGCCGGCATCTCCGGTTCCACCCTCGTGGTGAATCTGCCCGGCACTCGCGCGGCGGTGCGCGACGCGATGGCGACGCTGACCCCGCTGGCGGGCAAGGTGATCGGCGAACTGTCCGGTCTGGCGGAATGACCGCAGAACGCTCCGACGATCCCCGCCCGGCACGCCGCCGGGCCGGGGATGCCGCGCGCCTGGCGCGCATCTTCGGCGACACCTTGCCCGACACCACCGCGGACGAGCGGGGCGACGATCCGCGCGAGCGCCCCGAGTCCGGCGACGACTGGCTACGCTCCCAGGTGCCTCCGCACCACGGTTGACGCGTCCCGGCGAATGCCCTTCTTCCGCGCGGTTTTCCCGCTGACGGAACTTCTCACCGTTTCCGTTCCCCTTTCCGGTATCGATCTGTGATCTATCTCATCGTCGCTGGTCGCGGCGGTTGAGCATCGCTCGGGCCGACAGTTCGCCGGGTGACTCCGCGTGCGTACCGCGCGCCCCCCGCACAGTGCATTTATGCACGTCAAGCGATATTGCGATGTCAGTGAATGTGATTCACATCACGGGCACCGGCTTTTTCTGCAACCGTTGCCGCCGCTTAACCCAGCGTTTAATCTTCCGCTCGGAACAACGTTCGAGATGCCGTATCCGCCGCCGAGAACTCGCTTTCTCCGGAGGCGGCGAGCGCTGTCCCAGGTGGCTTTTCGGTCCCGACCACGTAGCGCCGAAATAACAACCGGTTACGTACCGGCAACAAATAGGCGACAGACTGGGCTGGGCCTGTGAGGACCACTTGTCCACCTCGATGGTCGAGGTCGGACTGTTAGAACCTGATGAGGGGAAGTATGAGCGAGAACCGCACCAACGGTCTGCGTCACGGCGCCCGCGCCGTGGGCGTCGGCGCGGCGGCGGCCGTTGCCATGGGCCTGCTTTCGACCGGCGCCGCCAACGCCGACACCTTCGTGCCGTTGCCGGACGGCGAGAAGGTCGGACCGGGCGTCACCATCACCCGTACGGGTGAGAGTGCTCTGATTTCGCCGTCGATGGCGGCCAACGGCGCCGGGCGCGTCGTCTGGGTCTCCGGAAACGCGACCGCCGATGTCACCGTGACGCCGGAAGGCGAAGCCGGCCCGAACAACGGCCCCACCGGCGACTCGGGCACCAACAACTCGTCGACCCACGGGATTTCCCAGCTGAACACCGGCTACATCGTCGGTTGCCAGGTCAGCATCGGTGATGACGCGATCAGCCTCGGTATGTCGGGTTCGGTGAGCCTGAGCGACGGCGGCCTCGGCGGCTCCTTCGGCGTGAGCCTCGGCCCCGGCGAGGTGAAGTTCGTGCAGATCAACTACAAGGACATCGCCGAGCCCGGTGTCTACTCCGTCGAGTACCAGGACGTGGAGATCGAGATCCAGGGCTGCGCGGGGTACGCCCAGGCGCGCGCCTACACCGTCGTCGAGATCATCGGCGACCACTACTCGAAGACCACGCTCTACGGAATGCCGTTCAGCATCGGCTGACGCCGCCCAAGAAACACCGAAAAACTTCTCGCGCAAGCGAATCAACCCTCGAAGGGTATTGGATACATGATCAACCGTAAGAATGCGGCGCGGGCGGCCGGGGTCGGGGCTGCTGCCGCTATCACCATGGGCCTGCTCTCCACCGGCGCGGCCAACGCCGACACCTTCGTTCCCCTGCCCGGCGGCGAGATCGTCAAGACGCTCTCCGACGGCACGGTCGTCACCGTTCGTCTGGTCGGCGAGTCTGCCCTGATCAGCCCGTCCATGGGCTCCACCCCGGTGCATCGCAACGCCTGGGTCTCCGGCAGCGCGCAGGTCGAGATCAGTGGCGTCAGCGATGAGATCGGCGGCAAGATCAAGCCCGGGTACGTGGTGGGCTGCCAGGTCAATATCGCAGGCGGCGGTGTCGGCGGCGGCGTGGAAGGCAGCGCGGACTGGAGCGGCGAGACGGTCACCGGCGGTGTCGGCGCGAACGGTGGTGGCGACCTCTCGCTCGGCCCCGGCCAGGCCCAGCAGTTCTACCTCCTCGATCTCGAGGAAGCCGACGACTTCGGCAGTGAGGACCACTCGGCCCGCAACGGTTTCAGCGGCAACAGCGGCTCGGTGACCTGGGCGGACTCGACCATCGGCCTGTCCGGCTGTGGCGGCTACGCGCAGGCGCGCGCCTTCGTCGATGTCGAGGTGGAGACCGACAACGTCATCACCTCGGTGACCCTGTGGGGTCAGCCGTTCAGCCTCGGCTGATCCGGACGAAACCACTCGAACGGGCCCGTCACCGCGTGGTGGCGGGCTCGTTCGCTGTCCAGAGCCCTTGCGGGGCATCAGAACTCGTGACGTCCGCCCGAGCTCTGCTGCCCCTGGGCGAGCAGATCGCGGATCTGCACGAGCAGTTCGGTATCGCTGAGCGGCTCTTCCGCGTCCCCGCCTCGACGCTTCTTCATCTGGATCGATGGCAGCACCAGAATGAAATAGAGGATGGCCGCGATGAGGATGAAGTTGATCACCGCGGTGATGATCGGGCCGACCGCGACGAACGTGGCCGGGTTGTCGGCAACCAATCGGAAACCCAGCCCGATGTCATTCGCGTCACCGAATACCGCCAGTAGCGGATTGATGATCCCATCGCTGAATGCGGTGACGATCGCCACGAATGCGGTGCCGATGACCACGGCAACCGCCAGGTCGACGACATTTCCGCGGAGCAGAAAATCCTTGAAACCCTTGAGCATGCCGAGTTCTCCTCTTCGGGATGAATCCAACGGTCGCGCTCGGCGAAATACTCATCCGCCGTATCGGGATCGTATTTCACGATATCGGCAATCGACCGGCGAACTCGGTCGGTCAATGTAATACGACGGTCAGAGCGGTATGCAGCGATGCCGCCGCGACCGCGACGGCGTGTTCGGCGTCCATGGCCACCAGGACCACGGGCCCGGCGCGATCGCGTTCTCCGGATTCGGCGACGAGCACCACGGCGGCGTCTTTCGCCAGCGTGCGCGCTCGCTCCTCGGCGCCCACCACGTCGACCCGATCGCCTGCGCGCAGGATGCCCGCGACCGCCGTATCGGCCAACCGGATCGGGACGATGCGCGACTCCGCCGCGCCGGTGGCGACCTCGGCCAGTCGCGGACCGACGACCCGCAGATCGGTGAACACCTCACCGGTGCGCATCGCGCCGGTGAGCGTCGCGCCGAGCAGATCGCCCGGATCGCGTACGGCGCCCGTCGGCAAGGAGCCCGCTTCTCGCGGCGCCGTGGTCACGTCGGCGGCGGTGAGGGAGGCGCCGGGCGGCAGATCACGGCTCGCGAGAACGACCGAAACGCGTTTCGCATCCGGATCGCCGCGCACCAGCAGGAGGGCGGCCGCCACGACGAGTGCGGCGGCCAGCACACGGCGTGCGAGTGCGGCGTCGATCCACGGCGGCCGGTTCCACCAGAGCGTTCGCAGGACGGAGTCACGACCGAGATCGCTGAACAGGCGGGGCATGCGGCGACGCTATCGCCGCGAATCGGCCTGGCGCACCGGCGGTACCGGCGACTGGGGACAACTATCGGGTTGGGGATGGATCACCCGGAGATCGGCGCGACGCGACAGTGGCGAGCGCGCGCGGGGGCGCCTCGATGGTCTGAACGGGGCGGACCGGCCGCACGCGGTCGGACGTCCGGGCGAAGAAGATCAGGCGACCGAGGTGCTCGTGGTCGCGGTGCTGGACGAGGTCGAGCTCGACGACGAACTCGACGACGATGAGCTCGACGACGAAGAACTGGACGACGAAGAACTGGACGACGAATCCGAGCTGCCGGACGAGGAGTCGGACTTGGCGGAATCACCCGCGGGGACCGCGCCGCCACGGCTGTCGGTGCGGTAGAAGCCGCTGCCCTTGAAGACGATGCCGACCGAATTGAACAGTTTGCGCAGCTTCCCGGAGCATTGTTCACACACGGTCAGGGCATCGTCGGAGAACGACTGAACGATGTCGAACCGGTTGTCACACTCGGTGCACGCATACGAGTAAGTTGGCACAGCATCCTCCGCGAGTTTCCGTCGATCTAGCACTCTAGCGCCGACAGTGCCAACATCGCCAGTCGGTGTGTCATTCCCCGCACTCGTCGCGGTCGAGCCGGATCGGTCCGCCACCGGGCGTGAGAACCCAGCCGACCCGCACATCGTGCTCCTCCTCGGGCAGCGACGCCACGAACTCCTCGTCCCGCACCACCGCGACCAGCCGGGCGTGCGACCCGGCCGCGCCGAGGGTGCGGTCGTAGTATCCGGCCCCGCGACCCAGGCGCACGCCGCGCCGGTCCACCGCCAGCGCGGGCAACAGGATCAGATCGGCCTCGGCCACCACCTCCGGCCCGAGTGCGGGGCCTGCCGGTTCGAGCAACCCGTAGCGCGCGGGCCGCAGATCGCCCGCGCCGGTGTACTCGCCCCAGGCCAGCGCTCCCGGCGCACCGGTCACCGGCACCAGCACCCGACCGCCGCGCGCCCGCAGCTCGTCGAGCATGGCGGTCGATCCGGGTTCGCCGCGCACCGGCACGTACGCGCAGGTGACGCCGTCGCCGGGCAGCTCGCGCACCGCCGCGGCCAGGGCCGCGGCCTCCGCCGCGTGCCGCGCCGGGTCGAGGCCGGCCCGCCGAGCGAGAATTTCTTCACGCCATGTCTGTTTGTCGCGCTGACGGGGCATCCCCATGGGGATCACCTTAAGCTCAGCCGCAGCCGGATCGTCGCGACGACGTTCATCGGCGGTGTCATGGATGGATAGGGTAGGCGTATGACAGCAAAGGCCGGACAGTCCGCGCAGGCCGCAGTGTCCCCGGCGGACACGGTGTCCTCGCAGGGAGTGGCGTCGTGTTTCCGCACGGCCGTCGTTCCGGCGGCAGGGCTGGGGACCCGGTTCCTGCCCGCGACGAAGACGGTGCCCAAGGAGTTGCTGCCGGTGGTCGACACCCCCGGCATCGAACTGGTCGCCTCCGAGGCCGCCGATTCCGGCGCGCAGCGCCTGGTGATCGTGACCTCGCCCGGCAAGGACGGCGTGGTCGCGCACTTCGTCGAGGACCTCGTGCTCGAGGGCACGCTGGCCGAGCGCGGCAAGTTCCACCTGCTGGAGAAGGTGCGCAAGGCGCCCGCGCTGCTCGATGTCACCTCGGTGGTGCAGGAGGAACCGCTCGGGCTCGGACATGCCGTGGCGCAGGCCGAGCGTGTGCTCGACGACGACGAGGACGCCGTCGCCGTGCTGCTGCCGGACGATCTGGTGCTGCCCTGCGGTGTGCTCGACGTGATGAGCCGGGTCCGGCGCAAGCGCGGCGGCTCGGTGCTGTGCGCGATCGACGTTCCCAAGGACGAGGTCAGCGCCTACGGCGTCTTCGACGTCGCCCCGGTGCCCGACGCCGTCAACCCGAATGTGCTGCGTGTCAAAGGCATGGTGGAGAAGCCCGAACTCGCCGACGCGCCCTCGACCTACGCCGCGGCCGGCCGGTACCTGCTCGACCGGGCGATTTTCGACGCGCTGCGGCGTATCGAGCCCGGCGCCGGTGGTGAATTGCAGCTCACCGACGCCATCGCGCTGCTGATCGAAGAAGGACATCCGGTACATGTGGTCGTCCACCGTGGGTCGCGCCACGATTTGGGCAACCCGGGCGGTTATCTTCGAGCAGCGGTCGATTTCGCCCTCGAACGGGAGGAATACGGCCCCGCCCTGCGGGAGTGGCTGCATCATCGGCTGAGTTCGGACTGGGATCCGCAACTGGCGACCGACGAGTAGGAGCCGCGCCTGGCGCGCCTGCGGTCGGGTACCACAATGTGCGGGGCGGGCGATCACGGCCGGGCCCGGGAGGGCCGGACCGTGAACAGGTGCGGAGAGGATCAGGAAGGGCTGGATGCGCTCGGTTGAGGATCAGCAGATCAAGGTGACCGCGGCGGCGGTCGCACCGCGGCCGGTCCGGGTCGCGATCTCCGAGGCGCAGGGGCTGCTGTGCGCCGAGGACATCGTCACCGAGCGTCCGCTGCCCGGTTTCGACCAGGCCGCCATCGACGGTTACGCCGTGCGCAGTGTCGATGTGGCCGCCGCGGGTAGCGAGATCCGCGACGAGGACGGCGAACTCGTCGACCTCACGCTGCCCGTGGTGGGCGAGGTGGTGGCGGGCTCACGCCAGCCCATCCGGCTGCAACCGCGCCAGACCGTGCGCGTGGACACCGGCGCGCCGTTGCCGACCCTCGCCGACGCCGTGCTGCCGCTGGATTTCACCGACGGCGGCCGGGCCAGGATCAAGGTGTACGAGCCGGTGCGGTCGGGCGATTACGTCCGCCGCGTCGGCGACGACGTGCAGCCCGGCGACGTGGCCGTGCGCGCGGGCACCATCATCGGCCCGGCCCAGGTGGGTCTGCTGGCCGCGGTCGGCCAGGACAAGGTGCTGGTGCACCCGCGGCCCCGGCTCTCGGTGATCTCGGTCGGCGGAGAACTGATCGATATCGACAGGACGCCCGGTCCCGGCCAGGTCTACGACGTCAACTCCTACGCATTGGCCGCCGCCGCGCGGGACGCGGGCGCCGACGTGAACCGGGTCGGCATCGTCAGCACCGATCCGCGCAGGTTGCGTGACGTGGTCGAGGGGCAGTTGGTGCGCTCGGAAGTCGTGGTGATCGCGGGAGCGGTCGGCGGTTGGGCGTCCGAGCAGGTGCGCGAGGCGCTCGAGGGGCTCGGTGAACTCGAAATCGCCAGGGTCGCCATGCATCCCGGCTCGGTGCAGGGTTTCGGCAGGCTGGGCCGCGACGAGGTGCCGACCTTCCTGCTGCCCTCGAATCCGGTGGGCGCGTTGGTGGTCTTCGAGGTGATGGTGCGGCCGCTGATCCGCATCGCGCTCGGGCGCAGGCATCCGATGCGCCGGATCGTGCGGGCCAGGACCATCACCCCGATCAGTTCGATGGAGGGGCGCAAGGGCTACTTGCGCGCCCAGCTCATGCGCGACGAGGCGACCGGCGACTACCTGGTGCAGCCGCTGGGCGGTGCGGCGGGATCCTCGCATCTGCTGGCGACTCTGGCAGAGGCGAACAGCCTGATCATCGTCGAACCGGACGACACCGATTTCCGGACCGGGGACGAGGTACAGGTCGCCTTCCTGTCCCAGCGTGGCTGACTCGGCCGCGCAGCTTCGGGGCATGACTGAACTATGGAGAGTATGAACGTATTCCGGGCCACGCAGCATCCTGGATGGCCCGCCCGCCTCGGTCCGGTGCACGTGGCCGCCGGTGCGGTGACACTTCGGCCGGTGCGATTCCGCGACGCCGCCGCGTGGAGCAGACTGCGACTGCGCGACCGTGAGCATCTCGAACCGTGGGAGCCGACCGGGCGCGGCAGCTGGGAGGCGCGCAACCACGCGTCGAATTGGCCTTCGCTGTGGTCGAGCCTGAAAGCCGAGGCGCGTCGGGGCGCGATGATCCCGTTCGCCATCGAAGTCGACGGTGCGTTCGCGGGACAACTGACCGTCGGCAATATCGTGCGCGGCGCGCTGCGTTCGGCCTGGATCGGTTATTGGGTGGCCAAGGATCGCAGCGGGCAGGGCGTGGCGACGGCTGCGCTGGCGCTGGGCCTCGACCACTGTTTCGGGCCCGTCGGACTGCATCGTGTGGAGGCCACCGTCCGGCCGGAGAATCTGGCGAGCCAGGCGGTGCTGCGCCACTGCGGATTCCGGGAAGAAGGATTGCTGCGGCGTTATCTGGACGTCGACGGCGCCTGGCGTGATCATCTGCTGGTGGGTATCACCGTCGAGGAATTGGGCGGCACCGTTGTCGAGCGGCTGGCCCGCGCGGGCCGTATCGTGCTGCCTTGAGCCGTATCGTGCTGGTAGGCGAATCGTGCTGGTAGGCGAATCATCGCGCGTCGTATCGTTCTGTTCTGCATTCAGGCGGTAATTCCGGCTCGCGTCGGATTCGGGTTCACGCCTACTCTCGTGGTGGTGGCATTGTGACAGGTGTGACCCGTGTGCACGGCGCGCCTGCGGGATCACCACCTCCGAGCGAATTAACCTACCGACGTCGGAGGTGTGCCGTTCGCGAGCGACGCCACTGCTGAACGGACAGCCCGAAAGGATTGAACTGGTGGGGACGGAGGTGACGGTCTGATGCCGAATTCGATCCTGTGGATCGGCTTGGTCGTGCTCTGGGTCTTCGTCCTGTTCCCGATTCTCGCCGACCGGCACCCCAGAATCCGGCAGACGACCGACGCCGCGCTCGCGACCAGAGTGTTGCATCGCGGCGGCTCCAAACGGCGGCTGCGCTATCGACCGAACCGAGTGCGGAGAAAGCGTTTCCACAGCGATGATGCGGAGGACCGGATGACCATACCGGCCGACGAGAAAGTTTCCGACGACCTCGCCGAATTCCTCGACGAGGCCACCGACGACCGGCGCGGTAAACGGGCCGCGTCGTCCCGCTCCGCTCGCGCCGATGCGTCGGTGCGCGATACGGATTCGTCCGAGGAGGGCCGGGAGCGCAATCCCGTCGATATCGACGACACCGACGACGGCCCGCGCCGCGAGCGCACCATCCGTCGCGGCGGCGCCACCCGAACCGCCGCCGAGGACGCCGATCTCGGCCCCGACGATGCCGCCGAGGGCATCGGCGCAGCCGATGACGCCGATGATGTCGCCGACACCGGTGATGTCGAGGACGCGGAGGTCGTGGAGGCCGACGGCTGCGACATCGAGGCCGAGGACGCGAGGCGGACCGCGCGCGCCGGGACGCGACAGATCACGGCCCGTATTCCACCGGCTCGCTCCACCGCGCCCGTGCGAGCGCCCGATCCCGGCTACGGCGACTCCAGGGACGCCGACGACGATCCCGACGCCGATGGCGAGTACGCCGATGAGGGGGCCGGGAACGCCGATTCCGATCGACGCGGCAACGACGGCCGTCGCTCGGACCGGCGTCGTTCGGGTCGCCGCGGCGCGGATCGCCGGAAATCCGAGCGTCACCATGCCGATTCCGAGTCCGATTCCGATGACGCGGACCACGGAGCGGACAGCGACTTCGAGACCCGGGATCAGCAGACTCACGAGGTCCGATCCGACGATCCGGAACCGGAATTCGTGCCGACCCGGCGCGGGCGCGGGGGTTACGATCCGGAGGCCGACGCGATCGCCCGCGCCGCCCGATACACCTTCCGTCAGCGCGCCGTGCTCGCGCTCATGCTGACCGCCCTCATGACCGGTGCGCTCGGACTGATCATCAGCCCGATGTTCTGGTGGGGCAGCGGCCTGTCGATATTCGTGCTCGGCGCCTATCTCGCCTATCTGCGCAAGCAGGTGCGGATGGAGGAGGAGATCCGCAGGCGTCGCGCCGCCCGCCTCGGTCGCCGCCACCGCGAAGCCGAGGACGACGACGAGTTCGACGAGCAGGAACTCAGCGCCGACGAACGGGTCAGGATCGCCACCGGCGGCATGGATCGCGCCACCGCGCGTGCCCTGCGCCGCCGCTCGTCCTTGCTCGATGTGGACGACGAGGATCCGCTCTTCGAGCACCTCGAACCCTTCGACCCGGCCACCGCGCGGGCTCTGCGCCGGCGCACCGGCACCGACTCGCGCAGGCAGGCGGCGGGAGAATAATCGCAGATCAGGCGGGCGATTCGGTATCCGGACCGTCCGCCTGATACAGTGTCACAGCGCGGTTCGCAGGAGCCGCACGGGGCTATAGCGCAGTTGGTAGCGCGTCTCGTTCGCATCGAGAAGGTCAGGGGTTCGATTCCCCTTAGCTCCACCCCGGAGGGTTCACCACAAGATGGGCCGAAGTCAAGGCCCTGAAGCGTGAAGGCCCTGAAGTACAGCCCGACATGATCCACCACCGCGGGACCGTCGCCTGATCGAGGCGCGGTCCCGTTCTGCTTCGGTCGAAGTGTGCGTTTCCGGCCCGGTGGGCACACTCGACTCGGGGGACGGCGACCAGGGGGCGCCGGGCCTCGGCATTGTCGATCGGTTCGGCACCCTGGCACCCCGCTCCAGGCCTTCGGCCTCGTAGCCGGGCCGCCCCGCAGGGAATCCTCGGCGCCCGCTTCGAACGACACCCCGGCGCGTCTTGTCCGCAGTGTGTTGCCGGTCACGGGCATACTGCTGGTGTGGGACGCGATCGCGGCCGCCGCCGATGTGGAGTCGGAATCCGCGCTATCGCACCGGCCGACTCCTACCGTGGGAGGTACCGATCGAAGAGTTGGTGTTCATCCCGGTCGAACCCTTCCTGTTCGGCTTCGCGATGGTGGCGGCGGTTCCGCGGTTGCGGGAACACCGCCGCCGCAACGAACACCGCGTCGGCCGCCGGGTAGCGCCGTGAGGCGCGCCAGGCTCGGCCCGACCGGACTTCCACGGGACCAGGTCCCGGCCACATTCGACAACGGCGCTGCCTACTACGACCGGCTCGTCGGATTCAACCCCGGCTATCACGAGCATCTACGCCTGTCCGCGCGACGCATGCGGCTCCCCGGGAACGGCGCCGGACTCCGGCTGCTCGACGCCGGCTGCGGTACCGGCGCGTCGACCGCGGCGCTGTTGTCGGTCGCCCCGGACGCGGAGATTCTCGCCGTCGACGCATCGGCGCAGATGCTCGCCCGCGCACGAGCGAAATCCTGGCCCGCGACAGTGCGTTTCCACCACGCCCGCATCGAAGACCTCGATGCGGCGGATATCGGCCGTTTCGACGGCATCTTCGCCGCGTACCTGCTCCGCAACCTCGCCGACCCCGACGCGCAACTGCGCGCGTTCGCGGCGCTGCTGCGTCCCGGTGCCCCGCTCGCGGTGCACGAATACTCGGTGCGCGGATCACTGTGGGCCCGTCTGGTCTGGAACGCGGTCTGCGGCGCGGTGATCATTCCGGCCGGCACGCTGCTCACCGGCGACGCCACCCTGTACCGGCATCTGCGTCGCAGCGTGACCTCGTTCGACAGCGTGCCCCAGCTCCGGGCGCGGTTGCGTGACAACGGCTTCACCGCGATCCGGTCGAGGACTGTGCCCGGGTGGCAGCACGGCATCGTGCACACCCTCACCGCGACCGTGCCGCGGCCCGACGCCGAAGAAGGGACACCGTAATGCGTGACCGCTACGGCCGCGACCGACGTGTCGTCCACCATCGCGCCCCACGGGCCTCGGGACACAGCCGTCCCGGCCACCGCCCACGTGTCGTGATCGTCGGCGCGGGCATCGCCGGTCTCACCGCGGCAACGGGGCTCGCCGAACGTGACATCGCGGTGGAGATCATCGAGCGCCGACCGTATCTCGGCGGCCGGGCCGGCGGCTGGACCGACAACCTGCCCGACGGCACCGCGATCGCGGTCAACCGTGGATTCCACGCCTTCTTCCGCCAGTACTACAACCTGCGCGCCCTGCTCCGCCGCACCGATCCGCAGCTGGACCGACTCGTCGCGATCGACGACTACCCCCTCGTCGACGGGCACGGACGACGCGACACCTTCCGAGGCCTGCCGCGGACCCCGCCATGGAACGCCCTCGCGTTCGCCGCCCGCAGCAGCACCTTCCCGTTACGGGACCTGCGTCGCATCGATGCGCGCGCCGCGGCGCCGCTCGCGGCGGTGTCCGTGCCTGAGATCTACGACCTGCTCGACCATCTCGACGCCGAGACCTTCCTGCAGCGGATCAACTTCCCCGCAAGCGCCCGTCACCTCGCCTTCGACGTGTTCTCCCGCAGCTTCTTCGCGCCGGCCGGCGAGCTGTCGGCGGCCGAGCTGGCGACCATGTTCCACATCTACTTCCTCGGCTCCAGCGAAGGGCTGCTGTTCGACGTCCCCACCTCGAACTACGACACCGCCTTGTGGTTGCCGCTGCGGGAGTACCTCGCCTCGCACGACGTCCGGATCCGCACCGGTGTCACGGTCACCGCGGTGGAGCCCGGCGGCGAACGCGCCTTCCGGGTGTACGAACGAGACGGTGGCGACGTCGCCGCCGACGCCGTGGTCATCGCCACGGATGTCGCCGGTTTGCGTCGCATCGTCGAGCGCTCGCCGCGACTGGGTGACGACGCCTGGCGTGCATCGATCGGGCGGTTACGCAGTGCGCCACCATTCCTGGTGTACCGGATCTGGCTGGACAAGCCGGTCGCGTCGGATCGACCGCCGTTCCTGGCCACCGGAGGGCTCGCCCCGCTCGACAACATCAGTGTGGTGAACCACTACGAGCGGCAGGCCCGGACGTGGGCCGATCGCCACGGCGGCGCCGTGCTGGAACTGCACGCCTACGCCCTGCCCCAGCAGCTCACGCCGGTCCAGGAGCACGATGTCCGCGTTCGGCTCCGCGCTCGGTTGCACCATCTCTACCCGGAAACCGCCGACGCCCGCATCCTCGGCGAACACCTGCAATGGAACCAGGACTGCCCCCTGTTCGGAGTCGGCGACCACGCGCACCGGCCCACAGTACGCACACCACACGACCAGCTCGTGCTGGCAGGCGACGGCATCCGCGTCGACCTGCCTGTCGCATTGATGGAGCGCGCGGCCACCACCGGATGGACAGCGGCGAACGCGTTGCTCACCGGATGGGGACTACCAGGTCACGATCTGCACACCGTGCCGACCAGCGGCCGCAACGCTTTACTCCGCCGGCTCGCCACCCGCTACGGATCGGCGACCGCGTCTGCTGAGGACTCCCGATGAACCACACCCTGTTTCGACGATGGCCCGCCCGATGGCCACTGCAACCCGTCGATCTCGATCGCTGGACAGAGCAGCAACCGACCTACCTCGCCGCGAAACCGGCCATCATCGCCGCCGCCCTCGAACGCGCACAGCGACGCCCATCCGGAAACTGGTATGTCTTCGCGGCCACCCGAGACATCCGCACCGATCGGCCGTTCGGATTCACCGTCGCCGGAATCGAACTCGTCGCGTGGCGCGACAGACGACAGCGACTGACCGTGGGGCCGGGAGCGTGCCCACACCTGGGTGCGCCGATGGCGCAAGCACGCGTCGACTGCGGCGCACTCGTGTGCCGATGGCACGGACTGCGCCTGGACAGCGGCGGCGCACCCGGCTGGACACCGCTGCCCTGCCACGACGACGGCGTCCTGGCCTGGGTCCGCCTCGATTCCGTCGACGGCGGCAGCCCCCTCGGAACACCCGTGATCGGCGCCCGCCCGCCCGCGCACCGCGCCGTCTCCGCGGTGGCGACCGTCAGCGGCGTGTGCGAACCCACCGATGTCGTCGCCAACCGGCTCGACCCCTGGCACGGCGCCTGGTTCCACCCCTACTCCTTCACCCATCTCGAAGTACTCGAAACCCCTCCGCTACATCAGGACTCCATCGAATCCGAGGACCGGTTCCTCGTCGCGGTCACCTTCCGAGTCGGCCGATGGCTCGGCGTCCCCGTGCGAGCCGAGTTCACCAGCCCGGATCCCAGGACTGTCACCATGTGCATTCTCGACGGCGAAGGAGCCGGCAGCGTCGTCGAAACCCATGCCACACCACTGGGGCCCGGACCCGACGGACGTCCACGAACCGCCGTCATCGAGGCGGTCATCGCCGACTCCACCCGCCCCGGCTTCGCCCACGCCCGGCGCGCCACACCCATCCTGCGGCCGATCATGACCCGCGCCGCGACCCGACTGTGGCGCGACGACCTGGCCTACGCCGAACGCCGCTACCAACAGCGGAGGCGGTAGATTCACAGCGTGGCGACGAGCGCCACGGCCCGTACTCGGCAACCTGTGCAGTCCGACACGACACAGCCGCGAGCGAGGCCGTGGACGCCCGAGAACTCCTCCGACGCGGGCCGCACACAGAGGAGTCGAGGGATTCCTGTGCCCTGACGGTCAGTGGCCGCGCGGGATCACGAGGCCGGATTCGTAGGCGAGGACGACGAGCTGGGCGCGATCGCGGACGTGCAGTTTGGTCATCGCCCTGTTGATATGGGTTTTCGCGGTCAGTGCGCTGATCACCATATGGTCGGCGATCTCGTCGTTGGTGAGGCCGTGCGCGACGAGCGACACGGCCTCGCGTTCGCGATTGGTCAGTTCCTGCAGCGCACGGGTATCGGCGCTGCGCGGTGTGCGGGTGAAGTATCGGTCGATCAGTCTGCGGGTGATCGCGGGTGCGAGCAGCGCGTCTCCGCGCGCGGCGACCCGAAGGGAATGCAGGAAGTCCTGCGGGTGGATGTCTTTGACCAGGAATCCGGCCGCGCCGGCGCGCAGTGCGTCGTAGACGTACTCGTCCAATCCGTAATTGGTCAGGATGACCACATGCACCGCGGACAGAGCCGGGTCAGCGGCGATGCGCCGGGTGGCCTCGATGCCGTCGACGATCGGCATCTGGATGTCGATGAGAGCGATGTCGGGCCGGTGATGCCTGATCAGCGTCAAGCCTTCGCCGCCGTCACCGGCCTCGGCCACCACCTCGATGTCGTCTTCGAGGTCGAGCAGGGCGCGGAATGCGCTGCGGATCAACGGTTGATCGTCCACCAGCAGAACTCGGATCATGATGTGTGCTCCACCGGGAGCGCGGCGTGGACGCGGAAGCCGCCTTCGCGGCGTGGTGCGGCCCGCAGGCGACCGCCGAGGGCGGTGACCCGCTCGCGCATCCCCAGCAGGCCGACCCCGGGCGGCGGTGTGGCCTCGGGGGTAGCCGTGCCGTCGTCGTCGACGAGGATGATCAGCGCGTCGGGTTGGTAGTCGATCCGGACCGACGCGGACTCGGCCCCGGCGTGCCTGGCGATGTTGTTCAGCGATTCCTGCACGATCCGATAGCCGGTCCGATCCACCGCGGCAGGCAGATTCCGGTGGTGTCCCTCGATGGTCAGCGTCGCGTCCAGGCCGGCCGCCCTGGCCCGATCCACCAGGCCCGCGACGTCGGCGAGGCCGCGCGGCGGACTGGTGCCGTCGTCACGCAGAGCCTCCAGGGTCGCGCGCAGTTCGCGGGCGGCCTCCCGGCCGGCCTCCCGGATCACCAGCAGCGCTTCGGGCACCTCCTCGCCACGCTTGCGGGCCACGTGGACCGCGGCCTCGGACTGCACCTTGATCACCGAGATCTGATGGGTGAGCGAATCGTGCAGTTCCCGCGCGATGTGCAACCGCTCTTCGTCCGCCCGGCGTCGCGCGGTCTCCTCCCGGGTGCGCTCGGCCTCATCGGCCCGGCGTTCGGCCTGTCGCAGCGCCTCGCCCGCGGCGCCCGCGGCGATCAGCCACGCCAGTTCGAGGGCGCCGCGGGCTCGCGCGAACGCCTCGCCCATGTCGCCCACCGACGCCACGATCGCGAGCGGCAGCGAGACCACCACGATCGCCGACCCCACGACCGCGACGATGCGATGACCGGCCCGCACCGCGACATACACGGCGAACAGGAACGCGACGGCGGGCACGTCGAAACCGACGGCCTGATAGCCCAGCGCGCAGAGCCCGGTCACGGCCAGGACGGTGATCGGGGCGCCGCGCCGCGCGGCCAACGCCAGGCCGCTGGTCGCCAGCAATGCGTAGCCGAGCAGGTCGAGGCTCGTGAGCAGGGGTCGCTCGGACAGGCCGGTGATCACCAGGATCACCGCCACACCGACGGCGATCGCCCAGTCCCAGATCGGTCTCCGGCCCATGAAAGCACCCTAATCGGGTTGTGTCGCGGGCGAATCCCGCGCGCGGATGATCCGCGCCTACCGCGCCCGCGGTACACCGGCGGGTCGACGCGATCGTGCGGATGGACGGCTACCGCATCCGTGGCAGCGCGAATTGTCCGCGACCGCGGGATGTTCCGTGGCCGGTCGCACCGCAGTATCGGACGAGTCGATTCCTCACCTGTGAATTCGTCATCCGCGAAGGAGCCCCGCCATGTCTTTCCGTCGCCTGCTCACCATGGTGGCAGCCGCCCTGCTCACCGGAATCGCGTTCGCCGTGCCCGCGGCGGCCGATGCCTCGATCCGGTCCACCGCCGCTGTCACCGGCATGACGTCCGGGCGACTCGGACCCACCCTGACCGCACTGGTGGGGTTGATCGGTGTGATCAGCGGCGGGCTCGCGCTGACCCGCTCCGGTGGCAGGCCCGCGGCTGCTGTCGTGGCCTCGGTGGCGGGATCGATCAGCGTGGTCCTCGGCGGGCTGTTCGCCGCCACCGCCGACGGCGGGCCGGGTACCGGCAACGGGATCCTCGGTGCCGCCATCGCCGTAGTGTTGGGGTTGATCGCCACGATCTTGGGAGGCTGCGCGCTGGCCCGCGCCCGGCGCGCGGGCTGAGCCCGGCACAGCCCTCGTCCGGTTCGCGCCCTGATTCCCTCGGTCGGGGTGATCGCCTCGGCTCCCTGGCGGGCCCGCCGCTGATATGGTAGACGCCGCTGTTCATCATGCGGGTCGTGTCAGGGCGATCATGGACGAGGGGTGATCGCCCTGACACCAGTCCCTGTCCCCGGCCGTGCCCTGCGGCCGGTGGTCGAAGGCCCCTTGCCGGGAAACGTTCTGCCCGATCACTCGCGCATACCCCGATGTGCTTGCATACTCTGTGCGGGGCAGCGTCGCTGCCTCGTACACAGGCGCCGGAACACGCCGGCGCCACGGAAACTCTCCGGGGGTACACGTGACCGACAAGACCACGCGGGGCTCCGCCCTGCGCAACAAGCGATCCCGCCGCTCGCGGCTGGGCGGTGCCGCGCCCGCGCTGCTGGCGGCGTCGCTGATCGCGGCTCTGGTGGCAGGCTGCTCGTCGTCCGACGACGGTGGCGACACCACCGCCGCGCCGGTGACCGGGCCGCTACCCGACGCCGCGCAGATCATCCAGGAGTCCTCGCGGACCACCCAGACCCTGCAGTCGGTGCATCTGGACATCCAGGTGACCGATGTGCCGAATCTGCCGGTGGAGAGCGTCTCCGCGGATGTGACCAACCAGCCGCAGGGTGCGGGCCAGGCCATGGGGGAGGCCAAGGTCAGGACCAAGCCCGAGGAGCCGTTCATCGACACGAAGTTCATCGTGGTCGACAAGACGCTCTACACCGCGGTCAACAGCTCCAGCTACGCGCCCGTCGGGCCGGCCGAGCAGGTCTACGATCCGGGCGTGATCCTGGACAAGGACAAGGGCCTGGCCAATGTGATCGCGCAGGTGGAGAACCCGAAGGCCGAGGGCCGCGAGACCCTCGACGGCATCGCCGTGGTCAAGGTCACCGGCACCATCGACGGCTCGGTCATCGATCCGGTCGTGCCGCGTCTGGGTGAGGGTGCGGGCACCCTGCCGATCACGCTGTGGATCGCCGACGTGCCCCCGCCGAGCGACACCGGCTCGGAGTCGACCCGCCCTTCGGACGCCGCCTCCACCGGTGACGGCCCGAACCTGGTGCGCGCCGTCGTCGACAAGGACGGTGGCACCGTCGAGGTGACCCTGTCCAAGTGGGCGGAGCCGGTCAACGTCATCAAGCCCGCGAGCTGACGCCGGGCAGGCGACAGGACACCCGGTCCGGAGCGTGAGACGGCCCAGCCGCTCGCGTTTCCGGACCGGCTGCGTTCCCAGCGCCTTCATCTGACCCACCGTTGCCGCTCCGGCAGCGCGGTGGGCGAAAAATACATTCCGACAACGCCGTTCGCATGCCTGGTGGGGAGGCCGGCCCGCGAACCGTCGTTGTCGCGACATCGCCGGGCACGGCGATTCCGTCCGCCGCGCAACGAGGTCCGGCCGATGCCGGTCCACCTCTCGCCCCGCCTCGCGCGGGCACCTCGGCGACCGCTTAAGAGATTGTTCAGTGAAGTACAAGGCGCCGCGGGAAGCATTCACTCTCGACGACAGCGCCGGCGACCTGATCGGCACCAGGAAACGCCGTTCGGACACGGAGGATTGACATGACGACAAGTGACCGCCCGGAGGTCGAGGAGCGGGACTTCCGTCGACCCCCCGCGCCGACCGGCCCGCCGCCCGTCTCGAACGTCTGGGTGTACAACGGCAAAGCCTACGACCTGTCGGAGTGGATCTCCAAGCATCCCGGCGGCGAGTTCTTCATCGGGCGCACCAAGAATCGCGACATCACCTCGATCATCGGTTCCTACCACAAGGATCCCGAGCGCATCGAGCGCATGCTGGCGCGCTACTCGCTCGATCGTGAGGCCAGGCCAGAGGACATCCACCCCAAGGCCAACGCGCCGGACTTCCTGTTCAAGGAAGGCTTCGACAGCTGGCGCGACACCCCGAAGTACCGCTTCGACAACAAGAACGATCTGTTGCACAAGGTCAAGGCGCGCTTGAAGGACCCCGAGGTCGCCGCCCGCATGAAGCGGATGGACCGGATCTTCGACATCGTGGTGATCGTGCTGGCCATCGCGTACTTCGCGGTGCAGGGCGTGCGGCTGGCCGAGCCGGCCTGGATGCCGCTGCCGGTGTTCGTGCTCGCCATGGTGCTGCTGCGCAGTTCGCTGGCCGGGTTCGGGCACTACGCCATCCACCGGGCCCAGAAGGGCATGAACAAGATCTACACGAACGCCTTCGACATCAACTATGTCGCGCTGGCTTTCGTCACCGCGGACGGTCACGCGCTGCTGCACCACCCGCACACCCAGAGTGAAGTCGACATCAAGAAGAACGTCTTCACGATGATGATGCAGGTGCCTCGGCTGTACCGGGTGCCGATCCACACGCTGCACAAGTTCGGTCACACGGTCACCGGTATGACGATCCGGCTGCTCGACGTCGTCCGGCTCACCCGCAAGGTGGGCGTCAAGGAGATGTACGGCAGCATGCGTGGCGCGCTCCCGCACTTCATCGGCTCCTTCGGGATGCGCGCGCTGCTGCTCGGCGAGCTGATCGTCTTCACCGTGGCCGGTGACTTCCTGGCCTGGGCACTGCAGTTCGTCATCACGCTGTGGATCAGCACCTTCCTGGTGGTGGCCAGCCACGACTTCGAGGTCGAGACCGACGCGCTGCCCGAGTCCGACACCGAGGACTGGGCGGTCAACCAGATCGAGCAGGCCTACGACCTGAAGGTCATCGGCAACCGCTACATCGACTGCTTCCTCGCCGCGGGCCTGAGCTCGCATCGTGTCCACCACGTGCTGCCCTACCAGCGCAGCGGCTTCGCCAATATCGCCACCGAAGACATCCTGCGTGCGGAATCCGCGGAGTTCGGCGTCGAATGGCTGCCCGCCAAGAGCTTTTTCACCGATCGCTTCCCGAAGCAGATAAGCACCTACCTGTTGGCTCCCTCCCGGGAGGCCGAGGAAAAGAACTGGGGCTTCGTACGCGAACACCTTTCACCGACGGCGCTGAAGACCTGCGCGACCTACACGGTCCAGGGCTTCACCGGAATCGGGACCGTCTGACCCGATCCCGCTGACCGCACCGATCACCACCGGAGGCCGCGCCGCCGACCACCACATTCCTCGAAGGGAACAAAGACCATGTCCATCACCGTCGACCAGGGCGGCGCACGCCCCGCCACCGAGCCCCGCCACCGTATCGCCCCCGCTGTCGAGCATTCTCCGATGCCGCCTTCGCCGCCGGTCACCATCGGCGTCATCGAGGGCATCGCCACCGGTGCTCCCGAGCGCAGCGTCGATCAGGCCGGGGCGGCGGAACAGGTCGCCGGGTTGTTCTCCGATCCCCGGCAGCAGGCCCGCATCGCCCGCATCTACGACAAGACCAGGATCGACACCCGCCGGATGGCCGTCGATCCGACCGATCCCGAATTCCTCGAATTCAGCAGGCGGCCGGGCAATCTCCGCGATCGGATGAACCTGTACTACCGGCACGCCGCGCCGCTGGCGGTCGATGTCGCCGGCCGCGCGCTGGCCGATTCGGGGGCGGCGGCCGAGGAGATCGGGCAGCTGGTGTTCGTCACCAGCACCGGGTTCATCGCGCCCGGCGTGGATGTCGCGGTGCTTACCGAACTCGGGCTCTCGCCGACCGTCGGTCGAGTCGTGGTCAACTTCATGGGGTGCGCGGCCGCGATGAACGGCATCCGCACCGCGACCGACTACGTGCGGGCACATCCGGACAAGAAGGCGCTGGTCGTCTGCCTGGAACTGAGCTCGGTGAACGCCGTGTTCGCCGACGATGTCAACGACGTCATCATCCACAGCCTCTTCGGCGACGGATGTGGCGCGGTGGTCGTCGGCGCGCGGCAGGCCAGGCAGCCGCTGGCGCCCGGCCGGATCGTGGTGCGCGACAGCTTCAGCCATCTGTTCGCCGGCGCCGAGGACGGCATCGTGCTCGGGGTGAATCACAACGGCATCACCTGCGAGCTGTCGGAGAATCTGCCGCAGTACATCTATCGCGGCGTCGATCCGGTGGTGCGGGGCGTCCTGGCGCGCAACGGGCTGACCAAGGCCGACGTCGACCTGTGGGCGATCCACCCGGGCGGTCCGAAGATCATCGAGGAATCGGTGCGTTCGCTCGGACTCGATCCCGATCAGGCCGCGCCCAGCTGGGATGTGCTGGCCCGCTACGGCAACATGCTGTCGGTTTCCCTGATCTTCGTGCTGGAACAGATGATCCGGCAGTCCACGGCGGGCGAGTCCATCTCGACCGGTGTGGCCTTCTCCTTCGCGCCCGGGGTCACGCTCGAAGGTCTGATCTTCGACATCATCCGTCGCTGATCTCGCGACCCATCGCTTCTCTCGAGAGAGCACCTGATCATGCAACTCATCAAATTCCTGGTCTCGATCTCCTGGGCGCGCATTGCCGCGGTGATCGTCACCGGCCTGGTCTGCGGCGCGGCCAACACCTACCTGGTCACTCTGATCAACGCGGTGGTCTCGCCCTCCCCGCATCCGCGGGCCACCGTCGAACAGTTCCTGCTCACCATCGCGGTGGTCCTGATCAGCGGCCTGCTCTCGCAGGTACTGCTGATCCGCCTGGCGCAGGACGCCATCTTCCGGCTGCGCTCGGATCTGAGTTCGAGCGTGGTCGCGGCCCCGCTCGAGCACCTGGAACGGCTCGGCATGCACCGGCTGGTCGCCACGCTGACCGAGGACGTGCGCTCGCTGTCCCAGGCGGTGACCGCGATCCCGGCCATCTGCATCGACGTGGCGACCATCATCGGCTGCTTCGTTTACCTGGCCACCGTGTCCGGGCCGATCTTCGCGATCACGATCGCGGGGACGCTGATCGGTGTCGCGTGCGTCGAGGTGTTCCTCGGCCGTGTGCGCCGCATCTACCACGCGGCGCGGGAGAACGAGGACGCGCTGCTGCGCTCCTTCCAGGCGGTCACGCTGGGCATCAAGGAGCTCAAGCTGCACCGCGGCAGGCGGCGTGACTTCATGGACCGCCATCTGCTCGGCACCGCCAGGCAGTTGCGGGCGCAGAATGTGGACGCGGGCTCGAAGTTCTCGGTGGCACAGAGCCTCGGGCAGCTGCTGCAGCTGGGCACCATGGCGCTGATCCTGTTCGGCGTGGCCAAGGCGATGGAGATGCCGCGCGAGGTGATGGTCGGCTACATCCTGGTGACGACCTTCCTGGCGATGCCGATGCAGAACTTCATGCACCGCATTCCCGACCTGCTTCGCGGCGACGTCGCACTGGCCAAGATCCGGGCGATGAACTTCTCGCTGGAGACCCTGCACGACGAAGATCAGTTGCCGTACGCGCAGCGGCCCGCTGTCGAGTCGGCCCGGCTGGAGCTGTCCGGCGTGAGCTATCACTACCGCCAGGACGCGCCTTCGGCGATGCCGCCGGGTCCCCCCGGACCGCACGGCCATCCCGGTGGCGGGCATCCGCCGCTGCCGCCGCCCGGTCACGGGGGCGGTCCGCGCCAGGGCGTGCCCGATGTCAACGGCAAGCGCCAGGTCAGTCACGCCGGGGTGGACGGCAGACCCGTTCCGCTGGGTCCGCCGCCCGCAGGTCCGCCCGGCGAGGACGACGGGTTCACGCTCGGCCCGCTGGAGCTGGTCTTCGAGCCCGGCGAGATCACCTTCGTGGTCGGCGGCAACGGCAGCGGCAAATCGACGCTGGCCAAGCTGATCACCGGACTGTATGTGCCGCGCACCGGCACCGTCTCGCTCAACGGCGAGGTGATCGATCACCAGAACATCGAGTGGTTCCGGCAGAACAGCTCGGCGATCTTCACCGATTTCCATCTGTTCGAGGACTATCTCGGATTCGACCAGCCGGGGATCGACGACGAGGTCCGCCGGTATCTGCGGGAACTACGGCTCGACGACAAGGTCGACGTCCGCGACGGCACGCTGACGACCATCGCGTTGTCCCAAGGCCAGCGCAAGCGCCTGGCCCTGCTGACCGCGCTGCTCGAGGACCGTCCGATCTACGTCTTCGACGAGTGGGCCGCCGACCAGGAACCGAAGTTCCGGGAGGTGTTCTACAAGGAGATCCTCGTCGGGCTCAAACGGCGCGGCAAGACGGTCGTCGTGATCACCCACGACGACCGGTACTTCGATTGCGCGGATCGGCTGGTGAAGCTGGAACTCGGCCGCATGGCCGAGCCGGTCCCCGTCGAGGGCTGACCGCTACCGCCCACGCCCGGTGACGCTTCGTGTGTCACCGGGCGTCGGTGTGACCGGACGCGGATCGCCCGGACTCCGCCTCGTGTGGCGCGGCGAACGACGGTGGCGTGCCGTGCGGTGGCGAAGGTGTGACCGGAGAATCGCGCGAACCGGCCGGAGTTGGCGACATCTCGGGGCTCAGGCGGCCGGTGCGGGATCGAGGGGGACCTGCGAGCCCTCGATCGCGCCCACAGCCGCGCCGATGACCGCGCCGGTGACGACGCCGGGGCCGGTGCCGAAGGCGTAACCCATGGCCGCGCCGACCGCCGGCCCGATGACCAGACCGGTGGGCAGGAAGGGAATCCCGAAGAGGAACCCGACCATGCCGCCCGCGACCGCTGCCAGGCTCGCGACCGGGGCGATCGCCACGCCGCCGATGACCGCGCCCATCGCCGCGTCGCCGATTACATACTCGGCGATCACATCCGAACGCCGCGGGTCCACGCCGGTGCTGTCGAGTACATCCGAGAGCGCGTTCTCGAAACCCGCCGCCCCCTCGTTGATCTCGGCGGCCTGGTCAGGGGTGATGATGCCGGGACGACCGAGTTCGACCCTGCCGATACGGATCTGTTCCGCGTTCGCCGGTGCGTCGGCCGCGGGCGCCACCGGGGCGACTCGTGCGACGAGCGGCTCGGCCTGCACCGGAGCGGGTGGCGGGAGAACCACCGCCGGAGCGGGAACAGGTGCTATCGGCGCAATTCCCAGCGCCGAGGTCACCATCTGGACGAGATCCGGAGCGGATGGCGGCGGGCCGGGATCGAATCGGGGCGGCGCGACCGGTGTCGGCCCACCGAATCCGAAGCCCGCGAGTGGGACCTGACCTGTGCGGAGTGGCTCGGTGAGCTGGGCGGGGAGTTGCTCGACCGGCGCGGTGAACTGCTGGTCGTCGGCGGCGGCGGGTGCCGTCCCGGCCATCGCCGCGCACACCACACCGACCACCACGGCCGTCGCGGCGCGCAGGGCGAATGTGCGGTGTGGAGCGTCGGGCCTGCTGGATGTGGCCATTGGCTACCTCATTCCGAAGGAAGGACCTACGGAAGGGGATTCGGAGCGGCAGGCCGAACGGATGCGCGCCGACGACGAGCCGGGCCCCGGCGGGTGCCGGAGCCCGACTCGTGTGCGCGGTGCTGCTCAGGCGGCAGGCGGTGCGGGAAGGTCGGATTCGAGGGGAACCATCGAGCCCTCGATGGCGCCGACGGCGCCACCGATGAGCGCGCCCGCGGCGGCGGCGGGGGCGGCGATGAACGCGTACCCCATGGCCGCGCCGACCACCGGCAACACCACCAGGCCCGCGGGCAGGAACGGGATACCCGCGATGAACCCGGCCATGGCGCCGACCATCGCGCCCGCACCGGAGATGGGGGAGGACAGCGTATTACCGACCATCGCGCCGATGGCCGCGTTGCCGATCATCTTCTGGGCGACCACATCGGAACGCGCGGGATCCATGCCCGCCGTGTCGAGCGCGTCGGACAGCCCCGTCTCCGCGGCGAGCGCGCCGTCGTTGACCTGGGCCGCGATGTCGGGCGGCACGAACTCGGGGCGGTCCACCTGGAGGCTGCCGATGCGGACCCGGTTGTCCTGCAGCGGCATCGGCGGTGCCTGCGGCTCCGGCTCGGCGATCGGGGTGGCGGCGGGTGCGGGCGCCACCGCGACCGGCACCGCGACGTTCGCCGATGCGTGCTCGAGAGCGGCCGAGACCCGCGGTGGCACACCGAAATCGATGACGCCGAGCGGGGAGCCGTGCGCTGGTGCCGCCACCGCGCCCGGCAGGACCGGGAGTTCCCCGACCGGTGCGACGAGCGGGCGGTCGTCGGCGACGGCGGGAGTGGTTCCCACCACCGCCGCGCAGACCGCCCCGCTGAGTAGAACCGTTGCGGGACGCAAGACGAAACCGCGGTGTCCAGCGGCGGGCCGGTTGTGTGTGCCCGCAGCGTGCTTGCCCATTGGCTACCTCATTCCGAAGGGACGACCTACGGATCTGATTCGGAGCTGCGGACCGGGCGGATGACATCCTCGGCGTGTCGGGCGGGATCGCGGGTTGGACCTGTCTCCGCCCTCCGTGATAAGAGGATGGTCATGTCTCGTTCACCGTTCGTCCCCTTCGGCGACAGCGTCGTCGCGTGCCCGGGTTTCGCTCCCGGGTGTCGTCCGGTAGCACGATGACGGCGGCTCGAGAATCGGGTGTGGCGCCCGCGACCGCCACTTCCACTGTCCCGCCCGCCCCGGGAGTGACGCGGGCCCAGGGGTACCGCACGGATCTGGACGGATTGCGTGGCGTCGCGATCGCCCTGGTGGTCGTCTTCCACATCTGGATGGGCCGGGTCTCCGGCGGCGTCGATGTCTTCTTGGTGCTCGCGGGTTTCTTCTTCACCGCCTCACTGCTGCGCCGCGCCGAGTCCCGCGCCGGGATCTCGGTTCGTGAGACCGCCGCCCGGCTGGCCAGGCGCCTGCTCCCCGCGCTGGTGCTGGTGCTCGCGGTGGTCGCGCTCGTCGTGGTGCTGACCAAGCCCTACACCCAGTGGACCGAACTGGCGGCGCAGACGCTCGCCTCGCTGCTGTACTTCCAGAACTGGTATCTGGCGTTCTCCTGGGCGGACTACCTCGCCGCCGATCCGTCGGTGAGCCCGCTGCAGCACCTGTGGTCGATGTCGTTGCAGGGGCAGTTCTATCTGGCCGCGCTGATGGGCATCGCGGCGCTGGTGTGGGCCTGCCGGAGCCTGGGCATACCGGCCGCGATCCGGCCGGTCCTCGCGTTCGTGCTGGCCGTGCTGACAGCGGCCTCGTTCGTCTACGCCGCGCGCGGGGTCGGACTGCATCAGGGGTGGAACTACTACGACAGCTTCGCCCGGGCCTGGGAACTGCTGGCGGGCGCGCTCGTCGCGGTCGTACTACCCGCCGTGAGTCTGCATCGGGTGCTGCGGGCGCTGCTCGCGCTGGCGGGTGCCACGACAGTGCTCGCCTGCGGCTGGATCGTCGACGGCGGCTCGCTGTTCCCCGGTCCGGCCGCGCTGATCCCGGTCGGGGCGACCATCGCCCTCATCCTGGCCGGTCAGAACCTGTCGGCCGAGCAATTGCCGCTGCCCAACCGGCTGCTGGCCTCCGCCGTGGCGGTCCGGCTCGGCGAGATGGCCTACGCGCTGTACCTGTGGCACTGGCCGTTGCTGATCTTCGTGCTCGCTCACCTCGGCGACGCGCGGACCGATCTGCGCGCCGGGCTGGCCGTGTTGGCCGTGTCGCTGCTGTTGGCGTATCTGACACACCGATTCGTCGAGGAGCCGCTGCGCGCGCCCGCCGCCGTCCGCGCCCCCCGGGTGGAGGTGGGACACCGGGTGATGCTCGCCCTCGGCGTGACGGTGCTCGCTTTGACGGTCACCTCCCAGGTGGTCACCAGCCTGTCGCCGCCGCAGCCGGTGAACACACTGGAACCTGTCCGCTATCCCGGGGCCGAGGCGCTGGTCGGCGGCGCGGACACGCCTGCGGCCGAGATACGGCCCAGCGTGTTCGACGCGCCTGCCGACGCGGCCTATCCCACCCGCGACGGGTGCATCGCGGACTGGGACACCCGCGAGGTGATCACCTGCTCGTACGGCGATTCCGACGCCGACCGCACCATCGCGGTGGTCGGCAACTCCCATTCCGAGCACTGGGTGCCCGCCCTGGACCTCCTCGGCCGGGAGTACGGCATCCGCATCGCCGTCTACCTGAAGATGGGCTGCCCGCTGACAGTGGCGGAGGAGACCTCGTACAAGGGGCAGTCGATCCCGGACTGCCGCGACTGGTCGCTGGAGGTGATCGACCGGCTCGGCGTGGACCGCCCGGATTGGGTCTTCACCACCGGGACGAGGCCGAGAGACCTGATCGGCGACGAGACCCCCGACGACTATGTGCAGGTCTGGTCGCGGCTGTCCGAGCACGGCTTGAACATCCTGGCGATCCGCGACACCCCGTGGCTGCGGCGTGACGGGGTGCGCTACCGGGCCATCGACTGCCTGGCCGGCAACGGCGACCGGCTCAGCTGCGGCATCCGCCGGGCGGACGCCTTCGATCCGGTGAATCCGGCCGAGGAGCCCGCCGCCTCGTTCCCGAACGTGTTCACCCTCGATCTCACCGACGCGGTGTGCGGGGCCGACATCTGCCCGGTGGTGGAGGGCAATGTCCTGGTCTATCACGACGAACACCACCTGACGGCGAGCTACTCGCGTTCCATGGCCCCGGAGCTCGGCCGCAGGCTCGGCCCGATCCTCGGGTGGTGGTGAGACCGCCGCGTCGGTGCGCGCATCGATAGCCGACGATTCGCCCGCGAATTCCCCGCGTCGGACGCGGGCGGCGGGTGCGCGCCGGATCCGGACGCTTTCCAGGACGTTTGTCCAGTTCAGCGCCGGGTTGCCGACCGGGCGACGGTGGCCGCCGCGCGCGGACTCTTCATGATCGAGTTGATAGCATGGATTTTCCAGCCGACCGGAATGCGGGTGCGCACGCCGATGCACCTCGAGAGAGTTTTCCATGCAGTTTGAAATCGTCGAGCGGGACGAGACCTGGGTCGCCGGTTTGCCCGTCCGCAGTCCGAAACGCGCTCTCGGGGAACTGCGGGATCACGCCCTGGAAGCGGCCTGGGCCGCGGTGCTGCATCAGGAGCTCGGCGGCCCGCTGGCCAGCGCCTATACCGATTACACCGGTGAACTCGGCACCTACAACACCCAGATCGTCGGCTACCGCTGTCACTCCTTCGACGACGTCACCCGCGGTCATCTGGTGGCCCGGCTGCCGCGCGGCTATTACGCGAAGTTCTCCTCGGTCGGCGATTTCCCGCAGGTGATGACCGACCTGTGGACACAGATCTCCTACGCCGAAGAGCACAACCAGATCAAGCGCACCTATTCCGGCGATTTCGAGTGTTATCCGCACGCCTACAAGATCGAGCTGTACCTGGCGGTGGACCCCCGATGACGTACACGATCGCAGTCCGCAACGAGGCGATCTACGGCGGGCTGGTGGTGCCGAGGGTGACACCGAGTTTCAAGGTCAGCAACAGCGAGCTGATCGAGTTCCTCAAGGATCGCCTGCGTGACCGCGAGGGCGGGGACCGTCCGATGTACACCGTCTATGTGCCTGATCCCGCGGGTAGTCACAACGCGATGGTGTGCTTCGAGTACCTCGACCCGTCGGCGGTGCCGGTCGGCGATCTGCTCGTCCGGGTGCCCAAGGGTGTGTACGCGCGCTTCGAGCCCAACGGTGATTATCACGACCCGGTGGAGGACGTCTGGGCGCAAGTCGACGACGCCACGGCGTCGGCGGAGATCACCCGCGCCTACCGGGAGGAGATCGAGGTCTGGCGCGGCCCCCAGGATGTCGAGCTGTACATTTCCATTCTGGTGTAAATAGCTCTTGATTAACTATTTGCGACCAATCGGTCCGTTGGTCGCCATGTGAGCCGGATAACACGTTCTCCAACAGCGTTTTTGCCGTCGTGTGGCGAGTTCCGACAGAGTTGCCGGTTTTCTGGTCAATTCCCGCGGGATGACGGATACTGCCGTAGGCGACTCTTCTGGATGTTTAAGTCTCCCGGAGAGCGGGTAGGGCCGCCCCGCGTGGGCGCGGCCTGCGGTGACGACGGAGTAGGAACACATGACTGTCGAGATGGTCACGGTCGGCGCCGAGCGGGTGCTGCGGTTTCGTGACATGCACTCCGGTCACGCCTTCCAGGTGACCACTCCGGCGGCTCACCCCGATCTGTGGCAGCGCTACCTGGCCGGGGCGCACCGGGTCTACCGCCGGTTCGGCGTCGAGTCCGCGCTCGAGTACGAGTCCGTGGCCGACGGCGGATCCACCGCTCTGTTCTTCGCCGCGGTCGATCCGGACGGCGAGGTCGTGGCAGGTCTGCGCGTCCAGGGGCCGTACTCCGGTTCGGCCGAGGCCCACGGATTGTCCGCCTGGGCGGGCCAGCCCGGCGAGGACGTGTTGCGCGCCATGATCGACGATCGCGCCCCCGAGGGCATCGTCGAGGTGAAGGCGGTCTGGGTCGATCGGCGAGCCGCGCACCGATCGGCGCTGGGTGCCGCGGTCGCGCGGTGTGTCGTGCACGCCGCCTGGCTGCTCGACGCGCGATGGGGATTCGCCACGTCCGCGGAGCACGGCATCGAGCGATACACCTCCAGCGGCGCGCGGATCGCCGAGCAGGTCGGCGCGGTCGCCTACCCGGACCACCGCTACCGCACCGTGCCGTTGTGGTGGGACACCCACGCCCACCTCTCGCACGCCACCCGCACCCAGAGCGCGCTCATCGTCCTCGAGCGCGCCGCGCTGCGTGCTTGGCGCACGACCTGCCCGCGATCGGCGGCTGCCGCACCCGCGGCGGGAAAGTCGATCGCCCGATGACGGCTTCCGGCACCCGCCCGAGCGCGCCCGGCGTGGGCCCGGCCGACGCGGCGGAACGCTACCGTCCGCTCATCCTCGACGAACACGACGCCGACCACACCGCCGTGCTCACCCGGCTGCGCACCACGCCCACGGTCGGCATTCTCGACCTGCGGGATTCGATCCGCGCGGAGCTGTCCCGGATCTGTGATCCGCGGATCGACACCGAAGACGCCGCCGCCGACCGCTGGGTGTACTACCCGTGGCGGCGGACGCTGGTCGGCCTGACCGGGCCGCGCGCGTTCCGCGCCGTCCGCCTCGATCGCAACCGCAACAAGCTCACCGTCGCCGAACAAGAGCGGCTCGCCGGGATGGCGGTCGGCGTGGTCGGGCAGAGCGTCGGCCACGCGATCGCGCACACGCTCGCGCTGGAAGGCTCCTGCGGTCTGCTGCGGCTGGCCGACTTCGACGACATCGAACTGTCCAACCTGAACCGGGTGCCCGGCACGCTGTTCGACCTGGGGCTGAACAAGGCGGTCGTCACCGCGCGGCGCATCGCCGAACTCGACCCCTACCTGCCGGTCGAGGTGTGTACCGGCGGCGTCGACGAGAACTCCGTCGACGCGTTCCTCAGCGGCCTGTCACTGGTCCTCGAGGAGTGTGACTCGCTGGATGTGAAGTTCGCGGTCCGCGACGGCGCCCGCAGACATCGGCTGCCGCTGCTGATGGACACCAGTGATCGCGGCCTGTTCGATGTCGAGCGCTTCGACCTGGAACCGGATCGCCCGCCTTTCCACGGGTTGCTCGGCGAGACCGCTGCCGCCGATCTGCGCGGTCTGTCCACCAAGGACAAGGCCCCGCATGTGCTGCGGATCCTCGGCCCGGGCGAGCTGTCCGCCCGCATGGCGGCCAGCCTCGCCGAGATCGACCGCACCGTGACGACCTGGCCGCAGCTGGGCGGGGACGTGCAGCTCGGCGCGGCCATCGCCGCCACGGCCGTGCGCCGTATCGGTTTGGGCCGCGATCTGCCCTCCGGGCGGACCAGGGTGGATCTGGAACGCGAACTCGACGGGCTCGTCGAACCGATGTCCACCGACCACCGCTGGTCCAGGGCGGGAGCGGACGACGATCTCGAGGCGCCCGGTCACGACGGCGCGGGCCTGCGCCGGGACGGGGGACAGCCGGGTCGCGCCATCGCCGACGGTGTCGGCGATGCCACCGATGCCGCCTTGTTCGGCGCGGGAGTGGGCGACACCGGCCGAGGAGCGCGGCGGCCGAGCCGCGCCGAGGTCGAGTCCGCGTCGGGGGCGAGCATGCGCGGTAACGGCGCGTCGAAGCCCACCGCAGCATTCCGGCCCGGTGACAGACACGCCGACGGCGGGCCGCGCAGGGCGCAGTCGCGCCCGAACGGGGCCGGATACCGGCAGCAGGCCGTACCGGATCTGCTCCCGCCCGGCCCGCCACGGGCCGAGGTGGTCGCGGCAGCCCAGCGCGCTCCCTCCGGCGGCAATGTCCAGCCATGGACGATGCGACCGACCGAGGACGCGTTGTGGATCGACCTGGCGCCCGAACGCTCCTCGACGATGGATGTCGCCTACCGGGGCAGCGCCGTGGCGATCGGCGCCGCGCTGCACAACGCCCGCGCCGCCGCGGCCGCGTACGGCCTGCTCGGCGAACACCGCCTGATCGCCGCAGCCGCGCCCCCGTCCGCCCCGCTCACCGCTGTCCTGCGCTTCGGCGCCGGTGGTGATCCGCTGCTGGCCCGCGACTACCCCGCGGCCCTGACGCGCTGCACCAATCGCCGCAAAGGCAATCGCGCGCCCATCCGCGACGGCGTGCTCGCCGCGCTCGACGCCGCGGCTCGCACCGAGGGCGCGCTGGTCCGCGCGATCACCGACCGCGGGGCGCTGGCCGAGGCCGCCGAGCTGCTCGGCGCCTCGGACCGGGTCCGCATGCTGACCCCGCGCATGCACCGGGAGCTGTTCTCGGAGTTGCGTGGCCCCGGCGAGGATGTGCGTGACGGCATCGACCTGCGCAGTATGGAACTCGACGACGCCGATCTGGCCAAGCTGCGCATCGCCTCGCGCCCCGATGTCGTGGAGTTGCTGCGCGTCTGGTCCGGCGGCCACGGTCTCGGTGAGGCCACGCGCGATCAACTGCTGTCAGGTTCGGCTCTGATCGCGGTCACCATGCCGTGTCCGGCCGGGCGCGCGGGCGCGTCGCTGATCGATTACGCGCGGGCCGGAATGGCCGTCGAACGGGTGTGGTTGGAGGCCGGACGGCGCGGTCTGGCGGTGCAGCCGATGTCGCCGGTGTTCGGCTACGCACACGACCAGGAGGATCTGGTCGCGATTTCAGAGGATTTCGCGGATACACTGACCTCACTTCAGGGCCGTTTCCTGGACCTGCTGGGAGTGCCTGGGCATGAGATCATGGCGCTGGTGCTTCGCCTGAGTTACGCGGCAGCAGCCTCGGTTCGCAGCAGGCGGCTTCCAGTGCCGGGCACGGGCCAGGGCAGCTAGCACGATCGGAGACAGTGTGCCTCGGCGAACGCTCGACTCATTGGTGACGGATGTCGCCTCCGAGTTGATGGGCGTCGACGCCATCAGCATGGTGGCGGCGAGCGAACGCGTGCTGGCCGCGCTGGTCGATCATTTCGACATCGACTTCGGATACCTGCGCCACACCAACCGCGAGGACCGCACCACCGTCCTGATCGCCGAATGGCCGCATCGCACCGACGTCCCCGATCCCGATCCGCTGGCCGTGGTGCGTTTCGCCGAGGCCGATTCGGTGTTCCGCGAGCTGGAGTTCGCGACCGAGCCGGTCATCGTGCGCCCCGGCGCCGAATCCGAGGACTATCAGGAGACCATTCGCAAGTCCTCCGGGATTCCACAGGTCACCATGGCCTGCGTCCCGCTGGTCTCGCGCGGGGAGTCCACCGGCCTGCTCGGTTTCGTCAAGTCGGGCGACCGGGCGTGGAACACCGGCGAACTCAACGCGCTCACCGCCATCGCCACGCTGTTCGCGCAGGTCCAGGCCAGGGTGGCCGCTGAGGAGCGACTGCGCTACATCGCCCTGCACGACGATCTCACCGGCTTGGCGAACCGGCGCGCGTTGCTCGAGTACATGGAGAACCGGTTGCGTCCCGGCGAGCCGGGCCCGGTCGCGGCGTTCTTCCTCGACCTCGATCGGCTCAAGGCGCTCAACGACTTCCTCGGCCACACCGCGGGCGACAATTTCATCCGCACACTGTCCGCGCGGTTGCGGGAGAATCTGGGTCCCGAGGCGATGATCGCCCGGCTCGGCGGCGACGAATTCGTCATCGTCCCGGAGAAACCGATGGATTCGGTGGCCGCGGAACTGGAGGCGACCCGCCTGCAGCAGCTGATCGGCCGACGGGTGACGGTCGGCGGGGAATCGGTCAGCCGGGGCGCGAGTGTCGGCGTGGCGGTCGGCATTCCCGGGCAGACCACGGTCGCCGATGTGCTCCGCCGTGCCGATCACGCGCTGTTGTCGGCCAAGTCCGGCGGGGGCAACGGCGTCGCGGTGTTCACCGACGCCATGCGCGCACAGTTCGAGCTCCAGGACGACGTGGAGCTGAATCTGCGTGGCGCGGTGTCCGACGGCTCGCTGCTGCTGCACTACCAGCCCGAGGTGGATCTGCGCACCGGCCGGGTGGTCGCGCTGGAAGCCTTGGTGCGCTGGATGCATCCGACCAGAGGGCTGCTGCCGCCCGCCGCGTTCGTCACCGTCGCCGAGGCCACCAATCTGGCAGGCGAGCTGGGCCGCTGGGTGATCCGCACGGCGTGCAAGCAGTTCGCCGACTGGCGTGCGCGTGGACTGGCCGCCGGAACCGTCATGCGCATCAACGTCTCACCGGTGCAGCTGGTGAGCCTGGATTTCGTCGAGCGCATCGAGGACATCCTGCGCGAGTTCGCCATCGACGGCAGCGCGGTGTGCCTGGAGATCACCGAGCACGTGGTGGTGCAGGATCTGGCCCGCACCCAGGTGACACTGCGCGGACTCAAGCGGATGGGCGTGCAGATCGCCATCGACGATTTCGGCACCGGCTACAGCTCGCTGTCGCATCTCAAGGCGCTGCCGGTGGACGCGGTGAAGATCGACCGCGGTTTCGTGCAGCGGCTCGGCGCGAGCACCGACGATCTGGCCATCGTGAAGTCCATCATCGGCCTCGCCGGTTCGTTCGGTCTCGGCGTGGTCGGCGAGGGGGTGGAGACCGCCGTCGCGGCGCGCACCCTGGTGGGGCTCGGCTGTTACCGGGCGCAGGGGTTCCTCATCGCCCGTCCGATGCCCGCCGCCGAAGTGGAAACCCACCTCGTCGTCGGGCATATCCCGCTGGACCTGGATCTGCCGCGCGCGGTCCGTGGCGTCGCGGGACGCTGACGGTTCCCGGACCTGCCGCCGACTGTCGTGGGGGCCGCGGTGTCGCCGATCCCGGTGCGGCGCCCGATCTGTCGCACCGCCTGGTCGGCGCCTGATCTTTGACCGCTGTTCACGGTCCGTTGTGTCGTCGGGGGTCTCCGGTAACCCCGCCCGAGCACGATCGGCGACATGCGCATCGTGCAGCTGGCCAACTTCTACGGCCCTCGCTCGGGTGGGTTGCGCACCGCGCTGCACCATCTCGGCGCCGGCTATGCGGCGGCAGGTCATGAGGTGGTGTTGATCGTCCCCGGCGCGCGCCGCGCCGAAGAGATCCTTCCCGGCGGCGCCTTGCGGATCACATTGCCCGCCACGCCGATTCCGCTCACCGGCGGCTATCGCGCGGCCGACCCCCGCCGCGTCGCCGACGTGCTGCGCGGCCTGTGCCCCGACGTGCTCGAGGTGTCCGACCGCCTCACCCTGCGCGGCTTCGGTCGCTGGGCCCGCCGCCGCGACGTGGCGAGCGTGATGATCTCCCATGAACGCCTCGACCGCCTGCTCGGTCAGATCCTGCCCGGGCCCGCCGCCCGCCGAATCGCCGACAGCGCCAATCGCCGCACCGCCGACGACTACGACATCGTCGTCTGCACCACCGATTTCGCCCGCGCCGAATTCCGCCGCATCGGCGCGCGGAATGTCGAATTGGTTCCGCTCGGCGTCGACCTCGACCTGTTCAGCCCGCAGCGTCGCGACGGCCGGCTGCGCGCCGACCTCGGCGTGCCCGGCCATCCGCTGCTCGTGCACTGCGGCAGGCTCTCGGTGGAGAAACGGGTGGATCGCAGCATCGAGGCCGCCGCCGAACTGGCCCGCGCGGGTCGGCCCGTCCGCTTGGTCGTCGCGGGCGACGGCCCTCGCAGAGAATCTCTGGAGAAGCGCGCCCGCGCGGTCCCGGTGCTCCCCGACGGCCGCCCCGCCGTCCACTTCACCGGCTTCCTCACCGATCGCCACCGCGTAGCGACCCTGCTGGCCACCGCCGATGTCTCCCTCGCGCCCGGCCCGCACGAAACCTTCGGCCTCGCTGCCCTCGAAGCCCTCGCCGCGGGCACCCCGGTCGTCGCCAGCCGTTCCTCGGCCCTGGCCGACATCGTCACCGCCGACTGCGGGGCCGTAGCCGCCGACGACCCCTCCGCTTTCGCCGCCGCTGTCACCGACGTCCTCGCCCGCCCCACCGCCACCCGCAGACAGGCCGCCCGCCACCGTGCCGAACAGTTCACCTGGCCACGCGCGGTCGACGGGATGCTCGCTGTCCTCGGGCGCTGACATCGGCCGGATGGTGACGTCTCCGCCGCACCGGATTTCGGTCGCGCGAAGCATCGCGTCGATCGCGTGCTCGTGGCCGTGTCCGACCGTCCGGAACCGGAGGTCCGCCGCGATCCGGGCCACGGACCGGGGCATGGATTCGACTCGAGCCGGGTAAGAAGTGTCTTGCTCGGTACTGTCCTGTCGCACTGTCCTGTTCCCCGGGTGCGGTGTGCTCGGTTGATCGGTCGCGGGGAAGGCCGGTAGCGTCGAGGTCTGTTGCGGGAGTGTCGTACTCCCTGTGACGGTTGGCCGAAGGGGAGGGTGTCGTGCGGGCCTCTGGCGTGGTGATGGTGGTGAGCGCCGCTTCGGTGCTGATGCTGGCGGGGTGTTCCACGGGTGGGGAGGCGTCGCCGGTGGTGACCACCACGACGGGCTTGCCGATCGCGGCGGAGGCGCCGGCGTCGTTCGATCCGTGTACCGATATTCCGCAGTCGGTGCTGGATTCGGAGAATCTGCGCCGGGGAGCTCGGAAGAACGCGAATTACGACGGTGGTCGGGGGATCAAGTGGCGGGGGTGCAGTTTCGTCGCTCCGGACAGTTATGCGGTGGGGATCACGACGACGAATCTGACGTTCGCGGTGGTGCGGGACAACCCCGACTTCACGGTTCGGCAGGAGTATGTGATCGACGGGCGGGCGGCGATGGCGGTCGATGCCGTCGATGATCCCGATCCGCGGGCGTCGTGTTCGTTCTATGTCGAGATGACGGGCGGCAGCTTGGAGTTGTCGATGATCAATCCGGCGTCGAATGACAAGACCGGCCATCTGGATACGTGTGAGTTGGCGCGTGGTCTGGCGGAGAAGCTGGCACCGTTGATTCCCGATGATTGAGATGTCTGGGCGGTTAGGTCGCAACGAAGGGGGACGGATATGAGTGAGGATGATCGGGTTCGGCCGTTGGCGGGGTTGATCGAGCAGGCGCGTGAGGGCCGGTTGTCGGTGGATTTCGGGGTGGGGTCGGGTGATTCGGTGCGGGTGAACGCCGAAGAGTTCGTCGGCATCGATCGTGCTTGCGACAGCTTCCTGCAACTGATCCGCGACCTTCAGGGCATCGCATACGACATTTGGAAGCGTGAGCGGTGGGATTTGGGGGAGGCGCATCCTGATCTGCTTTCCGGGCAGACGTTGGTGAGCCGGTTCCGTACCAAGGCTGTGGGGGCCGAGGACGGTAACGCGGTGCACGAGATCCTCGAGCAGCATTATCGGATCGTCGAGGATATTCGTCGGGTTCATCAGTTGATCGCTCAGCGGTATCTGGACACCGATGCGGAGTTCGCCTCCCGTTACAACGAACTCGTCGCCACGCTGCCGCCGCCGTCTCCGACACAGCTCGGCGCGGACCCCGGTGCGGTGAATCCGACGGGCGGACTGGCGGTGTGAGCGTGACCGGACAATTCTCGAATCCTCGGCAGGGGGAACAGTGACCGTCGAGAACGAACAGCCCAGGATTTCCGACCCGGAGAACCCCGACGGCTTCACCCATACCGAGATCAACGACGCGTTCGGCCCGCTCACGCCCGCGGCGCAGGCACAGCCCGCCGCCGACCAATACGGCCAGATCGCCCAGCTCTGGCAGGAGGGGGTGTCGGTATTCGCCGCGCAGTTGCGGCGGTCGAGCGCCGCGGCCTGGGAGGGCGCTGCCGCCGAGCAGTCCAGGGAGGCGATCGGCAACTACGCCACCCGCGCCGAGGAACTGGGCGACGCGCTGCACCTGCTCGGGGTCCGCGTCGACCAGACCGTCGGTTCGATCATCCGCACGCAGACGAATCTGCCGGAGGTGCTCGAGTCCAAACCCTGGTACAACCCGGCATCGTGGCCCTGGGTGGGCTCGAACAACAGCGGCAAACGCAGCGACGCCGAGGAGCAGGCCCGGCAGGTGATGAACCAGTACTACGTCACCGAATTCGCCGAGGCCGACCGGACCATCCCGGTGCTCCCCACCCCGATCAGCCCGCTCGCTCCCTTGCACGGCGACCTGCCCGAGGGCGGCACCCCCGGCCCGGGCGCAACGTCCGGGCCGGGCGGCGGTACCGGCAGCCCGTCCGGACCGGGCACCCCCGGGACAGATCCGGCGGGCGAGGATCCCGGCTCGGACGACCAGCCCGCTGGGCAGGACGATCCGGCCCAGGAGCCCGACGGCCAGGATTCCGACGGCCAGGATTCCGAGCCGTCCGGGACCACCGATCCCGGTGACACCACCGAACCGTCCGGCCTCACCCAGCCCAGCGGGCTGCTGCCGGACGGCACCAACCCCAGCGGCACCAACCCCGGCAGCGGCACCCCGTCCTCCCCCGGATCGCCGGGCGGATCCCCATCGTCGCCGGGCGGATCGCCGGTCGGCCCCGGGGCAGGCCGCAGCATCCCCGGTGTCCCCGGCGCGGTGAATGTGCCCGCCGCGACCGCCGCCACCTCCACGACAGCCGCGGCATCGGGGCGCAGTGGAACGCCGGGCATGATGGCGCCCGGCGCGGGCCGGGGACAACAGGGCAGCGACGACGAGCACAAGATCCCCGACTATCTGATCACCGCCGAGAACACCGCCGAACTGCTCGGCGACCCGCCGCCCGCGCTGCCCGGCGGCGTGATCGGTGCCGACGAGCCGCCGCTCCCGGCATGACCCACTGGCTACGGCTGAACGACAACAGAGCCGGGGACCCCGGCGGCCCGGATGCCACGGGGCGCCCCGCGCCGCGCGAGACGAGAACCACACGAGGGGGATGACCTACCGATGTCCGAATGGACCTGGGAGCCAGACGATTTCGCCGCACTATGGCTCCGCGACGGCATGGATCGCTTTCCGCGGCCGCTGCGCTACCTGAGCAGATTCAAGACCCGGACCCCGTTCGAGTCGCATGCCGCGCAGGTCCGCGCCCGCTACGACCGCGACGAACACGAAACGATCCGCCTGGCCTTGCACACCCTCACGGCCGCGCAACTGCGGATCGAAGTCCTGGGTGGTTCGACGGCCACCCGGCGCGGCCGCGTCCGTGAATACCGCATCGTCGGCGGACGTACCGCCCATCACGCGGTGGTCCTGGCGCAGTCGGCCGTCGACGGGGTCGACGGGTCCGTGCACGTCCGGCTGTTACCCGCCGAAAGCCTCGCGACCCGGCTCGCGACCCTGCTACCGCCCTGCGATCCCGGTCGGGAGCCCGCCACCACAGTGCACTCGGCCGAGTTGTCGGCCGGGGCCGGGCACGCCTCCGCACGGCGCAGCCCGCGCGAGAACTACGAACGGATCGCGGGCCGCCCCGCGGACGGCGGTGGAAACGCGGGCCTGCTCGTCGGATCGGTCCTGTCGCGGCCGGCGCCGTGGTTTCAGGCCCAGTGGTACGACATCGCCGGTGACGGCCGCTATCTGGAGACCCGCACCCGCGAGCACGTCGCCGTCCGGCCTGCCACCGCCCGCGACATCGCGGGCTGCTACGCGGGCTGGATCGAGCGCGCCCTCGATCGGATCGGGGACGACGCCCGCCGGAGCCGCTGAAGCCGCCGCTGTCCCGGTCACCGCCCGGCGCGGGCGGCCAGTACCGCGTCGTAGAGTTCGCGGCGCGAAGCTCCGGTGGCCTCGGCCACCTGCGCGCAGGCGTCCTTCAAGCGCATGCCGTCGTCGACGAGGGCTTGGACTTCGTCGACCAGGGAAGCCGGGTCGGCTTCGGTGGGGGTGGCGCCTTCGAGGACGACGGTGATCTCGCCGCGGGCACCGTCGACGGCCCAGGCCGCGAGTTCGGCGAGAGTGCCGCGGACCACCTGTTCGTAGGTCTTGGTGAGTTCCCGGCAGACGGCGGCGCGGCGGTCGGGACCAAGAACGTCGACGGCGTCGGCGAGGCAGTCGGCGAGGCGGTGCGGGGCTTCGAAGAAGACGCAGGCGCGGGGTTCGGTGCGCAGGGTGCGCAACCACTGTTTGCGAGCGCCGGACTTGCGGGGCGGGAAGCCGTCGAAGCAGAAGCGTTCCACCGGGAGCCCGGACAGGGCCAGGGCGGTGGTGACCGCGGACGGGCCGGGCAGGCAGGTGACCGGCAGATCGCGCGCGACGCAGGCGGCGACCATGCGGTAGCCGGGGTCGGAGACCGACGGCATCCCCGCGTCGGTGACGAGCAGAACGGTGCGGCCCGCGACGATGTCGTCGAGCAGCGCCGGGATGCGGGCGGTCTCGACGTGGTCGTAGAAGCTGACGACGCGGCCGGAGATCTCCAGGCCGAGCGCCTTGGCCAGGGCGCGGGTGCGGCGGGTGTCCTCGGCGGCGACCACATCGGCGGTGGACAGCGCGTCACGCAGGCGCTGGGAGGCGTCGCCGATATCGCCCATCGGGGTGGCGGCCAGCACCAGCCTGCCGCCGACCGAACCGGTCGTTGTCTGCTCCGCTGTCACCGTGCTCCCGTCTGGTACTCCATACCGCTGCCGTACATACCGCTGCCGTACATACCGCTGCCGCCCATACCGCTGTCGTCCATACCGCCGGCGTTGCGTCCACACCACTGCGGCGTCGGAGAGATCGGTCGTCCTTCCCGCGTCCATTCCTCGCGGTGTGGCGATCGCTCTCCGATGCCCTGCGGTCCGTCGTTCGGCCTCGGTGGAGCGGGCGGTAGGTGTGGGTGTGGTGTTGTCAGCCTAATCGGCGGTGTCCGACCACCCGCTCGCCGTCCCGGCGCGTGTGGCCGGGAGCGGAGCCGCTGCGGCCCGCCGATTCCCCCTCCGGTCGGGGCGACCGAATACGATCGGGTCCGTGACCCAGGTGACCGACCGCGCGACCGCACCCGGGGCCGTGGCCACCACCTGGTCGAGCCCCGCCCCGCTCCGCCCTTCCCCGGATTTCGGGCCGGTCGACACCTTGCGTGGCTGGCTGGTGACCGCGGTGCTCACCGCACTGGCCGCCGTCACCCGGTTCAGCGCCTTGAACTATCCGACCGACGGCGGCACCCCGGTCTTCGACGAGAAGCACTACGCCCCGCAGGCGTGGCAGATGCTGACCGGCGGCGGGGTCGAGGACAATCCCGGCTACGGCCTGGTCGTGCACCCGCCGGTCGGCAAGCAGATGATCGCGATCGGCGAGCTGCTGTTCGGCTACAACGGCTGGGGCTGGCGCTTCACCGCCGCGCTGGCGGGCACCGTGCTGGTGTTGCTGGTGATCCGGATCGTGCGGCGGATGGCGCGCTCCACCCTGGTCGGCGCGATCGCGGGCATCCTGATGCTCGCCGACGGCGTGCTCTACGTGTCCTCGCGCATCGGCATGCTCGACATCTTCATGGCCCTGTTCGTGACCGCCGCGTTCGGCTGCTTGATCGTCGACCGGGACGACGTGCGACAACGCCTGGCCCGCGCCGACGCCGAGGGCCGGATCGCGATGACCCGATGGGGTCCGCGACTGGGCGTGCGCTGGTGGCGGTTCGGCGCGGGCGTGCTGCTCGGGTTGGCCTGCGGCACCAAGTGGTCGGGCCTGTACTTCATCGCCGCGTTCGGCCTGCTCAGCGTCTTCTTCGATCTGTCGGCCCGCCGCGCCTACGGTGTGCCGAGTCCGTGGCGTGGCACCGTCGTGCGCGATGTCGGTCCGGCGCTGTACGCGCTGGTGCTGGTGCCGCTGGGGGTGTACCTGTCGTCGTACTGGGCGTGGTTCACCAGCGAGACCGCGGTCTACCGGCACGCCGTGGGCAACCAGCTCGGCACCGACGGCACCTGGTCGTTCCTGCCCGAGGCGCTGCGCTCGCTGTGGTTCTACAGCGGCGAATCCCTGCACTTCCACGAGGGGCTGACGAACTCCGCGGGCAACATCCACCCCTGGGAGTCCAAGCCGTGGACGTGGCCGATGGGTCTGCGGCCGATGCTGTACTACTACGCCGACAATGTCGCCAGCTGCGAGCCAGGACAGTGCGTGAAGGCGGTCATGCTGATCGGCACGCCCGCCATCTGGTGGATCTCGCTGCCGGTGCTGGCCTGGGGATTGTGGCGCTGTGCGGTGCGCAGGGATTGGCGCTATGGCGCGGTGCTCGTCGGCTACGGCGCGGGGCTGCTGCCGTGGTTCCTGACGCTGGACCGGCAGATGTACTTCTTCTACGCGGTCCCGCTGGCCCCGTTCCTGATGATGGCGGTCGCGCTGGTACTCGGCGACATCATCGGCCCCGCCCGCGCGGCTCCGCATCGCTCCGTCGACCGGAACGCCTTCCTGGTTCCCGACGAGCGGCGCAATCTCGGCTTGCTGGCGGTCTGCCTTTACCTGGGACTGGTGGTCGCCAACTTCATCTGGTTCTGGCCGATCATGTCGGCGATGGCGATCAGCCCGCAGGAGTGGCAGATCCGGCTCTGGCTGCCCAGCTGGCGGTAGGCGGTCAGTCCAGCGCGGCGCGCACGAACTGCAGGGCGGCCTCGTCGTCGAGCCCGAGCCGCCGGATCGTGGCGACGTAGGCGACGGCGGCCCGGCCCGCGGCGTCGTTGGTGGGATCGCCGGAGGAGGCGATGAAGGTGCCCAGCCTGCCGCGGGTTTCCAGGACGCCGTCCTCCTCGAGTTCCCGGTAGGCGCGGGCGACGGTATTGGGTGCCAGCCCGAGTTGGGCGGCCAGCGCGCGCACGGTCGGCATCTTCGTGCCCGCGGCCAGTTCGCCGGAGCGGACCCGGGCGAAGACGGCCGTCCGCAGCTGCTCGAACGGCGGTTCGGAGGTGTCGTGATCGATCGTGAGATTGCGCACGTGGACTCTCAGACGGTCTCGCGGGACAGGGGGCAGGACAGGCACCGCGGGCCGCCGCGGCCGGAACCCAGCTCGGACCCGGGGATGGTGAGCACCTCGACCCCGGCGTCGGCGAGCCGGGCATTGGTCACCTCGTTGCGTTCGTAGGCGACGACCACGCCGGGGGCGAGCGCCAGGGTGTTGTTGCCGTCGTCCCATTGCTCGCGTTCGGCGGTCACCACATCCGAGCCGGTGTCGATCACCCGCAGCTTGCCGATGCCCATGGCCTCGGCCGCGGCGGGCAGGAACGGGTCGGGTCCGGCCATGGTGACCCCGGAGGGATCCGCGCGCCCGCCGTGGTCCCTTCCCTCGTAGGCATCGCCACGCCGGATGGTGAACGCGCGCAGTTCGTCGCGCAGCGCCGGATACATCACCACCGCATCGGTGTCGACCATGGTGCACACGGTGTCCAGGTGCATAGTGGCGCGGCTCTGCGCGATCGGCACCACCAGCACGGTGTGCGCGAGATCGTCGTCGAAGAGGCTGCGCGCCAGGGCTTCCGCACCCGCCGGGCTGGTCCGTTCGCCGACGCCGACCGCGACCACTCCCGGCGCGAGCAGCAGCACGTCGCCGCCCTCGATGGGGGCGGTGTGGGATTCGTAGGCCCGGCGCACACCGAGGAAGCGCGGGTGGAACGCGTAGACCAGGTCGGTCAGCGAGGTCTCCCGCATCCGGGCGGGCAGTGCGAGCGAGGTGATCGCCACCCTCGGGCCGACCCAGAACGAGGAATCCCTGGTGAACAGGAGATTGGGCAGCGGATCGATGACGAAGTCGCTGCCGTGGTGCATCCGGCGCACCAGCGAGGTGCCGTCGGGGGCGAACGGGAGTTCGTCGAAGGTCATGCCCGCCATCAGGATCTCGGTCAGTTCCCGGGCCGCCACGCCGCGCAGGTGACCGGCCAGCTCGTCGGCCAGAGTGTGCCCGAGCCTGCGCGCGTCGACGGCGGCGCTGATGCCCTGGACACGGGCCGCGCCGCTGACCTCGAGTGTCTCGGCCAGTAGGTCGGCCAGCAGCAGCACTTCCACCCCGCGCCCGCGCAGCACCTCGGTGAAGATGTCGTGCTCCTGCTGGGCGCGCTCCACCCAGGGGATGCCGTCGAAGAGCAGCTGATCGCTGTTACGCGGCGTGAGCCTGCGCAGTTCGGCACCCGGCCGGTGCAGCATCACCGTACGCAGCACGCCCACTTCGGAGGTGACGCCGTAACCGTGGTCCGTGCTCCAGCCGTGGTGGTTCATGCTCCGACCGTAATGCGCCCGGCCCCGGTGAGCACGCTGATCGCGGCGCGCCGTCCCGGGAATTCGGCGTCGGAAAGAAACATTTATGCTCATGTGTCCGAAATGGTCCGGGCGCGGTGAACCTGAAGTATGGTTCACCTCGAGCGAAGGAGCGTGATGTCGACAGCCGATTGGCGAGCCAAGGAATTGACCCCCGGTCAACTGTCGCAGCGCAGTGGCGTCGCGGTGTCGGCTCTGCACTTCTACGAACGCGAGGGCCTGATCTCCAGCCGTCGCACCAGCGGCAACCAGCGTCGCTACCCACGTGACATGCTGCGCCGGGTGGCGTTCATCCGTATCTCGCAGCGGGTGGGCATCCCGCTGAGCGAGATCAAGGCCGAACTCGATCGGCTGCCCGAGGGTCGCACCCCCACCAAGCGCGACTGGGAGACGGTGTCGACCACTTGGCGCGCCGACCTGGACGATCGCATCGAGCAGCTGATCCGCTTGCGCGACAGTCTGACCGGTTGCATCGGCTGCGGTTGCCTGTCGCTCGGCGTGTGCAAGATCGTCAACGAACGCGACCGCCTCGGCGACGAGGGGCCGGGCGCGCGGGTTCTCGACACGCACGCCTGCCGCGTCGACTCCGCCGAGCAGAGCTGCGACTGACGGCGGGCGTGGCCGCGCGACCGTGCGTGTCGGGCTGCGGGCCGGGCGCACGGCGACCATGATCGAAGGCATGACGACTCTGGAGAGCAAAGCCAAGGCCCTGCTGGCGCTGCACCGCCCTGGCGATCCCGTCGTGCTGCCGACCGTGTGGGACGCCTGGTCGGCGAACCTCGCGGTGGCAGCGGGATTTCCGGCACTGACCATGGGCAGCCATCCCGTCGCCGATTCGGTGGGCCGCGCCGACAACGAGGGCATGACCTACACCGAACTGCTCACCAGAGTGCGGCAGGTGACCGCCGCCGTCGACGTACCGGTCTCGGTCGACATCGAATCCGGCTACGCGCTCAGCCCGGCCCAGCTCGTCGACGGCCTGCTCGAGGCGGGTGCGGTCGGCCTCAATATCGAGGACACCGTACACAGCGAAGGCGGTCGCCTGCGCGGCGCCGAGGAGCACGCCGAGTTGGTGCGGGGGCTGCGCGAATACGCCGACGCGGCGGGGGTGCACGTGGTGGTCAACGCGCGCACCGACCTGTTCCTGCGCAAGGACGGCGAGGAGTCCGATCGCCTCGATCGCGCCGTCGACCGACTGACGCTGGCGGCGAAGGCGGGCGCGGACGTGCTGTACCCGGTGGGCAGGCACTCCGCCGAGGACATGCGCGCGCTCACCTCCCGGCTGCCGCTGCCGGTGAACGCCATCGGCGTCCCCGACATCCCGGCCAAGGCCGAGCTGGCCGCACAGGGTGTGGCCAGGATCAGCTTCGGGCCGTTCCTGCAGGCCGCCCTCGCGAAGGAGGCCGAGCGTCTGCTGGCCGGCTGGCGGTGAGTCGAGACCGGCGAGAACCGTTGACGTGGTCCGGTTCTCGCCGCTCTACTTCGTCTCGCCGTCCTTGGGCTCCACATAGCGCGGGAACACCGGCGCGGGGGCGGGCAGTGCGGTGCCGGGCGTGAGCGGCGTCGCGATATCGGTGAACGTGCGAGCCCGCTGCCCCAGCAGATCCAGAATCCGCGCCGCCGACCCCGGCATGACCGGCTGCACCAGGATGGCGACGATGCGCACCACCTCGAGGGTGACGTAGAGCACGGTCGCCATCCTGGCGAGGTCCTCTTCGGTGCCCGATTTACGCAACGCCCACGGGGCCTGCGCGGAGAAGTAGCGGTTCGTCTCGCCGAGCGTCAGCCAGATCGCCTCGAGCGCGAGATGCAGTTGCTGGTTGTCGAATTCGGCGCGGCAGCGCTCGAGCAGGCCGTCGGCGCGGTCGAGCAGCGCGCGATCCTCGTCGGTGAACGCGCCGGGCGTGGGCACCGCCGCGTCGCAATTCTTGTTCACCATGGTCAGGCTGCGCTGCACCAGATTGCCGAATTCGTTGGCCAGATCGGCATTGATGCGCGAGACGATCGCCTCGTGGCTGTAGCTGCCGTCCTGACCGTAGGAGATCTCGCGCAACAGGAAGAAGCGCACGGCGTCGAGGCCGTATTCGTCGACGAGGTCGAGGGGGTCGACGACATTGCCGACCGACTTCGACATCTTCTCGCCCTTGTTGTACAGGAAGCCGTGCACGAAAACGCGTTTCGGCAATGCCACGCCCGCCGACATCAGGAATGCGGGCCAGTACACCGTGTGGAAACGGGTGATGTCCTTGCCGATGATGTGCAGATCGGCCGGCCAGTACTTCTGGAACTCGGGCGAATCCAGATCGGGGAAACCGACGCCGGTGAGGTAGTTGGTGAGCGCGTCCACCCACACGTACATCACGTGATCGGGGTGGTCGGGAACCGGCACGCCCCAGTCGAAGGTGGTGCGCGAGATGGACAGATCCTTCAGCCCCGCCTTGACGTAACTGACGATCTCGTTGCGGCGGGTCGCGGGCGCGACGAATTCCGGGTGCTCCTCGTACAGCGCGAGCAGCTTGTCCTGGTACTTCGAGAGCCGGAAGAAGAAATTCGATTCCTCGGTCCAGGTGACCGGCGTCTTCGTCTCGGTGGAGATGCGGCTGCCGTCGTCGAGCAGCGTGGTCTCCTCCTCGGTGTAGAAAGCCTCGTCGCGCACCGAATACCAACCGGAGTAGTTGTCGAGGTAGATATCGCCGTTGGCCAGCATCCGCTGCCAGATGACCTCGCTGGCGCGCAGGTGGTCGGCGTCGGTGGTGCGGATGAACCGGTCGTAGGAGATGTCGAGGGCCTTGTCCAGCCGTTCGAAGACATCGGAGTTGCGAGCGGCCAGATCCTGGACCGGAATGCCCTCGGCGGCCGCCGTCTGCTGCATCTTCTGACCGTGCTCGTCGGTGCCGGTCATGAAGAACACGTCGAAGCCGTCGAGGCGCTTGAACCGGGCGATGGCGTCGGAGGAGATGTACTCGTAGGCATGCCCGATGTGCGGTGCGCCGTTCGGGTAGGCGATGGCCGTGGTGACGTAGAAGGCTGGTGCGTCCGCGTTCATGGTGCTGACTACTGTAGTTGGACAGCGACTGCACGCGGGTATCGCATCGACACTACGGCCGGTGCGGTGGACGCCGCGCCCCGCGGAGGCCGGCCCGGCCGATCTCGCGAGGCCGGTGGAGTCGCCGAATTCGTACCCGCGCGGCACCGCTCGCCACGTGAAGTCGCCAGTCAGGAGATCGATGAGCGCCAAGCGTCCTGCCCCAGACCTGCCCGAACCGCTCGCTCCGCTGGTCGACGCACACACCCACCTGGATGCCTGCGGCGCCACGGACGCCGAGTCGACGGCGGTGATCCTCGACCGGGCGGAGAAGGTCGGTGTGGGGCGCGTGGTGACCGTGGCCGACGATCTCGACGCGGCGCGCTGGGCGGTCGACGCGGCGCACTGGGATCCGCGCGTGTTCGCTGCGGTGGCCCTGCACCCGACCCGCGCGAACGCGCTCGACGCCGAGGCCGAGGCGGAACTCGAGCGCCTCGCCGCCGACCCCCGCACGGTCGCGGTGGGTGAGACCGGGCTGGACTACTACTGGCCGGGCAAGCTCGACGGCTGTGCCGACATCGAGACCCAGATCGAGGGTTTCCGTTGGCACATCGACCTGGCCAAGCGGGTGCGCAAGCCGTTGATGATCCACAACCGCGAAGCCGATCACGATCTGCTGACCGTCCTGCTGGACGAGGGCGCGCCGGCCACGGTGATCTTCCACTGCTTCTCCTCGGACCCGAACATGGCGATGGCCTGCGTCGACGAGGGATACGTGCTCAGTTTCTCCGGCAATGTCAGCTTCAAGAACGCCCACGAGGTGCGCGAGGCGGCGAAGGTGGTGCCCGACGGGCAGATCCTGGTGGAAACCGACGCGCCGTATCTCACCCCGCATCCGTTCCGCGGCGCGCCGAACGAGTCCTATTGCCTGCCCTACACCGTGCGCGCGCTGGCCGAATTGCGCGGGCAGGACCCGCAGGAATTGGCCGAGATCACCACGGCGAACGCTCGCAGGCTCTATCGCATCTGAATTCCGGGGAACCGGCTCGGGCATTTACCGGAACGGGAAGATCGAAAACGCATATGTGAGACAGATCACAGACAATGGCGAGTGATGTCGGCTAGCTGCGGCGTCGATATCGGACCGTGATCGAGGATCCGGCTGTTCACCCCGCTGCGGTTGTCGGGTCGAATTCCCCTCGTTATTGTCCTGTGATCATGTCTCCGCTCGCGAAGATCAACCAGTCGCGTTCACCGCTGCTCTACGCGGCCGTGGCGGCATTGCTGCTGACGCTCATCGTCGGCGCCGCCATGGCGATCGTGAACCGCAAGACCGTCACCGTCGTGGTGGACGGCAATCAGACAGTGCGCACCACCATGTCGCGCGATGTGGCCGGGGTGCTGCGAGCGGCCGGCTTCGACGTGACCGATCGCGACCTGGTGAAGCCCGGGCTCGGCTCCTCCGTGGTCGACGGTGCGACCATCGTGCTCAACCGTGCGCGCGAGGTGGCGCTCTCGGTGGACGGCAGGCTGCGCCAGGTCTGGACCACCGGCCTGACCGCGGGTGAAGCGCTCGAACAGCTGAATCTGCCCGGTGACGTCTACGTCCGGCCCGGCCGTGACAACCCGCTGCCGCTCACCGGCGCGGTGCTGAACGTGGCCAGCCCGCGCACGGTCTCGCTGCTCGACGGCATCGGCGAGCCCGTCGACGTCCGCCTGGCCGCGCCCACCGTCGGCGAATTCCTCTCGGTGGCCGGTGTCCCGCTGGTCCAGCAGGACACGGTCGAACCCGCCCCGGACACGCCCTTGGCCGAGGGCATGCAGGTGGTGGTGACCCGCAAACGGGTAGAGAACATCACCGAGACCCTTCCGCTGGATCCGCCGGAGAACGTCATCCACGACGAGACCATGAACATGAGCCGGACCATCGTCGAGGAGCCGGGTACCCCCGGCGTGCACGATGTGACCTTCGCCGTCACCAAGGTCAACGGCCGGGAGGTCGAGCGCACCGCGATCGACTCCGTGGTGCAGATCCCCGCCCAGCCCACGACCGTCCGCAAGGGCGCCAAGCCGGGTACCGAAGTGCCACCGGTCCGCGACGGCGACCTCTGGGACGCGCTGGCCGACTGCGAGTCCAACGGCAACTGGGCCATCAACACCGGCAACGGCTACTACGGCGGCATCCAGTTCGATCAGAGCACCTGGGAGCGCCAGGGTGGTCTGCGCTACGCGCCGCGCGCCGACATGGCCACCCGCGAAGAGCAGATCGCCATCGCCGAGGTCACCCGCGCCCGTCAGGGGTGGGGCGCTTGGCCCGCTTGCACCGCCCGTATGGGCGTGTGAGCTCACCACCGAGGCGGGCGGAGGGGCGGCGGGCCCGGCGATTGGTAGGTTCGTGCGGTGCCGTCCGCCGATATCCCCGCTCGAGGTGACAACTCCGACCGCGCCGAGACCGCAGCCGACGGTTCGGTGGTGGGCGACGGCGTGACCCCTGTCGGCAGCAAGGCCGCTGACAGCGCGCAGACCTCAGCGCGCGGCGAGGCCGCATTGCTCGGGCCCGCCGAGGTGCGGACGCTGGCCGAGCGGTTCGGCGTACGCCCGACCAAGCAGCTCGGACAGAACTTCGTGCACGACGGCAATACCGTGCGCCGGATCGTCGCCGCCGCCGGGGTGGGCCGCACCGACACCGTGCTCGAGGTCGGCCCCGGCCTCGGCTCGCTGACCCTGGCGCTGCTCGATGTCGTCGACAAGGTGGTGGCGGTCGAGATCGATCCGGTGCTCGCCGAGCATCTGCCCGCCACTGTCGCCGATCGCGCGCCCACGCTGGCCGATCGGCTGCATGTGGTGCGGGCCGACGCACTGCGGGTGGGGGCCGGGGAACTGCCCTTCGCGCCGACCGCGCTGGTCGCGAATCTGCCCTACAACGTCGCGGTGCCGGTTCTGCTGCATCTGCTGGCCGAACTGCCGAGCCTGACGACGGCCCTGGTGATGGTGCAGGCGGAGGTGGCCGACCGGCTGGCCGCCCAACCGGGCAGCCGCGTGTACGGCGTGCCCAGTGTGAAGGCCGGCTTCTTCGGGTCGGTGCGCCGGGCGGGCGCGATCGGCACCCAGGTGTTCTGGCCGGTTCCTCGGGTCGATTCCGGCTTGGTTCGGGTGCAGCGCTACGCCGAGCCGCCGTGGCCGACCGACGAGGAACACCGCCGCCGCGTCTTCGAGGTCGTCGACGCGGCCTTCGCTCAGCGGCGCAAGACCTTGCGTGCCGCGCTGGCGGGCTGGGCCGGCGGTACGGCCGAGTCCGAGCGTCTTCTGGTCGCCGCGGGGATCGACCCGACCGCGCGCGGTGAAACCTTGGATACGGCCGCCTATGTGCGGCTGGCCGCCCAGCGCTGAGGCCGGGCGACATCGAAGACGCTGCCGTCGTCGCCGGGCATGGGGTCAGAGTGCGACTTCGTAGCCCGCTTCGTCCACCGCCGCGACGACATCGGCGTCGGCCAGCGGTGCGGTGCTCTCCACGCGTACCGCACCGGACGCCACGTCCACCGCGACGCCGGTCACCGAGTCGATCTTGCTGATCTCGCTCTCGACCGCGCTCGCGCAGTGGCCGCAGGTCATGCCCTTGACGGTGTAGGTGGTCGTGGTCATGGTCGTGACTCCTCCGATGTCGTTGCTCCGGGCGGTCGGTCTGCCCGCCACCTCGAACATACCCCTAGGGGGTATTTGTGGCAAGTGGTCGTGGTGCGTGCCTGCGCCCGGCGGGTGTCGGGGACAGGGGTTAGGCTGTGCTCTCGTGCTGTCAGTTGTGCCAAGTCCGGTTCTCGTGCGCGCGCCGTCGAAGGTGAATCTGCACCTCGGCGTCGGCGACCTGCGTCCGGACGGCTACCACGATCTGACGACGGTGTTCCAGGCGCTGTCGCTCGGCGACGACCTGCGGATCTCGCCCGCCGCGGCGCTCACGGTGCGGGTCAACGGCGAAGGCGCCGCCGAGGTGCCCACCGACCGCGGCAATCTGGTGTGGAAGGCGGCGGTTCGCCTGGCGCACATGGTCGGTCGTGCGCCGCTGGTCGAGATCGTCATCGACAAGGGCATCCCGGTCGCGGGCGGAATGGCGGGTGGCAGTGCCGACGCGGCCGCCACCCTGGTCGGCCTCAACGAACTGTGGGACATGGGTCTGGACCGCGAGGAATTGTCCGCGGTGGCCGCCGAACTCGGCAGCGACGTGCCCTTTGCCCTGCACGGGGGCACCGCGCTGGGCACCGGACGCGGCGAGCGGTTGCTTCCTGTGCTGTCCCGCAACACCTTCCACTGGGTGCTTGCCATCGCCAAGACCGGATTGTCCACCCCCACCGTGTTCGCGGAACTGGACCGTTTGCGCGAACACGGCGACCCCCCGCGCCTCGGCGACCCGCAGGCACTCATGCAGGCACTGGCCGCGGGCGACCCCGGGCAGTTGGCCCCGCTGCTCGGTAACGACCTGCAGGCCGCGGCGGTCTCCCTGGCTCCCGACCTGCGCCGCACCCTGCGCGCCGGAGTGGACGCGGGCGCCCTGGCCGGATTGGTCTCCGGCTCCGGCCCCACCTGCGCCTTCCTCTGCGAGAGCGCCGAGGCCGCGGTCTCCGTCGCCGCCGAACTGGCGGGCGCGGGAGTGGCGCGCGGGATCCGCACCGCGAGCGGACCTGTCCCGGGCGCCCGGGTGATCGAGCGGGAGGACTGAGCCCGCGCCGGTCTCGGCGAGCGACGCCCTCGGTAGGCTTGTCCGGTTCGCGCGACTGGCGCCAACACTTCGGGCGAGCCGCGCGATCACCGCGCAGCCGCGTCACCGGTGAGTCGGAAGGTTTCATGTCCAACCTGATCAATCTCGAGCAGGTCTCCAAGAGCTTCGGGATCACCCCGCTGCTCGACGGCGTCTCCCTCGGCGTGCACGCCGGCGAGCGCATCGGCGTGGTCGGCCTCAACGGCGGCGGCAAGACCACGCTGCTCGAGGTGCTCACCGGTCTGGAAGCCCCCGACTCCGGCCGGGTCAGCAGGCTCGGCGGGCTGCGGATGGCCGTGGTCACTCAGCGCGGCGTGCTGCCCGAGGGCGCCACCATCGGCGAGGTGGTGCTCGCCGGGCTCACCGACGACGCCGTGAGCGATTCACTCGCCGAGCACGAGTGGGCCGCCGACTCCCGGGTGCGCTCGGTGCTGGAGGGCATCGGCATCCAGGACCTCGGCCTGGACACCGTGGTCACCAACCTCTCCGGCGGTGAACGCCGCCGGGTCGCGCTGGCCGCCGCGCTGGTGCGCGATCTGGATCTGCTGGTCCTCGACGAGCCCACCAACCACCTCGACGTCGAGGGTGTGCAGTGGCTGGCCCGGCACCTGCTCGACCGGCGCAGCGCGCTGGTCGTGGTGACCCACGATCGCTGGTTCCTCGACACCGTCGCCACCCGCACCTGGGAGGTCGTCGGCGGCAAGGTCGAGAGTTACGAGGGCGGCTACGGCGACTGGATCTTCGCCCGAGCCGAGCGCGCCCGCCAGGCCGACGCGACCGAGGCGCGCAGGCGCAATCTGGCCCGCAAGGAACTGGCCTGGCTGCGTCGCGGCCCGCAGGCCCGCACCTCCAAGCCGCGGTACCGGGTGGAGGCGGCCGAGGCGCTCATCGCCGACGTGCCGGAGCCGCGCGACAGCGTCAGCCTGGCCTCCTTCGCCCGCAAACGCCTCGGCCGGGTGGTGATCGAGCTGGAGGACACCACGCTCACCACCCCCGACGGCCGCGAACTGGTCCGCGATCTGACCTGGCGGCTCGCGCCGGGGGAGCGGGTCGGTCTGGTCGGGGTCAACGGCTCGGGCAAGACCACGCTGCTGCGCGTGCTGGCGGGCGATGTGGAACCGGCCGCGGGCAAGCGCATCCAGGGCCAGACGGTGCGGATCGGCTGGCTGCGCCAGGAACTCGACGATCTGCCCACCGACATGCGGGTGCTCGAGGCGGTGCAGGAGGTCGCGCAGCGCATCGTGCTGGGCGACAAGGAGATCTCGGCCGGGCAGCTGGCCGAGCGTCTCGGCTTCACCCCGGCCCGTCAGCGCACGCCGGTCGGCGACCTGTCCGGCGGCGAGCGCCGCAGGCTGCAGCTCACCCGCATCCTCATGTCGGAACCGAACGTCCTGCTCCTCGACGAGCCCACCAACGATCTCGACATCGACACCCTGCAGCAGCTCGAGGATCTGCTCGACAACTGGGCGGGCACGCTGGTGGTCATCAGCCACGACCGATACCTGATCGAGCGCATCTGTGACTCCACCTGGGCGCTGTTCGGCGACGGCAAGCTGACCAACCTGCCCGGCGGCATCGAGGAGTACCTGCGTCGTCGCTCGGCCACCACCGGGCAGTCGGGTGGTACCGCCACGTCGCGGCAAGCGGGCCCCTCGGGGCAGGCCACGGCCGCCGGCACTCCGGCCACCGACTCGGCCGCCTATCGTGCCGCGCGCAAGGAACTGGCCAAGCTGGAGCGCGCCATCGACAAGCTCTCCGAACGCGAACAGCGCCTGCACGTCGCCCTGGTCGACGCGGCGACCGATCCGGACAAGTTGGTCACCCTCGGCGCCGAGCTCCAGCAGGTGCTCGCGGAGAAGGAAGCCGCCGAATCCCGCTGGCTCGAACTGGCCGAAGACGCCTGACCCGTCCGAGCCCCGCTCGACGGCGCCCACTCGAATTCGGCTGGGCGAATTCGGGTGGGCGAGCTCGGCTCAGCTGGATTCGGCGCTGCGGCCCTGCACGATCCCCGGCAGACAGGTACGCACGAAGTCCTCGCCGAACGGCGTGATCACGATGCTGCGGTAGTGCACCTTGGTGCCGAAACCGGAGCGCTTCAACAACTCCCGCACCGGGGCCTGGGCTTCGATCAACTGGTAGCGGTTCGGGTTGTCGACCGGTTCCTTGGCCATCTCGATCAGGCCCAGCCTGCGCAGATTGGTCAGATACTGCGGCACCCGGTTCGGAAAGCGCAGTCCGGCGTGATCGCCGATCACGCACAGTCCGTCGACCCGCCGCTCGGCGCCGAGCCCGCGCGGGCGCCCGATGCGGACATCGATGGCGGGCTGCGGACCGTCGCGGTAGAGCAGGCGCAGGATGCGCGCCTCGTCCGGGGTGAGTTCGGCCAGCATGCCCGCGTAAGCCGGGTGGATGTCGGCCTGGTCGTGTTCGGCGCCGGCCGACAGGCGCAACAGCGCCGCGCCCTGTTCCCGCAGGGTCGGCAGGCCCGGTGCCTCGGTGTCCGGGCTCGGGGGCAGGCGCAGCGCCCGCCGGACCGCGTCGCGTACCTCGGCTTCGGCCTCGGCGAGCACCTCTCGGGCGGGCATGCCGGACATCGACCCCTTGACCACGGTGCCGGTGACACCGATCGCGGTGTCCACCGACCAGGCGGCGACCTCCCCCGCGGCGGTCAGCGCCACCTTGGCGACGCCGCCCGCGGTCCGCGCGGTCCGGAGTGGGGAGATGATCTCGAATCGAGGGATCTTGACCAGGGAGACCCGTCGCGATCGCGATACCGGCGCGGCCTGTGGCCGGGGCGCCGGCTCGCCGGCGGGATGACCGGGATCGCCCGGCGTATGGTCGCCGTCGGAGGAGTCCGTCATATCCATGTCGTCGCCACTTCCGTTCCGAAGATCAGGATATGAGCGTATCCGGCGAGCAGGCCGAGCACACCGCCATGAACGAAAAGAAGCCACTCGTCCTGCTTGATGGCCGCGCGCAACATGTCCACGAAGTCGGGCGGAGCGAGGGCGGCCATCTGCTTGGCGATGTAGTCGCCGATCTGTTTGCCCTGGCGGACGTTGAATTCGGGGTCGGCGAAGGCGATCGGCGCGATCGACATGGCCTCGTTGGTCAGCGTCTTCTGCAGCGTGTCGTACTCCCGGCTGCCCAGCACGAACTTCACCGCGGGCCGCGCCGCACCGAGCGCGCGGTCGGCGGCCGGACGCAGGATCTCCTCGAGCATCTGCAGCGTGCGGTCCGAGCGCGGGCCGTTGAGCAGTTCGTCGCCGATGTTGGCGACCGTCATCACCTGGGAGGAGACGAGTTCGGCGTAGCCGTCGGTGATCTCGTGCTGACGCTTGATCAGCAGGCCCTGGCGCCACGGGCACCACCACTTCGGGTAGGCCGGGGCGAAGATCATGTTCAGGCCGATCCAGTTGACCACCCAGCCGATGATCACGCCGCCGACCGGCAGCACCACCCACGACGACAGTCCGGTCAGGTGCAGCACCGCCACCAGCACGACGCCCATCGGGGCGCCGAAATAGAAGCCGAAGTTCTGCATGAAACGCAGTTCCTTCGCGCCGAGGACCTGGAACAGCGTGTTCAACAGGTGCGGGCGCGCCTGGAAATAGCGAATCACCATCTGTTTGACATCGAGCAGCTGATCGATGTTCTTGCCCAGTTCGTCGGTGAGTTCGCGCAGGATGTCGGGCAGTTGCTGGCGAACTCGCGCGTGCACGCGTTCCCGGACCTGGCTGGGCAGGTTGTACCAGAGTTGCGGATGCTCGCGGCGCAATATCTCTTCGATGATGTCGGTGATCTGCGCGTCGGCCGTGGCGGCCAGATGTTCGGCGAGCTTGTCCGGGTCGAGTTCGCGGTAGAAGTCCGAGACACTGCCGAGTTTGGACAAGCCTTTGTCGACCGCGATGCTGGCCATCTTGTCCGCCCGCGAGGGCACGATGCCCTGCCAGCCGAGCCTGCCGTCGTAGCTGAGCAGCGGCAGCACCTGGATACGCTTGGGCAGGAACGGATACAGCGAACGCAGCCCGAGTACCTTGATGCCGTGGAAGCTGATGGGCTGGAACAGCATCAGGATGCCGGTCCAGTTGGTGATGTATCCGATGACGCCAGTGAAAAGGGGAATTGTCACAAGCTCGAGCAGGATCGTCGGGTGCACACCGAAAACGCTCTCCAACACGACGACACCCTCCTGCGGAATTCCGGTGACCACCTCCTCACCGGGCACTCAAAGTAGCACCACCATGCGGAACGGGTCGCATTGTGATCGGCCCTACGGTGTCGGAACGCGGGTGGTCCGCGGCACAGGGTAATGTCCGCTTCCGATGCGGACGGTCGGGTTCGCGGCGAGGTGCGTGCGGGCAATAATCTGTGAGCGGATTCGTTCACTTGGCGATACTTCGGAGTTGACGTGGCAGACGACAGGACCGCACAGGGGGTGGCCCGGGCCGGCTCCCGCTCGGTCGAACGCGGTTCGGACGTCGAACAGCGACAGATCAGCAATGAGGCCAGGCTGATCCGCGGCGTGTTCCGCGCCGCCGGGCTCGCCGCGGGCACCGCTGTGCGGGGCAGCCAGTGGGCGGTGAACACCTCGCTCGAGGTGACCAAGGAGATCACCAAGGCGGCCCTGGACGGGGAGTCCTCCGCCGACATCGCCGAGCGCACCGGCAATGCCCTGCGCTCGATCGCCCGCAGCGCGCTCGGCGTCACCGAGGGATCGGTGCGCGAGATCGTCAGCTATGTACCCACCCCCTCCGGGCCCAATCAGCAGGCCATCCCGGTGGGGTCCTACCTGCGCTCGGCGACGACCGCGGAATTGCGCCGCCGTGGCGACGCGCTGCTGGCCAGGTCGGCGGACGTGTACTTCACCGAGGACGTGCACCCGGCCTACGACAGGATCCTCGACGAACTGGCTCCCGACGAAGCCCGGATGTTGCGCTTCATGGCGCTCAACGGCCCGCAGCCCTCGGTGGACGTGCGCACCAACCGGCCGCTGGGCATCGGCTCGGAACTGGTCAGCGGCGATCTGACCTCGGTGCCGGAACAGGCGGGGGTGCGCTACCCGGACCGCGCCCGCTCCTATCTGATCAACCTCAACCGGCTCGGGCTCACCCGCACCTCCGACGATCCGGTGGTGCTCAGCCGGTACATGGTGCTCGAGGTGCAGCCGATCGTCGAAGAAGCGTTGAAGAAGGCAGGCCGCGCGCCGAAGATCGTGCGCAAGAGTATCCGGCTCACCGAGTTCGGCGAGGATTTCTGCCGCACCTGTTTCTCGCTCGGTCTGTGATCCTCCGATCGTGACCCACTGATCGCGGCTGCGGTCGGCGCGGTGGCCGTGGCCCGGCGCGGGTCGCGATCTGATACAGATCTGGGCAAGGCTCTCGGTACCGCGTCCCGACGATGGGATGGTGAATGGTATGGAGCGCAACGGCGAGCACGACCGGGACCCGGGCGAGGTCGCGGACATCTTCGCCCGCGGCGAGCGCTCCGATCGGTCGACCGGGCCACCCGATGCGGCGGAGGTCGCCGCATCGTTTTCCGACACCACCCTCGGCGGGGCCGACGCCGCGGAGACCGACGCCGCCGGGACGGACTCCGGCCGGCCGGACCCTTCTTTCGAGGACGGCGTGTCCCCTGAGGATGGTCTGTCTTCCGAGGATGGTCTGTCTCCCGAGGATGTCGCCTTCTCCGAGACCGCCGCCTCCCGCGAGGCCGCCGCCGCCACCGATCTGGCCACCTTCGCCGAGATCGCGGCCATCACCCGGCTCAAGTACCGCTACCTGCGCAGCCTCGACACCAAGTCGTGGGAAGACCTGGCCGACACCATGATCCCCGAGGCCACCGCCACCTACAGCGAATACCTGCAATTCGAGTCGCGCGAGGCGTTCGTGGCTTTCCTGCGCAACACCCTCGGACCACGCGTCATCACCGAGCATCGCTGCGACCACCCCGAGATCGACATCACCGGCGGCACCGCGACCGGCACCTGGCTGCTCGCCGACACCGTGCTCATCCCGGAACACAACCTGCTGATGCGCGGCGCGGCCTACTACACCGATCGCTACGTCCGCTGCGACGACGGGAAGTGGCGCATCAGCCACACCGGCTACGAGCGCACCTACGAGGTGGTGCTCTCGCTCAGCGATCTGCCGAGCCTGCGGGTGACCTCGGTCCGCTGGGGCATCATCGCGCACGAGGACGGAGTGACCTCGATCCAGCGCGATCCGCGCGCCACCTCGGGTTACCGCGAATCCGACACCGCCTGAGCCCGGGGCCGGGTTCGGGCGGCCGGGAGTCCGCCGATCAGTTGTCGGCGGCGGCGACCAGCGGCTCCAGGGTGAGCTTCGGGTGCTCCTTCTCGATGTACTGCAACCGCCACTTGTCGCTGAACAGCGCCAGGATCACGCCGTCGGTGCGGGTGAAGACCTCCACCCCGCGCTGGCGGCCCAGTTCGTCGGCGGATTCGGCGTCGGTGCGCCGCGCCAGCGAGTAGCCCAGATGCTCCATCGTGGTCTCGACATTGAACTCCGCGAGCATGCGCGCGGTCACGACCTCGAACTGCATCGGACCCACCGCCGCCAGCACCGGCGAGGCGTCGCCGCGCACATCGTTGCGCAGCACCTGGACGACCCCCTCGGAATCGAGCTGGTCGATGGCCTTGCGGAACTGCTTGTACTTGCCCGCGCTCTGCGCGCGCAGCACCGCGAAGTGTTCCGGCGCGAACGAGGGGATCGGCGGGAACTCCACCTTCTTGTCCACGAACAGCGTGTGGCCCGGGGCCAGCGCTGTCGCGTTCACCAGGCCTACCACGTCGCCGGGGTAGGCGGTGTCGACCGTCGAGCGTTCCCGGCCGAACACGGTCAGCGCGTACTTGGTGGCGAACGGCCGCCCGGTTTGCGCGTGCGTGACGACCATGCCGCGCTCGAACTCGCCGGAGACGATGCGCATGAAGGCCAGGCGGTCGCGGTGCGCGGTGTCCATGCCCGCCTGCACCTTGAACACGACCGCGCTGAACGGATCGGTGGTCTGACGCGGCACTCCGGCGATGTCGAGGCGCGGACCCGGCGCCGGGGCCAGCGCCACCAGCGTCTCCAGCAGTTGCCGTACGCCGAAGTTGAGCATGGCCGAGGCGTAGATGACCGGGGAGGTCTGTCCGGCCAGGAACATCTCTTGGTCGTGGTCCTGCCCGGTGGCCGCGAGAAGTTCGCTCTCCTCGGCCGCGGTGGCCCATGCCTCGCCCTCGCGCGCCTGCGCCTGCTCGGGGGTCAGCGACTCCTCCGGGGCGATGGTCGCCCCGCCCGCGGTCCGGGTGAAGTGGATGTATTCGGTCGCCGCGCCCTCGGGGCCGCGCCGCAGCAGACCGCGGAAGTCACCCGCGATACCGACCGGCAGGAACAGTGGGGTCGGGGTGAGGCCGATGCGCTCCTCGATCTCGTCGAGCAGTTCCAGCGGCGCGCGGCCGGGGCGGTCCCACTTGTTGATGACGGTGATGACCGGGATGCCGCGATGACGGCAGACCTGGAAGAGCTTGAGGGTCTGCGGTTCCAGGCCCTTGGCCGCGTCGATGAGCATGACCGCCGCGTCGACCGCGGTCAGCACCCGGTAGGTGTCCTCGGAGAAGTCGGAGTGACCGGGCGTGTCGACCAGGTTGACGACGCTGTCGACATCGCTGCCCGCGGCGCGGTAGTTGAACTGCAGCGCGGTGGAGCTGACCGAGATGCCGCGCGCCTTCTCCATCTCCATCCAGTCCGAGACGGTCGACTTGCGACCCGCCTTGCCGTGGATGGCGCCCGCCTCGGAGATCATCTTGGCGTGCAGGGCCAGCGCCTCGGTGAGCGTCGACTTGCCCGCGTCGGGGTGCGAGATGACCGCGAAGGTGCGGCGCCGGGCGACTTCGGCGGGCAGCCCGCGGGGGGTGGGCGCGGCGACGTCTTCGGGGGCGGTCACGATGGGGAGCCTTTCGCGCGGATCGGTGAGGGGACAAGACAGGGCGGACAACCGAGCCAGCCTAATCGCGCGCTCCGCCCGCGCGGCCGTCGGGGCGTTGCCGCGTGCGTCCACCGCCGTCAGGCATCTCGCGTACCAGCCGATTCAAGGCGGATGCCGCGCTCGAGGTATGGTGTTCGGGTTGTCTCGGCGAGGGTGTCCTCCAGACGTGTGACGCATGTGTGCGACACCGTGATCGACGCGGCGCGGCTTCCGGCCGTCCATGTTCGGTCCTCGCCCCGACGAGTAGACCACCCCACCATGCAGGGCGCCACCCACCCTGTCGGGAACTGTTGACCAGCCCGGAAGAGCCGTAGGAGTAGATCCAGTCATGTCCGACGTCAAGGTCCTCGAAGCCTCCGTCCGTACCGAGTTCGGTAAGGGCGCCGCACGTCGCACCCGCCGCGCGGGCAACGTGCCCGCCGTTCTGTACGGCCACCAGGCCGAGCCGAAGCACCTGTCGCTGAACGCCCAGGAGTTCGCCGCGATTCTGCGTGAGCACGGCACGAACGCGGTGCTCAACCTCGACATCGAGGGCACCAAGCAGCTGGCGCTCACCAAGTCCGTTGTGGTGCACCCGATCCGCCGCTACATCGAGCACGCCGACCTGCTGATCGTCCAGCGTGGCGAGAAGGTCGTCGCCGACGTCGTCGTCACCGTGACCGGCGATGCCGCCCCCGGCACCCTGGTCACCCAGGAAGCCACCACCCTGTCCATCGAGGCCGAGGCGCTGAACCTGCCCGAGACCATCGAGGTCTCCGTCGAGGGCGCCGAGGCGGGCACCCAGTTCACCGCGGGCTCGCTCGAGCTGCCCGCCGGTGTGACCCTGGCCGGCGACGCCGAGCTGCTGATCGTCAACGTGATCGCCGCCCCCGCCGCCGAGGCCGCCGAAGGTGAAGCCGCCGAGGGCGAGTCCGCCGAGTAATTCGGCGTAAACGAGACGACACCGGACAACACAGCGATGACCGGTCCGGCCACCGGGCCCGCGCTCGTGGTCGGCCTGGGCAATCCGGGCGGCGAATACGAACGCACCCGGCACAATGTCGGCTTCATGGTCGCCGACGCGCTCGCCGAGCGCGTCGGCGGCCGTTTCGCCGTGCACAAGAAATCCGGCGCCGACCTGATCCAGGCGCGCCTGGACGGGCGTCAGGTGCTGATCGCCAAACCGCGCACGTTCATGAATGTGTCCGGCCGACCGGTCGCCGCGCTGGCGAAGTTCTTCTCGGTGCCGCCGACCGAGGTGATCGTCGTCCACGACGAGCTCGATCTGCCCTTCGGCGCGGTGCGCCTCAAGCGGGGCGGCGGCGAGGGGGGCCACAACGGGCTGCGTTCGGTCTCCGCCGCGCTGACCACCAAGGACTATCTACGGGTCCGGTTAGGCATCGGGCGTCCGCCCGGCCGTCAGGATCCCGCGGATTTCGTGCTCAAGCCGTTCGCGGCCGCCGAGCGCAAGGAGGTGCCGGTGATCGTCGAACAGGCCGCCGACGCCGTGGAGTTGCTGCTTCGCCTCGGTCTGGAAGCCGCGCAGAACCAACTGCACTGACTCTGGCCGCACTGCCGATGTCGCCGGATCGCGATCCAGGTCGGAACGACCATAGGCCGGATCGCGATGCCGCACGAATAGCGACGCCGCACGGTTGGCGATCCGGGTCGGATCACGATATGCCGCAAGCGAGTCCGTCGCGTGAGTAACTATGTCGCGGTTCACCGCAGATGTGCGGCGGTGGCCGCCCGGCGCAGTTTGCCCGAGGAGGTCTTGGGCAGCGCCCCCGGACCGAGCACCGCGACCGTGCGTGGCCGCGCCCCGACCTCGCTGAACACCGCGTGCACGATCTCGCGCTCGATGCGCCGGACAGCCTCCTCGTCCTCGTGGTCGTTGGACTCGACGACCACCGCGAAACTCTCCCGTTTCTGCCCCGCGTCCAGCCGCACCGCGACCGCGTTGCCCGCTCGCACTCCGGCCACCCGCATCGCCGCGCGCTCCACGTCGGTGGGGAAGATGTTGCGCCCGCCCATGATGATGACGTCCTTGACCCGCCCGCATACCACCACCAGCCCGTCCTCGGTGAAGTAACCGATGTCGCCGGTGTCGAGCCAGCCGTCGGCGTCCTGGGCGGGCACGAATCCGTCGACGGTGATGTAGCCGGTGGTGACGGCGGGGCCGCGCAGTTCGATCACCCCGACCGAACGGGTGGGCAGCGGATGGCGATCCGCGTCGACCACTCGGCCTTCGAGGTGATCGACCAGATAGCCGAGGGTGGGCAGGCGCCGCACCGTGCCATGATGACCGTGGTCGGTGACCGGCACGGCCTTGCCGAGCGCCTCGAGCAGATCGGCGTCGACCACGTCGAGTACCTGTCCTCTGCCCGGGTCCGGGAGGGAGACCGCCAGCGTGGTCTCGGCCATCCCGTAGACCGGGGTCAGGGCCATCGGGTCGAGGCCGAACGGCGCACCCGCTCGGGCCAGCGCGTTCATGGTGTCCGCGTCCACGGGCTCGGCGCCGTTCCACATGTAGCGCACGCTGCTCAGATCGATCGAGCCCGGTTCGGCCTGCGTCAATCGGCGGGCCAGCAGGGAGTACGCGAAATTGGGGGCGGCGGTCACGGTACCGCGGTACCGGTCGATCAGCTCGGCCCACAGCAGCGGTCTGCGCAGGAAGTCCATCGGCGTCACGCACACCACCTCGGCGCCGATCTGCATGGGCACGCTGAGGAAGCCCACCATGCCCATGTCGTGGAAGAGTGGCAGCCAGCTGATCATCACATCGCTGTCGGGGCGGAACTTCACCCGGTCGAACATCGCGTAGGCATTGACGTAGAAATTGCCGTGCGTGATGCGCACCGCCTTCGGTGAGCCGGTCGAACCGGAGGTCAGCTGCAGCAGCGCGACATCGTCCTCGGCGGTGTCCACCGGTTCGACCTCCGAGCCCGCGCGCAACTGCTCCAGCGTCACCACCGCGATGCCGCGCTCGCGCAGCAGCGGTTCGGCCATCTCGAACGGCGCGCCGAGCACCACTGCCCGGGCCCGGATCATCCGCAGCACCGTCTCGGTGTCGCGTGCCCACAAGGCCAGATCGGTGCGCGGCGTCGGCTGGTGCAGCATGGTGATCGACCCGCCGCGCATCCACACCGCCTGACAGGCGGGCGCGATGTCCACCGGCATGCCCGCGAGCACCCCGACGGCATCGCCCCGCCCGATCCCCGCTTCGGCGAGCGCACCCGCCATCCGCCGGGCGACCGCGTGGACCTGTCCCCAGGAATGCCGCACGGGCGCGTCCGGCTCCCCGGTCACCAGGCCGTAGGGGGAGCTCAGCGCGGTCGCGTACATCTCGTCGGTGAACTTGCTCAAGGTCGGACTCCTTCTGCCGGCCCCGCGCCCACCGCCGCGAACCGGCCTCGTCCAACTATCCCGCGCGACACCCGCCCGTGTTAACCCCCTGCTGCCCGTGGATATCCGTTCCGGCCACACGCGCCCCACCGGTCGCAGGACGCCCGAGTGCGTTCGCCCGGTCGAGCACCTCAGTTCTGGGTGCGGTCCAGCACGGTGCGCAGCTTCCCCAGCGCGCTGCGCCATCCCCGCTCCATGGCGTTGCGCGCCATCTTCTGCCGGGGATGCTCGATGTCGAAGCCGCCGTGGGTGAGCAGCAGCCGGGTGCCGCGGCCGTGCGGGACCAGGCTCCAGTCCAGCACCCAGCGCGCGGGCCGTTCGGAGCGCAGGTCGACCCAGGTGAGGGTGAGTTGTTCGCCGGGCCGGGCGAGCAACACCTCGCTGGCCACCTCACCGGGCGGGTCGGTGGGGACCTCGAAGATGAAATGGGTGCCGACGAGGGTGGCGAACCCGATGGGGCGCATGAGCCACTCGGCGAGCAGGTCGGGTTCGGTCAGCGCCCGCCACACGGCGTCCGGGGGCTGCGCGAGGTAATACCCGATCTGCACTTCTGCGGGATTGAGTTCGGCATCGAAGTTCAACAGCCCACCCCCTGGCAACGGCGCGATTCGACGAAAACGGCCATAACACCCAGCATTTCACGAGATTCCGGCGTCGCGAAGGGACTCGGCGGAATTCTTCACTGCCAGGGGCCGCTCCGCCGCTCACTCTCGTGCGGGGAAGGGGATGCGTTGCAGATCCTCGGCGACGAATATCTCCCCGGAGAAGTGCGCTTCGGCCTCGCGACGGTGGTCCTCCAGCGTGCGGTAGCGCTGAGAGAAGTGGGTGAGGACGAGGGTGCGGACGCCCGCCTCGGCGGCGACGCGGGCGGCCTGGCCCGCGGTGAGGTGACCGTGCTCCTCGGCGAGATGGGCCTCGGCGTCGAGGAAGGTGGCCTCGATGACCAGCATATCCACCCCGGCGGCGGCCTCGAGCACACCCGGGCACAGCCGGGTGTCCATGACGAAGGCGAAACTCTGGCCGGGACGGGGCTCGCTCACCTCGTCGAGGGTCACGATGCGATCACCGGCGACGATGCTGCCCGCCTGCTGCAGTTCCGCGATACGTGGTCCGCGAATGTCGAAGTCGTGCAACCGATCGGGGAGCATCCGACGGCGCGTGGGTTCGGTGAGCCGGTAGCCGAACGCCTCCACCGGATGCGAGAGCGGCACCGCGCGCAGTTCGAACGTCGCGTCGGGGGTGTCGAGCGGGCCCGGTGCGGCGATGGGGTGCGGTCGCAGGTCGATGCAGTGGTAGAAGGCGCTGGCCGCGCACAGCCGGTCGAAGAACAGCTGGCCGGACGCGGGGTAGTAGGCGTCGACGGGGTGCGCGACCTCGTCGAGGTTGATGCGCTGCACGATGCCGGGCAGGCCGAGGCAGTGGTCGCCGTGGAAGTGGGTCAACGCGATGTGGGTGAGATCGGAGACGGCGACCCCGGCGAAGGACATCTGCCGCTGCGTGCCCTCACCCGGATCGAACAGCAACCCCTCGCGGCCCCAACGCAACAGGTATCCGTTGTGGTTGCGCTGTTTGGTCGGCACCTGGCTGCCGGTGCCGAGCACGATCAGTTCCCGCTGCGACATCTACAGTGCCGCCAGCGCGCGCACGAAGCGGTCCAGCTCCGGGTAGCTCACGAAGCAGTGCGGAGAGGCCCGGACCACCGCGGGCAGCCCGCGCGCGGTCATGTCCAGCAACGTGGAGTGGGCGAAACTGACGGTGAGGGTGATGTTCTCGGCCGCGAGCCGATCGCGCACCTCGGTGGCCTCGAACCCGTCGACGGTGAACGACACGATGCCGCCATGCCGGACTCCGTTGTCGCGCACGGTGACCCCGCGCAGGTCCGCCAGCGCGGCGCGCAGGTAGGCGGCGCGCTCGGCGATGGCGGTATAGACCTCGTCGGGGCCGAGGTCGAGCAGGTAGCGCACGGCCGCGCCGAGTCCCAGCCTGGCCGCCACGTCGCACTCCCAGAATTCCCATCGCCGGGCGTCGGGAGCGAGTTCGTAGGCGTCCGGCGCGGTCCACTGCGCGCTGTGCAGGTCGAGGCGTTGCGGGACGAGCCCGGCGGTGGAATCGGGTCGCACGTACAGGAATCCGGTACCGCGGGGACCGCGCAGCCATTTGCGACCGGTGACCGAGAGCGCGTCCACGCCGAGCGCGGTGACGTCGAGGGGGAGTTGCCCGGCCGACTGACAGGCGTCGAGCAGCACCAGCGCGCCCACCGAGTGCGCGATCGCGGTCGCCTCCGCGGCCGGGTTCACCAGTCCGCCGTTCGTCGGGACGTGCAGCAGCGAGACCAGGGCGACTCGCTCGTCGACCATGGCCGCGAGGGCGTCCAGATCCAGCTGTCCGGTGTCGTCGTCGGGAATCTGTTCGACCGTCGCGCCGGTCTCGGCGGCCCGGTGCAGGGCGGCGATCGCACTGCTGGCGTAGTCCGAGCCGCTGATGAGTACGCGATCGCCGGGGCGGAGCGGCACCGAGTGGAAGAAGTCGGACCAGGAGCGGGTGGCGCTGTCGCTGAGCGCGACATCGGCCGGGTCGGCGCCGATGAGCTCACCGATGGCCGACTTGACCGCGGCCAGGTCGTCGAGGCGTTCGGCGGCGGCCCGATACCCGCCGACCTCGGCTTCCCGCCGCAGGTGCCCGAGTTGGGCGTCGAGCACCACGCGCGGGGGCAACGAGGAGCCCGCGCTGTCGAGAAAGACCAGGTCGGGGTCGGCCAGCAGGCCAGGGGTGTCGGCGCGCACACGCATGTCGTCCAGCATGCCGACGACCCTAGCCCGACCGGATGTCCGCTTTCAGGTCGTTTCTTGTCGGTGATGATCGCTACGCTGGATCTTGTCGGTGAATGCCCTGTCCGAAACCACACCCGGTGGGAGGCTCGCATGGCGGTCACGCTCGAACATCAGGGTCCGGCCGACTTGGTCGATTCCTCCGGCGCGTTGTCCTCGCGCGCCGCCGCGGAAGCCTTCCTGGGCGGCGTGTGCTTCAAACTCGGGCCACCCGCCCTGATCGGCGCCGAACTGGAATGGCTCACCGTGCAGGGTGAGCATCCGGCGTCCGGTCCCGTCCCACGCCCGCGGTTGTCCGCACTCGCCGCCGCTCTCGGCCCGCACGCCCCCCTCTCACTCGTCCCAGGCTCCCCGGCACTTCCGCTGCCGGGTGGTAGCCGGGTCACCGTCGAACCCGGCGGTCAGATCGAATTGTCCAGCGACCCGTTCACCACCGCCGCCGATCTGTGCGACAACCTGCGTGCCGATGCCCGCCTGCTCACCGAACTCCTCGCCGCCGCGGGCATCAGGCCCGTCGCCCGCGCCGCCGACGCCGACCGCTACGCCGACCGGCTGCTGCGCTCTCCTCGCTACCGGGCCATGGAACGGTTCTTCGCGGGCGTCGGCCCGTTCGGCAAGCTCATGATGTGCAATACCGCAGCCACGCAGGTCAGCGTCGACGCGGGTGCCGACGCCGCCGAGGTGACCGCGCGCTGGTCGATGCTCTACGCGGCCGGTCCCGCCCTGGTGGCGGCCTTCGCCTGCTCACCGGATCTGCGTGGCGCGCCGCCCGGCGCCTGGGCCTCCCAGCGCATGCGCACCTGGTTGCGCCTGGACAACACCCGCACCCGCCCGCCCGTGCAGGACTGGGCGGACCCGATCACCTGCTATCCCCGCTGGGCCCTGGATGTGCCGCTGTTGTGCCTGCGCAGAACGGACGGGCCCGCGGACAGGTCCGTGCCCGGCTACCCCGATTGGTCACCGCCGCCCGGCGCCACCTTCGCCGACTGGCTGTCCGGCGCTCTCGACGACGAGGTCGGTCGCCGCCCCGGTACCGACGACCTCTGCTACCACCTGACCACCCTGTTCCCCCCGGTCCGCGCCTCGGGCTACTTCGAGATCCGCTATCTCGACGCCCAGCCCGGCGAGGACTGGATCGTCCCCATCCACCTCTTCGACGCGCTGCTGTCCACTCCGCAGGTCGTCGCCGAGGCCACCCGCCTCGCCGGCTCGACCGCGGGCCAGTGGTCGCACGCGGCGCGCTGCGGCCTGGCCGACCCCGACATCCGCGCGGCCGCCGCCGCCCTGCTCGACCTGGCCACCGCGCACGCCCGCACGCCCGAAGCGGCCACCGATCTCGCCGCCGCCGCGCGTCGCTGCCGCGCCGGGCGCACACCGGCCGACGAGCCCGTGCGGGTGGCGTCGTGAGGATCGCTCGCATGTGCCGGCGTGCCGCCTCGTCCCCGGACATCCAGCGAGCCCGCGGCGGCTCCTGCCCGAGTTCTCGGGTGGGACCTGTCGAGGGCTTTGCGGCGTCTCGCGGCGAGACGCGTCCCCGCCATCCTGTGTCCTCCGGATTCGGCCGGTATCCGCCGAGTGATCTCCGCCGACCTCCAGCCGTGCATCTCCGCCGATTCTCCGGCGGGGAGCTGTGCCGACCGTCCCTCCGCGAGCCTGCCCCGGCGCTCGCACATCTGCTTACCGGGAGAGCACGATCGTGATCGACCCCTCGACCCCCACCCACAGCCCGACACCGCCCCCCGACGCCCCCGCCACCGGGCTCGGCTCGACCGGCCGCGCAGACCCGAGCCGTGGTGCGAAGGCACCGTCCGGCGGTGCGAAGGCGCCCTCCGAAGGTACGGCGACGAACGCATTCGTGGCGACGGATCGGGCGCACACCGACCTGCTCCGTGCCCGGATCGCCGAAGTGCTGACCACCGCCCGCGCCCGCACCGCGGCACTCACCGACGCCGTGGACGAGAGCGACCTGATCGCCCAGCATTCCCCGCTGATGAGCCCGCTGGTCTGGGATCTGGCGCATATCGGCAATCAGGAGGAGTTGTGGCTCGTCCGCGACGTGGGTGGCCGGGCGGCCGTACGCGCCGATATCGACGAGCTCTACGACGCCTTCAAACACGCCAGGGCGAACCGTCCGGCGCTGCCGCTGCTCGATCCCGCCCAGGCCCGCGGCTATGTCGGCACGGTGCGCGACAAGGTCTGGGATGTGCTGGACCACAGTCCCCTGCGCGGCGGTCCGCTGATCGAGGGCGGTTTCGCCTTCGGCATGATCGCCCAGCACGAGCAGCAACACGACGAGACCATGCTCGCCACCCACCAGCTACGCGCGGGCGAGCCGGTGCTGGCCGCCCCACCCGCCCCGGCGGCACGGGCCGAGGTCGCCGGCGAGGTGATCGTGCCCGGCGGCGAATTCGTCATGGGTACCTCGGCGGACCCGTGGGCGCTGGACAACGAACGGCCCGCGCACCCGGTGCACGTGCCCGCCTTCGTCATCGATGCCGCACCGGTCACCAACGAGCAATACCTGGCCTTCGTCGACGACGGCGGCTACCGGCGGCCGGAGCTGTGGTCCGAACGCGGCTGGGCGCATCGGACGAACGCCTGCCTGACCGCACCGCAGTTCTGGGAGCGCGACAGCGACGGCCGTTGGTGGCGGCGGGTCTTCGGCGCGATCACCCCGCTTCGGCCCCGGCAGCCGGTGGTGCACGTGTGCTGGTTCGAGGCGGAGGCCTTCGCGCGCTGGGCGGGCAAACGCCTGCCCACCGAGGCCGAATGGGAGAAGGCGGCCCGCTTCGACCCGGCCACCGGAACCTCCCGCCGGTACCCATGGGGTGAGGCCGACCCGGACGAGTCGAAAGCCAATCTGGGACAACGGCATCTGGAACCCGCCGAGGTCGGCGCCTACCCGGCGGGGGCGTCGCCGACCGGCGCGCACCAGATGGTCGGCGATGTCTGGGAATGGACGTCCTCGGGCTTCGACCCCTATCCGGGCTTCCGCGCCTTCCCTTATCGCGAATACTCCGAGGTGTTCTTCGGCGGCGACTACCGGGTGCTGCGCGGCGGATCGTTCGGCACCGACCAGGTGGCCTGTCGCGGCACCTTCCGCAACTGGGATCACCCGATCCGCAGGCAGATCTTCGCCGGCTTCCGGCTGGCGCGCGACCTGCGAGCGGAGGAGCGCTGATGTGCAGGCATCTCGGTTACGTCGGCCCGCCGGTCGCGGTCGGCGAACTGCTCACCCGTGGCCCGCATTCGCTGTACCGGCAGTCGTGGGCGCCCCGCGACATGCGCGAGGGCGGCACCATCAACGCCGACGGGTTCGGCGCGGCCTGGTGGCGTCCCGGCCCGGACGGTCCGCGGGTGAGCCGCTACCGCAACCGGGAGCCGATCTGGAGCGACCCCGCGGTCACCGAAGTCCTCGGGCAACTGGAGTCGACCGCGGTGCTCGGCTCGGTGCGTTCGGCCACCGTCGGCATGCCGATCGAGCGCAGCGCCTGCGCTCCGTTTCTCACCGGTCGCTGGGCGGCCAGCCACAACGGCGTCGTGCCGGACTGGCGGCACACGCTCACCGCGGTCGTCGCCGATCTCGACGCCGCCGCCACCCGCGCCGGTCAGACCAGGCTCTTCCAGACCGCCCGGATGCTGGAAGCGGAAGCTTCCACCGATGCCGCGGCGCTGTGGGTGCTGCTCGGCGATCTCGTCATCGCCGCGGAGAGCGGTGGCTACGGCGACGACCCGGCGTCGGCGCTGCGGTTGTTCGCCGCGGCCGTCCTGGACCACGCCCCGGCCGCCCGGCTCAATCTCCTGCTCTGCGACGGCTCCCGCCTGCTGGCCACTACCGTCCACCACTCACTCGCCGCCCTGGTCACCGACGATGTCGCGATCCTGTGCTCGGAGCCCTACGACGACGACCCCCGCTGGCGGCAGATCCCGGACCGCTGCCTCGTCCGGGCCGAACCCGGCTTCCTCGCCGTCGACCCCCTCGTCGTCACCGGCGCCACCGCGCTCGTCCCGGCGCCGCCGATATCCGATCCGGCCCCGCGGGCCACCGATTCGGCCCGCTCGGCATCCGTACCGCCACCCGAGGCCGACCGGGCCGACACCGCTCGGCACGTCGGCGACCCGGCCCTTTCCTTCTCCCCTCCGGCCCCCACCGATTCGGCAGACGCCGCGCACACCGAAAGGCCGAACGCATGACAGCACCGACCATGGAAGTGCACCTCACCGACGCCGACCTCACCTCGGCCCTGCGCGCGGACGCCGAGCGCGGACTCACCGCCGATCCCAAGTCGTTGCCCCCCAAGTGGTTCTACGACGCGCGGGGTAGCGAGTTGTTCGAACAGATCACCGAGCTGCCGGAGTACTACCCGACCCGGACCGAACGCGCGCTGCTGCAGCACGTCGTCGGCGAGATCGCCCGACTCGCCCAGGCGGAGGTGCTCGTCGAACTCGGGGCGGGTTCGGCCGCCAAGACCAGGCTGCTGCTCAGCGCGCTGACAGCGCGGGGTCCGCTGCACACCTATGTGCCGCAGGACGTCTCGTCGGCGGCGCTGCGCGTGGCCGCGGCCGAGGTGGCCGCGGAGTTTCCCGGCCTGGCCGTGCACGGCGTGGTCAGCGACTTCACCGACACGCTGCAGACGTTGCCGCGCGGCGGACGCCGGATGATCGCCTTCCTGGGCGGCACGATCGGCAATCTGGTCCCCGAGGAACGCCGGGACTTCCTCGCCGGCATCCACGAGGTGCTCGAACCCGGCGAGCGCCTGCTGCTCGGCGCGGGCCTGGTGATCGACCCGGCCGTGCTGGTCCCCGCCTACGACGATGCGCGCGGCGTGACCGCCGCGTTCAACCGCAATGTGTTGCACGTGCTCAACCACCGCCTGCGCGCCGACTTCGTCCCGGAGAAGTTCGAGCACGTCGCGGTGTGGGATGCCGACAACGAGTGGATCGAGATGCGCTTGGCCGCGACCGAGGACATGACCGTCACCGTCGCGGATCTGGGCCTGACCGTCGATTTCGCACGCGGCGAGCAGATGCGCACCGAGATCTCGGCCAAGTTCCGCATCGACGGGCTCACCGCCGAACTGGCCGAGTCCGGCTTCGCGGTGGAGCAGGTGTGGACTGACCCCGACAACCGCTTCGCGTTGGCGCTGGCCACCCGGCAGTGAATCAAGCCGCCGCTCCGCCCGGCCGGGCGTCGATCAGGCGCCGGCCGGGCCCACCACGGCGGTCGACCACTCCACCAGCGGGCGCAACGTCGCCCACGCCGCGCGGACCTGGTCGGCGGTCTGCGGGGTGGACAGCCAGTCCGGCGCGCCGAAGGCGCGGGAGCAGGTGATCGACTTGTGCCTGAGCAGGGCGATGCGCGGATGGTCGGCGTCGTAACCCTTGGGTCTGGTCTTCAACGTCTCGCCGCCGAGGACGAACCCAGCGTTCACGATGGGGCGGAGGATGGACTCCAGTTCGGGGCCGCGTACGTCGTCGTCGACGGCCCGGCGGAACTGCGCGACCTGTTCGGCGGATCCGCGGTAGAAGCCGCCGCTGACGAACAGGCCCGCAGCGCCGATCTGGACGTACCAGCCCACACCGGGCGCGGTCCCGGCCACCGCGCCCTGGTGTGTCTTGTACGGCGCCTTGTCCTTGGCGAAGCGCACGTCGCGGTAGGGGCGGAAGATCTTGGCCGGGCCGAACTCGGCTTCCAGTTCGGCGGTCAGCGCCAGCATCGGATCGCGCACGGCCTGCTCGTAGATGTGCTTGTGGGCGGTCCAGAACGTCTTCGAATTGTCGACCTCGAGATCTTCGTAGAGGTCCAGGCCCGCGAGCGGGAAGCCACCGAATCCAGCCATGCACCGACCCTACGGCCGACACCGCTGTGCGCGGGCGACCGGGATCGTGCTACCGCGGTTTCGGCCGGATCAGTCCTGACCGAAATCAGCTCCGGCCGGGATCAGGTCTGGTTGGGCACGATATCGGAGTTGTAGATCGCCAGACCGAGCAGCAGGCCCACGATCAGCGCCACCGCCGAGACGATCGCGGCCCACTTACCCAGCGACTCGCCCCTGGTGTGCCCGATCACGCCCAGCACGATGCCGACCGGCCCGAACAGAACCGGGCAGAAGAACAGCGCGACGGCCGCGCAGACGAATCCGATGATCGACATGACCTGTGGTCCCTGCCGCTGCGGCTGTTCCGCGCCGAACGGTTCGTACGGCGACCGGTATCCCGGATACTGCTGATAACCGCCCTGCCCCGGCATCTGTGCTTGCCCACCGGCCGGCGGATACCCCTGGTAGCCACCCTGGCCCGCGCCGGGATAAGGCTCATGGCCGGAATCCGGGTACGGCGTCTGTCCGGCCCCCGGATACGGGGGTTGCCCTTGGCCCGGGTAGGACGACTGCCCCTGGCCCGGGTACGGCGTCTGCCCGGCCCCGGGATACGGGGGTTGCCCTTGGCCCGGGTAGGGCGACTGGCCCGGGTACGGCGGCGGCTGGTCCCGGTGCGTCGGCTCACCCGGATAGCCGGTGGTTTCGTTCGGCTCACCCCAACTCGGCCCACCGGTGGAGGGCTCCGCCCCGGAGTTCGACGGCGTGCCGCCGGACGACGGCGGTGTCGTGCCGGACGGCGGTGTCGTGCCGGACGCGGGCGAACCTCCGGTTTCCTTCGACAACGACGGCGGCGTCTCCTCGCGCTCCGGTGGTGTGGCGCCGGTATCCGGGTCGCCTCGGTCCTCGGGATTCTTCGGATCGGTCATGGACGTCCTCCTCGTCGTGTCGGCATCACCAACGCTCGGTGTACCACCTCGCTCGCATCTCTACCGCTCACCGGCCCACCGCGGTGGCAGCGGCGCATCGACGGCACGCGAGTCCCGAACCAGTATCGACCCGGGATACTCCGAGGCAGGGAGGTGACATCGGGAATTCGCGGTTCGGGCGATCTCGTCTCAGGATCCCGAAGCACACGTCCGGCGGACCGATCCGAGGGCGTGGTGCTCACACCGACCAGATCGCGCCCGCCACGAACAGGATCACCACCAGCACGAGCGCCAGAATCACCCCATTGGTGATGGCCGCGCCCAGTCCGAGCGACTCCTTCTTGTTGTGTCCGATGATCCCGAGCACGATGCCCACGGGCGCGGTGAACAACGCCGGGAAGCCGCACAGCATCACGATCGCGGCCACGCTCGCGGCGGCGAGGGCGAAACTGATGATCGAGAAGATCGGCGTCTGCTGCTCCTGGTAGCCGTGCGCGGTCGGCACGCCGGGCGGACTGTAGACCGGCGGCGGAACGTAGGCGCCGGGGTACGGGGCGCCGTACGGCCCGGGCGGGGGAGCGGGCGCGAACCCGCCCTGCGCCGGATACGGACTCCCGGACGGCGGGGGCGGCGCGGCATGCGGCGGACGACCCGCGTATCCCGGAGCCGAGGGATACCCGGTGTGCGGACCGTACCCCGAGCCGTAGGACGCCTGGTGCCCGGGCGGCGCCGGCTGGGCGGGGTAGGAGGGATATGAGGGGTAGGCCGACGGCGGCGTCCCCGGCACCTGATCTCCTGCTCCGCCGAACCCCGGCGCGGGCGCCTGCGGCATCGGCGAACCGCTCGGCTGTGCGAGCAGGGTCGGGTCGGCCTGGGCCGGGTCCGGCCCCGGTTTCCCGAGATCGATCCCCGGCCGCGGATCCTCCGGCGTCGTCATGAAGTTCCCCCCTTGTTTCGACCTGCGACAGCGCAATCGGCCGTCGCCAGCACCCCATGCGTACCACGCACCTCGGACATCGCGCACGCCGGACGGGCCCGGTCATCGGTCCAGCCCTTGCGTACCCGCTTGTTCGCCAATAGGCTGCGACAGCGAAAATGGTTGTCCTGCAATGGATTACCTAGCACTCTATGCCCAAAGAAGTCCTGCCCCGAGAAATAGGGGCGCGCGACAGGAGGAAGACTGTGCGGCGAACCTTGACGAGCCTCGCGGCGGCGGCGATCACCTTTTCGGCGGTAATGGGCGCGGGCCAGGCCACCGCGGCTCCCGGCCTGCCCCTCGAACCGCTGACCGGCACCGCGGTCCAAGAACTCGGCGACACGGCAGGCGGCTCCGGCTCGGGCTTCCTGCCCATCGAGATTCCGCAGGTCGGCCCGGAAGCGGGGTCGGCCGCATACGGCGCCTACTCCGTCCTGTTCCTCATCATGTCCACCCTGTCCACCCTGTCCGCCGGACCGCAGGGTCCCTGCGAGCCGGGACTCTGCGGCTGACACAGGAGGACGCGAGCACACGCGAAGGGCGGTCCCGGATCATCCGGGACCGCCCTTCGCGCGTCGAAATACTAAGCGTTGCCGTTGAACAGGCCGGTGACCGAACCGTTCTCGAAGACCTCGCGGATGGTGCGGGCCAGCAGCGGGGCGATGGACAGCACCGTCAGCTGCGGGAACTTCTTGTCCTCGGTGATCGGCACGGTGTTGGTGACCACGACCTCACGGGCGCCGCAGGCGGCGAGACGCTCGGCGGCGGGCGCCGACAGCACCCCGTGGGTGGCGGCGATGACGACGTCACCCGCGCCCGCCTCGCGCAGCACGCGCACGGCCTCGGCGATGGTGCCGCCGGTGTCGATCATGTCGTCGATCAGGATGCAGGTGCGGCCGTCGACGTCACCGACCGGGCGGTGCGACTTCACCTGGTTGGGCACCAGCGGGTCGCGGGTCTTGTGGATGAACGCCACCGGCGCGCCCTCGAGGGCGTTGGCCCACTTCTCGGCGACCTTCACGCGACCGGCGTCGGGGGAGACGACGGTGATGTTCTCCAGGCTGTAGTTCGCCCGCACGTGCTCGGAGAGCTGGAACAGCGCGTGCATGTGGTCGACCGGGCCGTCGAAGAAGCCCTGGATCTGATCGGTGTGCAGGTCGACGGTGATGATGCGGTCCGCGCCCGCGGTCTTGAGCAGGTCGGCGACCAGGCGAGCGGAGATGGGCTCGCGGCCGCGGTGCTTCTTGTCCTGACGGCCGTAGGGGTAGAACGGCAGCACCGCGGTGATCCGCTTGGCCGAACCGCGCTTGAGCGCGTCGATCATGATGAGCTGTTCCATCAGGTGCTGGTTCACCGGCGCGGGGAAGCTCTGCAGCACGAAGGCGTCCGAGCCGCGCACCGACTCCTCGAAGCGCACGAAGGTCTCGCCGTTGGCGAAATCGCGCGCGGTCTGCGGGGTGACCTGGACGTCCAGTTCCTTGGCGACCTGCTCGGCGAGCTCGGGATGAGCGCGTCCGGAAAATAGCATCAGGTTCTTCTGATTATCGATCCATGATGCGGTCACTGCTGTTCGCCATCCTTTTGCTCTGTTGCGTGACTGGACTTCTCATCTGCCGCGAGGGCGCGGGCCGCCGCGATCGCCGCCGCGGTTCCCGGCCGGTTCCGCGGCACCCAGTTCTCGAGGTTCTTCTGCGGCCCGCCGGACACCGCCAGAGCTCCTGGCGGAACGTTCCTGCGCAGTACAGTACCCGCCGCCGTATAGGCGCCGTCACCCACGGTCACCGGCGCGACGAACATGGTGTCGCTGCCGGTACGCACATGGGAACCGACCACGGTGTGGTGTTTGGTCACCCCGTCGTAGTTGACGAACACACTGGACGCGCCGATGTTGCTGTGCTCACCGATGGTCGCGTCGCCGACGTAGGTGAGATGCGGAACCTTGGAGTGCGCACCGATCGAGGCGTTCTTGG